>NZ_JAGKJL010000013.1:0-166861 GCF_020329495.1 Bradyrhizobium australafricanum | reverse complement strand
GTCGATATGGATGAAGCCGATGCTGGCGGTCTCGAAGATGCCGGCCTTGGGTTTGTCAGGCTTGGCGAGCCGGCTGATGCCATTGCGCTGCAGGCAGCGGTGAATGGCGCTGCGGGACAGCTTGGCATTGATGCATCGCTGCATCACCTCGACGATGTCATCCAGCGGCAACTGCAGCGACGTCCGCAGCTCGCAAACCGCCCTTTCTTCGACAGCCGACAGGCTGGTCACCAGGTTCTTCGGCCGGTGCGAGCGATCTTCGACCGTCGTGCGGTCGCGCCAACGATAGATCGTGGTCTCGCTGACCCCCAGTTCCGTCGCCAATTCGGCAACCGACTTCCTGCTGCGCTGGATATAGGCGCGCGTCTTCGGCGTCGTCGTGGCGTTCGCGTGCAGGCTCAGTTCCATGACGCGAAGCGCTCCCTGACAAAGGCCACGCCTCGTTCTACACCGATTCCATCAAACCAATCAGCAGGGACCAAACACGAACGCAGGGACCCATAACCACCGCATTCGGTGATGACCGGGATCGTGGCCCCAGCCAGCGCAACAATTGAGATTCGGGGTAATGGGTCCTGGCTTTCGCCAGGACGACACGGGGTGTGTGGCGCGGCCTGCATCCACAATCGTCGTCCCTGCGAAAGCAACACGCGCTTCGACCAGCCCCGTCCTCCCGAGGTGTGTGCCTTGCGCCGCAAGGCTCGCACCTCAGGGTGACGGGGAGAGAGTTAGCCTTCTACGACTCCCGCCGCGCCAGCGCCATCAGCGTTCCGCTCATGGTCGCGACCAGCGTCTCGACGCCGTCCTGGATCGCGTAGGCGCGGCCGTCGCAGACCGTCAGTGTGCGGCCGGGCTTGACCACGACGCCGCAGAACATGAACCGCTCGCCGCGGGCCGGCGCCAGCAGATTGGTCTTGAACTCCACGGTGAGGATGTCGGAGCCTTCGGGCATCAGCGTGAAGGCGGCGATGCCGCAGGCATTGTCGAGCCCCGCGGTGATGATTCCGGCATGCACAAAGCCGTTCTGCTGGCAAAACTCTGGCGCATAGGGCATCGCAAGATCGACCTCGCCGGGCTCCATGCGCGCGATCGAGATACGAAGCGTCTGCATCGCGCGCTGGCGCGCGAACGTATCGGTCGCGACGGCGCGATAGTTTGGATTCTTCGGTTCGAAACGCGGCATGGCGGTCACGCGATTGCAGGCTCGGACGGCACGAGATGCGGCATCGCCGCGTAGCGGATCGCCGGCGCAAACGGCGTTGACTTCCGCGCGGCACGGTCGATATGCACGGCCGCGATCTCGCAGGTCGCGGCGATCTCGCCGGTCTCCGCATTGCGCATTTCGTGCAGGATACGGATCGACTTGTCGCGGAACTCGACCAACCGGCTCTTGACCTCGACGAGGTCGCCGGCGAGCAGCTCGCGCTTGTAGGAGATGTTCTGTTGCACGGCGGCCATGCCTCGGCCGGACTCGCGCAGGTAGCTCGGCGTCAGGCCGAGCCGCGCGAACATGTTCCAGCTCGCCTCGTCGAACTTGCCGACATACCACATGACGTTCATGTGGCCGATATGGTCGCAGTGCCAGGGATAGACCGTGCCGCGATAGGTCGCCTCGCCCTCCATCGGATCCCTCCTTCGATTTTTGATACGGTAGCGTATCAGGGACGAAGCAGGGTAGCAATACGGTACCGTATCAAAGCATGATCCGGAAAAGTGCGAAGCGGTTTTCCGAAAAGGCCATGCACAAACAAGCGATTAATGCGTGATGACGATCCCATTGCGCATTATGATGCGCGGAGATCGCATGACTGAAAGCAAAGGCGACGTCTGGGTCGCGGCCGGCTTCGCCGAACTCGCGCATAGCGGGGTCGACGGCGTGCGGGTCGAGGTACTGGCGAAGAATCTCGGCGTCACCAAGGGCGGCTTCTACCGCCGCTTCAGGGATCGCGCCGCGCTGCTCGAGGCCATGCTGACGCGCTGGCGCGACGGCCGCATCGCATCGATCGAGAAGCACACCGCGCTCGACGGCACCAGCGCGCGCGAGCGGCTGAAGGCGATCATCACGCTGTATTCGGAGCGCATGAACACCGAGGCGATGGCGGTCGAGCTCGCGATCCGGCAATGGGCGCGCACCGATGAGGCCGCTGCCGCTGCCGCCGCGAGCGTCGATGCCGCGCGGCTGAAGAATGTCGCCCAGCTCTATCGCGCCACCGGGCTGCCGACTGAAGAGGCCGATGCGCAGGCCTTCCTGTTCTACTGCTTCATCTTCGGCCAGAGCCTACTGTTTCTCGAGCGCGGCCCGCGCAAGCGCGCGCAATTGCTGACGCAGTCGGCGGACAAGCTGCTGACGGAAAACCCGTAGAGAGAGTTGCAGCCAATAGAGCCGGTGCAAACGGAAAGCGGCCGGCTTACGCCGGCCGCTCGCCAAACTCGGTCGGCTCGCTCAGGCGCCCTTCAGGCGCTTGTTGCATTCGCTGTAATAGCCGCCGCCCTTCTGGATCCACTTCAGGCCGCCATTGCCGCCGGTGGCCTTGTTGGCGTTGTACTGGTCGACGCAAGTGTGCATGCGTCCCTTGCCTTCGGACTCCTTGGCGTATTTGGGATCGATGGCGTTCGGAAATACGGCGGGTCCTGCCGGCGCCGCCGGTGCCGCGGCGGGCGCCTGCTTGGCTTCCTTCGGCGCGGCCGGAGCGGGCGCGGCGGCTGCCGGCGGCGGAGCGGCGGGCGCCGCAGCCGGGGTCGCGTCGGCGCCGCACTGCGCCTTGCGGAAATCATTCCACTTCTGGCCGCCGAGGGTGCCGGCCGACTTGGCCGCCTGGTACTTGGCGCTGCATTCCTGCGCGGTCAGGGCCTGCGCCGGCGCGCTCGCCGCAAAGGCTGCAAAGCCCGACACCGCAAGCACGCACAACAATCTGGTTTGAATGGTCATCGCTGGTCTCCCGTCATCCCTGGTTTCCCGTTGGTTTCCCGTAGGGAGCATTGGCGTAAGACCATTATCCTAGCGCAACCCCGACTTGCGACAACGCACCTGCGCGCCTGCGCGTTAAAATATTGTGGCGGCGGGACCGCCGCATGTTCATCCACCGTTCAGCATCGTCGCGCGACGTTTCGGCCCTCTTTCCCTCACGAGGTGCCCCATGAAGACGATTTCCACGCTCGCGTCCGCAACCGCCCTGGCCTCCCTGCTGCTGATGGGCGGAGCTTTCGCGCAAACGGCCGCGCCCGCCGCCAAGGACGCCGCTCCGAAGGCCGAGACCAAGGCGCCGGCCGAGAAGAAGCCGCGCACCGCCCAGTCGCTGGAATGCTCGAAGGAAGCCGACGCCAAGGGGCTGCACGGCAAGGAGCGCAAGAAATTCCGCTCCGAGTGCAAGAAGGAGAAGTCGGGCGGCGCCGCCGCTGCGCCCGCGGCGACGAAGTAAACATCCGGGCAGGTTTGATGCGATTCGCTCTCCCCATCGGGGAGGGCAGTCGCAACTGCGCTCATTCGCTCGACGAACCCGTGATGCCCGGCCTTGTGCCGGGCATCTACGTGTTGGATTGCGCGTGGCAAAGGCGTGGATGGCCGGGACACCTGCGCGAAGACGCGCTTCGCGCTTCTGCCCCGTCATGACGAGTTTGTGGCGATACTGATCGCAATCCCCGGCCCGTTTCGAAGGGTGAAAATCTGTGCGCCGGGCGAGCCGGAGCGCAATGCTGCAATCGCGAGATGCATTTGTCGCGTTCACGCGAATTTGCCATAAGGCGGCGTGACCCTGATCCGCGCTTCGATGGCAACGGCCATTCCCGACCGCAGCAAAGTCCTGAACGGGCTCGAGACCCTTGTCATCGGCACCGTCGGCGGCTTGCTGTTTCTGTGGGCAGAATTGCCGGGCGGCCTGATCTCGGGGGCGATGGTCGCGGTCGCGATCGCCGCATTGGCCGGACGGCCGCTCGCGGTGCCGGCGGTGCTGACGCAATCGGTGCTGCTGTTGCTCGGCATCTCCCTCGGCTCGCTGATGTCGCAGCAATTGCTGCAGCACATGAGCTCCTATCCGCTCACCATCGGCCTGCTGGCGCTGGCGACGTTCTGCTCGACCTTCGGCTCGAGCCTCTATCTGCAACGCGTCCATGGCTGGGACCAGACCTCGGCTTTCCTCGCCGGCAGCCCGGGCGCGCTGTCGCAGATCACGATCCTCGCCGCGGAAAAGGGCGCCGACGTCGCGGCGATCGCGGTGGTGCAGACCATGCGCGTGATCATCTTGACCGCGGCGCTGCCGCTGGTGCTGGCGCTGACCGGGGTGACGCATGCAGCGCCGCCGCCATTGCCGACGACGGTCGCCTCGCCGTTCGGCCTCGTCGCGCTGGTCGCCTTATCGATCGGCGTCTCGCTGCTGCTGCGCTGGATCAAATTCCCCGCCAGCTGGATGTTCGGCGCGATGCTCGCCTCCAGCCTGCTGCACGGCTCCGGGCTGGTCGATGGCGGCCTGCCGCCCTGGCTCCGCAACGTCGCGCTGGTCGGCATCGGCGCCATCATCGGCACCCGCTTCGCGCGGATGAAAACCTCGACCCTGCTCAGTCACGTCAATGCCGGGCTCGGCTCGTTTGCGATTGCCATCCTGATCTCGGCCGTGTTCGTCGCGGTGATCGGCTTCACCACCCATGTGCGGCTCGCCGATGTCGTGGTCGCCTTCGCGCCGGGCGCGATGGACGCGATGCTGGCGCTGGCGTTGACGCTGCACATCGACCCGATCTTCGTCGGCGCGCATCATCTGTCGCGCTTCCTGTTCGTCACCATCTCGACGCCGGGCATCATCCATCTGTTCGGCCGGCCGCAGGACGACGTCGACGATTAGCTCTACCAACCGTCATCCTGAGGAGCGCCACCGGGTCCGCGCGAAGCGCGGCCCGATGACAGGCTCCGCGCGTCTCGAAGGATGAACAGCCCGGCTGGTGCCCGTCCATGCTTCGAGAGGGCCGCTTCGCGGCCTCCTCCAGCGACAAAGGCGAAGCCTTTGCGCGGGCATGACGGATAACGAGAAAACCGTACGGCCCGACCTCAGGCCCTCGCGGCCTTCATCACGCCCCAACCGGCGATCGCGGCCATCACGAGCGAGATCAGCACGTTGTAACCGGCCAGCGAAATGCCGAGGAAGCGCCACTGCACCTCGTCGCAGCGCACCACCTTGACCTTGTCGAGCTGGTCCAGCAGCGAGCCGGCCTTGCCGAAATCCACCATCGGGCCGGTGCAATCGGTTGGCCCCGGCCAGAACCCCCATTCGACACCGGCGTGATAGGTGCCGAGCCCGGCATTGGCGAGCGCGGCGAGGCCGAGGATCGCAAGGCCCGCGAGCAGCACCGGACGCGGCGCGCCGCGGGCGGCCGCGAGCGCCACCAGGGCGCCGAGCGGCACCGCGAGGTAATAGGCATAGCGCTGCTCGAGGCAGAGCGGACAGGGCATGATCTCCAGCACGAGCTGGAAGAACCAGGCGCCGGCCAGGGTCGCCGCCGCGATCACGGCAATCGCCAGCGCCGAGGTCAGCGCCGGATTGCCAGCGGCGGAAGCATGCGACGGATGGGCGGTGGCAATCGTCACGTCGGTCCTCCGGGGAGCATCGTTCGGGAGGGTCATGGGCCCTGCTCCAAGGTCGTCGATTGCGGTCGTATCGCGTGAAAATACCGCTGTCGAGGCGCGGGACAATCACATCCGCGCGGGTTGACCGTGACGACCGCCGTCCGCCGCGGTCAGATCGCGTTCAGTCGATGATGCGTGGGAACGCGCAGGCCCCACTGGGTCATCGCCGCCTGCAGCTCATCGGAAAAGAAAAGGCTCGGATTGAGCAGCCTGCGTTCATGCCAGAGATGGGCGCCGACGCTGACACGCTTCAAGACCGTCAGACTGCCATAGCCCTTTTTCGTGGGATTGTTTGCAAAATACGCCGTCGATCCCTCCGACACCTGATGGACGGCGCTTTGTTCCGGCACGAAGCTGTCGATGTAACGGCGGACGATGATGCCGTAATACGGAACGGGGTAGTCCTTGCCCTTCGGCGTGGTGATCCGTAGCGGCCAGAACTGGTGCACGCCCGGCTCCAGCTTCTCGATGATGGCGTGCAAGGTTGCATCGACGGCACGGACGCCGTTGGTCAAATGCAGCAGCGATCCGAGCGATTTGCGTGACTCCTCCATCCTGAATTCCAACGGACGTTCGTGCGGCTCGAGCAGGCCCCTGTCCTCCCTGAACTTGCGAGCCACCTCCCCAATGTAAGCGACGTGCCAGTCGTTCAGCGCCGCCCTTTGCTCCGCAGACATCTGCTCGTCGAAATATTGCTTGAGGCCTTCCTCCCAGCCCACATAGTCGCCGTTCGGGAAGAAGTCGCCGAATTGGCTGCGCTCGTACCATCCCCACACCATGTTCAAGTGCCCCTTGCTTCAAGTGCCCCTTGCTTCATCGAGATCGACGAACCGGACAATACCGTTACGCTCGCGCCTCCGTCTCGAAGTAGGTTGCCGCAGCCGCGGCCAGGCTTGGGGACGGTGGCAGCGGCTGCCGCCGCCGGGCAAACTCTTCCGTGACTGCCATACGGACGGCAACGGCCTCGCGTCGTCCTCGGGGTCACACCCACCGGAAATTCCGCTGCCGGGGCGCGGGACATCCCGCCCGCGCGGGTTGACCATGACGGGCCGCCCGCTATAGTCCGCCGCGCTTCGCGACCCCGGCCTTCCCGGCCGGGACCATTGCGAATGCCCCTGTGGCGGAACTGGTAGACGCGCTCGACTCAAAATCGAGTTCCGCAAGGAGTGCTGGTTCGATTCCGGCCAGGGGCACCATTCAGCGCAGCCGTAGCCGACAAGCCGTCCGCATGAAGGCTCGTCCCGGCGTAGCCCGAAGGGCGAAGCCGAATCCCGCCGCTGGGCGCCATTCGCGTGCGATCGAGGCCGTAAACATTCGAAAGACCTCCCCTTAGCTAGAGGGGGCCGGTTTCCTGCCGCGCCCGAGCGCGAATTGACCGACCGGGCCCTCCACGTGGAATTCAAGCCCCGTCATTTTTGCAAACAGATCGATGTTGCAGGTGCCGATTGCGCAGCCACCAAGGCCCATGTCGGTCGCCGTCAGATAGAACGTCTGGATCAGGTTGCCGACGTCCTTCAGGATCAACGAATATGCGATTGAGCTGTATTTCCAGGAGATCCGCCCAAAGCGCGCGGCGATCGTGATCAAGACCTGCGGTGGACCGGATGCGTCCATGGCAAACTCGGCCGCCGTAGAAAGCGCTTGGAGTTGTTGGGCGGAGGTGTCGATCGCGACAAGCGCGTGGCTGCCCGCGTCATAGTGGTAAAGTCCACGTGCAAGCTCCCCGCAGTTCAAGACCGCCAAGTATAGTTCCAGCTCATACGCGCCGCCTGCCGACGGATAGGGTCTTGCGCTGTAGGTGACCTCGGGACCGCCGTCAAAATCTGCGCCGATCTTCCATTCCGACAGCACGCGGGCTGTCGTGTCGAGAAACTGCGCGAGCTCGGCGAGCGTGACCGGATGCTGGTCGTCGAAATCTCGTATTGAATGGCGTTCGCGCAACAGCTTCGCGAAGTGCGAGGCCGACCCCGACGTGGAGAATTTGCCGAGGTCGATCTTCTTGCCGGGCCAGGGCGGACGCACCGCGGGTAGCGGTGGAACGACGCCCGCATGGGTGAACGCGCCGCCAACTGGATTGGAGTGCCGGCCCTCCGTGCTCCTCGTATGAAACACGAGATCGTGGAAGTCCCAGAGAACGAGATTGCCGTCGCCTTCATTCACCCGAAGGCCGTCGCCGTCTTTCGCATTGAGCTTGATCAGCATCTTGCTGTCGATCAGCAATCCGAGCAGATCGAGGTTCGCGGAGGCCGCATGGCGGCGAAGGTTGCTGATCTTCTGAGGCCGCGACAGGGCAGCGAGGGTGGCAGCGATGGCGGGATCGAAAATCCGAAACAGCGCGCCGGCGCGCGGTGATTCCAGCACCATCTCGCTGCCGAGCCGGCGCAGATAGGCGAAGCGCGACAGCACAATGGTATCACCGCTCCCCAGCTTTGCGCGTTGTGGCCAGTATTCGGCGACCTGCGGCTCGATGACCACGAGGTCTTGCTCGTCACGCGGAGAGCATAAGCGGTATTCGAGAAGTCCATGCCCTGCCAGTCGCCGCACGAGGGCATGAACCTGCCTCGCGAGGACGCCTTTGCCCGCAAAGGAGGCGAGCGGCAGGCCGCTGGTGAGATGTCCCGCACGGTCGACCGCTGCCGCACTGAATTGTCCCAGATTGATCGAGTAGCCGCCCAAGCCTGCAGCGATGCTTCCGTCCGCCTGCATGTGAAGGGAGCAACGACCGTTCAATCGGGCGACGATGACGGGTGCGATCTTCCTGAGCTTCGTTTTCCGGAAGTTGCGCAACGGGCCAGCCTTCAGGTGTGTGGAAGGAATGGCGTGAGCTCGCTTTCCAGTCGCGGACGATTCAGCAATCCGAGCTTCATCGGAACATCGTAAAGTCGGCCGGGCGCGAAGCGGCGATAGAAATGCCGCAACCCCGGAACGAGCACTCTGACGACGGGCACCTGGACATCGGGCCGCGTCTGGTCGAGCACGAGGAAATCAAATCCCGCGCCGGCGGCAATCTCGATGCAGGCATTGACCTGGTCGCGCGCGTTGTCGTGAACCTTGAGGCTCGGCGCCGACGGCACGATCGGATTGTCGCTGGGGATCAGGAACGGATAATCGTCCAGTCGCAGCGGCGTGACACCGTCCAGCGTCGGCTTCTCGCCACTTCCGCCGCCCATCATGCCAATCGACATGAACTGGGTCAGTTCGGTGAGGGAACGCAGCAGGGCTATGCGGCGATCGAAATGCGAGCCGGAACCGAATTCGATATTTTCGTGTCCGTTCTGCATCCAATGGATGATCGCCACGTAAGAGGGAATGCCGAGATCGCTGGTGATGTCGAGCACCCAAAGCCTGCGCCCTGCATCGGCAAGCTGGGCTTGCAGATCCCGCACATAGGGATCTTCGAATTGCGCGAGGTCGACTTCTGCACGTTGCAGCCGGTTGTACCACCAGATCGCGTAGGCGTCGCGTTCGACCAGTTCGAGGAAGCCTTGAACGATGGCTTCCTCCCGGGTGTTGCCGGCGGCGCATCCGTTGGAATCCGTGTGGAAGCCGCCATAGAAGAAGTACAAGAGGCCCGTTGGAAGATGTTTGAAACGCTTGTCCCGTAACGACCAGACCGGCGACCACTCCGTCTTGGTCGAGGGATCGAGCGGCTCAGGCACCAGATGTGAATCGTCCGGCTGCGAGGTATGTCTGTTTTGAAACTGCGCGTCGCTGAAAAGCTGTACTTCATTGGGAAGAAGAGCGTCGCCGGGGACGAAATCGACAAAGCGGCGCTTCGTCCTGATCTCGTCGCCCTGGAAAATACCCGAATAGCGCTCGATCGCCTCCATCAACGCGCTGGCCTCGCCCTGCTCGGCTGTGGAGCCCTTGCCGAAGCTGCCGCCGCTCAATCCGGATCTGAGCTGGTCGACGTTCCAGGCCGGCGCCGAGAAATTGTGGTAGGCGAAAAAGTTCGTGTTCATCGGCAGATCGGCCTCGATCCGCTCGAGCCGCGAGACGACGCCGGTCAGCGGACTGACGTGCTTGCGGAACCGTGCTACGGTGGCTCGCGACGTCACGGCGCGGTAACCGCCGCTGGTCATGACGAGCTTTCCGCCCTCCGCGATCTCGATCGGCGCTGCCGCCCGGCGCGGACTCTGCAGCTTCCTGCTGCCGCAGGTAGGACACTGCGGGCGTCGCGCGACGTAATGCTTGGCAATGACGGCACCGGTCAGGTCGAAGCTTGCGATGTGATCGCGCAGATCGGTACGAAATCCCGAGGCAATCGCTTTTGCAATTTCAACAGCAGCGAAGTGGATGCCGATTTGTCCGACGGCGTCGCCGACCAGGGGCGATACGGCGACCACCTGCGCCGCTCTGCGATCGAGAAATCCCTTGATTTCCCGATTGCGTATCATGCGATCGAACAGGCAAGTCCAGCAGGCGCTCTCGCCCGGCTTGAACACGGGTCCCACCAGCGGAAACACGCCGGACGGCTGCGCCAGCAGCCAGGGCGTCCCATCGCCAAAGCGCTTTCCGTTCAATTCGACGAGCCGCCGGTCAAGATAGTCGCTCGCCAGTGTGATCGTGAGCTTGGGCGACCGCTTGGTGATCCGAACACCGAGCTTGCTCAAGGCCGCGGCAAGTTCGTTGGCGCCTTTGACATCGATGGCTTCGACCCGCACGGGGCAATCGCGGAGATTCTGTTCTGCGACCTCGGGGGGGAGGCCGAGACTCGCCCAATATCCATCGACGGCGCCTGCGAACGCGTGCGGCGCGCCGCTTACGACATATCGGCGCTCCAGCAGCCGCCTGATCGCTTCCTCGATCTTGTCGGCGGGAAAATTCTTTGAGAGCTGGCGAACGATCTCTGCTGCAGCCTTACCATTTTTGCCGATCGCCGCGGCCACCGCACAATAGAGATCACCGTGCAGGAAGAATTTGCGGTTCTCGGAGTAGAGGCAGACCACATCGGGAGGAATCACATAGGCGGTGAAGTTCGGCGCGAATCGCAAAATGCCCTTGCGGCTCTGCTTCGCGGTGCGGCTCTTGCCATTGACTGTCATCGGGGCGGCACGCTGATCCTGTTGCTGTCACTTCCGATCGCCGGCGCGCGGCCGACCATTGGCATCGCGCGGCTTGTGCGCCGCGTTCGGCCACCGGCATTCTGCGAGCAATTTGGATCACACTCGCCCACCGTCGGCAAGCTGATCAGCCAGGCGCGGCGAATGCATAACGAAGCAAAAATTTGGCCGGGTCGTTCGGGCGCCCGGCCAATAAAATCGCGACGTGTCGACGCCCAGCGCTAGCACCAGCGGCAGCGGCCCCAGGATGCACAGCAGCCTGCGCATGAGACCAATGGCACGCCTACGCCGATCCAACCAACGCCGCAGCCGCCACATCCACCGCAACCGACACCGCAGCGGCAGCCTCTGCAGGCCCTGCATCCTCCGCAACCCCTGCAGCCTCCACAAGCTCTGGCGCCTCCGCAGCCACGGCAACCACCGCATCCCCGCGCGAGCAGCACGCGGCCTCCGACGCTTTCATCGTCGATGAGATTGAGGTGGAAGGTGGCGAGACTGACGTCGGCGAGTTCTTCCTCACTGAGCGTCGTCATATGGCCCGGCGCGAAGTTCGGCTTGTGTTGAACGTCGCCGGAGGGCACGGCGGAGGCATATGCGCTGCCCGCGAGCGAAAAAGTCAGACCGGCTAATCCCAGCGCCGGTACCGCGGCGTTGGTCGTTCGCTTCTTTCTCGAAGCTTGCTTCGCCCGCTGCATGGCCGCATCCTCCCAGTTTGGAAGAAAGGACTTCCGAAGCACGATCTTACGCCGAGCGAACGAGGCAGACAAGAATTACGGTATACACAAAATGCAATAGAGCTCGTTCTGATTGCATTCATCTTCATGAACGATATCGCGCAATTTGGTCGATTAAATCGAGAATCCGCGCCCGTGGAGCGGATTGCAACGGGTGCAATTTGATGCAGTGCGCAATCGTCGGCCCGCTTGAACGGGGAAATTAGCTTGGTCGATCAACTCGGACGCTTCGCTTGGTATGAGTTGCTGACGACGAACATGTCGGCAGCAGCCGCATTTTATGGCAAGGTCATCGGCTGGGCGGTGGAAGATGCGTCGACTCCGGAATTCGCCTACACGCTGCTTACTGCAGGCGACGCCCCGGCAGTTGGACTCATGCATCTCCCGGAAGAAGGGCTGCGATTGGGAGCGAGGCCGAGATGGGTCGGCTACATCGCCGTCGACGACGTGGATGCGAAAGCCGTGCAGGTCCGCCGTCGTGGGGGCGCCATTCTGATAACGCCGACCGCCAGCAACATTGGCCGAATTTCGGTGGTCGCCGATCCGCAAGGAGCGACGTTTGCACTGGTTTCCGGGCTGACATATGGCCAACGGCAGTCCAGCGGATTGGACGAGCCTGGACGCGTGGGCTGGCACGAGTTGCTGGCTGAAGACCGGAACAAGATCTTCCCGTTTTACGGCGAGCTTCTTGGCTGGCAGAAGGCTCACGCTGAAGCCGGGCCGGCCGACCTGTACGAATTGTTTTCGGCGGCCGGCCAGACGATCGGCGGAATGCTCACCAAACTTCCGAGCGTATCGCAACCCTGCTGGCTCTATTACTTCAATGTCGACGACATCGGTGCGGCTGCCAAGCGCGTTGATGCTGGCGGGGGCCGGGTCCTCCAAGGTCCAATCGAGTTGCCCGATGGTTGCTGGATCTTGCGATGTGCCGATCCCCAAGGGGCTCTATTTGCGCTACAGGGAGCCTGGGATCAGAAAGGCACTGAGCGACCCTCCGCCTCGGAACTCAATTGGTCCGCGAGGTGGGGTGATGTCGCTTCACAGGGCAAATTGATCCTTCGCAAGACGAAGCGATAGGTCGGAAACGTTTCGACCTCGTCCGCAGCAGAATTATATAGGTGTTTAAATTAGGTAGTGGTGCGCAATTGTATTCTGAATGGTGCACCACGCTTCGCCCTTGCAGGCTTCGCGTGGCGCGGCCGCGAAGCCTGCAAGGGCGAAGCGTGTCCGGCGAAGCTCGAGCAACGCGAAAGCGAAGACGGACGTTTACAATCACCACACCGCACTGATTCACGATCGGCAGCCGATCCTAGGCTGGCCGGCTCGGCAACGCGTCGCTGTCCGACAGCACAACCGCGGCGATCAAATTAGCAGCCATTGCGCGGACCACGCCTGAAGTCTTCGGCAGTGTCGCGGCCGCCGGACGGGACGTACCGGCCATATTTTGGCCATAGCCCGTTTCTTAAACGCCTGCGCGGGCCATGCCCCGTCTTCGTTTTGCGTCGCCTGA
Organism: Bradyrhizobium australafricanum; assembly: GCF_020329495.1. NCBI lineage: Bacteria > Pseudomonadati > Pseudomonadota > Alphaproteobacteria > Hyphomicrobiales > Nitrobacteraceae > Bradyrhizobium > Bradyrhizobium australafricanum. Next base: position 153,943 of record NZ_JAGKJL010000013.1, on the reverse strand, counting down.
CCGATGCGGTCGCTTCGCAAGCCAATCGCAGATCATCGCTGCGCTTCCCCCACAACATGGATGGTCTGCCAACAGCAAGAAGGACTTTGTAATGCGTAAACTTCTAGCCGCTGTGGCGGTTCTTTTGGCGTTCGCTTCAACTGCCGAAGCCCGCGGCCGTCACCATCACCATCGGCACTATGCACATTCCGGTCGCCCAGCTGCGTGGTGCGGCTGGTTCATGCGCACCCAAGTCGGCAGCGATCCCGGTCCGCAATTCAATCTGGCCCGATCCTGGGCGCGCTACGGCAGCAATGCCGGCGGCCCTTCGGTCGGTACCATCGTGGTTTGGCGTCACCACGTCGGCAAGATCGTGGGTCAGGAGAATGGCCAGTGGATCGTGCAGAGCGGCAACGACGGGCACGCCGTGCGCACGCGGCCGCGCTCGCTGGCTGGCGCCATCGCATTTCGAAATGCCTACGCTTCATTCTAAAGCGCGATGAGATTGGGTCGAATCGTCATCGCGCCTTAGCCTCTTGTTTGAGCATGATCTCCGCGCAAACGCTGCGCGTTTGTCGCGAGGGAAAACCGCTGCGCACTTTTCCGGATGATGCTTTAGGGAACCTCGACGCTTCAGCTGACATGCGAGCTTGCGACAGCCGGGCGGTATACGAACCGTTCATGATCGCACCTTACGCTGCAGCAGGGTTTCGCCCTGAAGCCCTCAGACGGGCGCCGTCATCTGTGTTGACCAGATGGCGGCGCCTTTTTCAGGAGCCAATTGGCTTGCCCCAGAAGTCGAAAAAAGTTGCGACGGCCGCTCAGACTGTTTCTTACTGGTCGGCCGCTTACGTCAGTCTCTGCAATGGCGTGACGGTTTTCGCTGTGACCGGCGGCGTGCTCGGATTTCTGCTGGTCGCCAAGCACTATCTGTGAACGTCAGCTCTTTCCGAGACTCTTGAGATACGCGCAGAACATGTCGGCCATGGCGTCGGCATAGGTCGCGATCTCGGCGGGCGTTCGCGGGCTCTCGGAAAAATCCTTGCCCACCGTGCTCAGCGTCGTCGTGATCAGATCGCCCGCCGTTGCTCGTACGGCGTCTGACGTCTTCGGCAATGCCTCGCGCATGAACGCTTCGACGATGCGCTCGCCCGATGCCCGCGCCTCGCGCGCCTCGGGCGCATCGCGATAGAGCGGCGCGGCATCGCTCAGCGCGACGCGCACCGCGGCCTCCTCGCATTCGGAGCGGATGAAGGCGGGCACCAGCGAACGCAGCCGATCGAACGGCGGCCGCTTGGCATCCTCGAGGATGTCACGAAGCAGGCTGGTGGTCTGCCGCCTGCGACAGGGCAATATGCGCGAGCTCGAAACCGTCGGCGACATCAAGTCGGCGATCAACGTCTCCGACGATGCGCTGCTGAAGGTGATGTTCAAGGATTGGGGGACGTTTCAGACCCGGCTGGCGCAAGCCATCGAGAAGAAGTCACCAAGCGACGTCAGGCAGACGCTCGAGCCCTGGCTGAAGCGCAACAAGGACTTCATGAAACAGCTGCTCGTCGAAACCCAGGGCAAGGTGGAGAAGCTGCGGCCGCTGGAGGCCCGCTAGAGCAGAAGGAGCGCAGGTCCGCTTCGGCCGGACCCTGCCGCTCAGATCATCGCAGCGACACGTTCCAGGCCAATCAGGCGCGCCAGCGAACGGACCTCGTTCTTCTGATCCTCGCGGAGCTGGAACAGCAGCGGCATCGCCGCCGACTTCAGCTGCTGGACCTCCTCGGAGTCCGGATCGATCGGCATGCTGCCGGATGCGGGATCGCCCTGGCGCTTGGCGTGGATCTTGCGGGCGACGGCGCGCAACGCGGTCTCGACCGCCGGCCAGTAGTATTCCTGCGACGACGACAGCTTCAGCCGGTCCTTGATGCCGGCGATCTGGGCGTCGCTGAGCAGCGCGTAGCTCTTCTGCGGCGCCGGCTTGGCCGCAGCCTTGGGCTTCGGCGGCGCCGGGGCGACCGGCGCGGGTGCGGGCTCGGCGATCTTCGGCTGAGCCGCATCGACGGGGTCGGTGATCTTCGGCAGGCCGACATCGGCCGGCTCGACGGAGGCATAGGCCTGCCGCACCGTGTCAGTCGCGCCCGGGATCGCGGCTTGCGCCCGCAACAGGAGCGGAGACGGATTGGCGGAAGGCTCAATCGGCTGGGGTGCCTCAAACGAGGCCGCGGCAAGCGTGCTGACCGCGAGCTTGTCCTGCTTGCTGGCACGGTTGGCGACCGGTCCAATGTCGGCCTGCGCCGCCGGCAGGCTGTCCCGGCCCAAAATGGCTGTTATCGCGGCGCCGGCGAGGAGGAAGCATGTCAGCGCGGCGAGGGTGATGGCTCTGGTCAAAAACTACTCCATTGCCGGCCGGTGTCACCGCAAACTGCGCGCGAAATGCGGCGGTACCGTGCCGTGACGACGCCAAATAGGTGAAATTGTCCCGAAACGGCCGGAAAATCAGGCCGCGACGTCGAGCTCATAGGCCTCTTGGATATCGGCGACGATCTCATGCGCCGTCCAGAGCGCGCCGGGCTGGACCGTGTGCATGCTGACCGTCCAGTTGGTCCGGCGGGTGCGCGGCGTGCTGACAATGTCGAATTGGACCTGACGGCACAGCGGATGCCGCTGCAGGGCGTAAAACACCCGGGTCCGGAGCTCGTCGAGCGATGCCGGGGTCTTGGAGAGCGCCTCAAAGGCCATGTCGCATTCCCACAAACTGCCGGGCGACCAGCCGTGGCGGCCCGTGACGCTATTGTTGGGACTGGCATGGTTAATGCCGCGTTAAGCGGATGGGCGGGATTTGAGTGCTGCTATTTCGCGAACCAGCGCGCTTTCGAGCACCGGTTGGCGCGAAGGGAACGCGTCAAAGCAGCGACTCTAGAGCCGCACCCGCGCGCTCGCCGCCTCATACTCCGCGATCGTCTGCGCCACGAGTTCGTCGACGCCGAGCACCCCGGTCACCCCGGAGGTGGAATGACCGCCGCTCCAGATATCGCGCCAGCGTTTGGGGCGGCTTTCGCGGGCGCCGATGTCGATGTCCTTGCCGATGTCGATCGCGCCGCGTGCCGGCAGGTCGTCGGGATCGAGACCGGCGGCCTCGATCGAGGGCCGCAGCATGTTGGTCTGCAGGCCGGTGAACGCCGTCGTGAGCATGACGTCGTCGGCGGTGGAGTCGACCAGCATCTGCTTGTACCTGCCGTCCGCCATGCTCTCGCGCGTCGCGATGAACTTGGTGCCCATATAGGCGAGGTCGCAGCCGAGCGCCTCTGCGGCGCGGAGCGCGTGGCCGTCGCTGATGCCGCCGGCAAGCACGATCGGTCCATCGAAGAAGCCGCGCACCGCGCGAACGAACACGAACGGATTGAGCCAGCCGGTCTGCCCGCCCGCACCCGCAGTGAGCAGCACGAGCCCGTCGGCGCCGGCTGCGACCGCGCGCTCGGCATGGCGGATCGAGGCGACGTCGGCGAACACCAGCGCGCCGGCATCGTGCAGAGGGCCAAGTACCGGCGCGGGCGAACCGACCGAGGTGATCACAAGCTCGGGCTTGTGCCGCAGCAGCACGGCGAGATCCTGGGCCAGCCGTGTGTTGGAGCGATGCACGATCAGGTTCGGGCAGATCGGCGCGGCTGCTTGGCCGCTTGCATCGGCATGTGCCTGCAGGCGGCGCGCGATGTCGCCGAGCCAGGCATCGAGCTGTTCCGTCTCACGGCAATTCACCGTCGGAAATGAACCGATCACGCCGTTGCGGCAGGCGGCTACCACCAGTTCGACACCGGAAACCAAGAACATCGGTGCTGCAATCAGCGGCAGCCGCAGGCGACCGCGAAAACGCGCGAGAGGATCGGCGGACAAGTTGTTTCTTCCCATCGTCATTGTGTTAGCGTTGCCGCCAACATTGGCACGACAAAAGCCAAAGACAAAGGCGGGAGGGACAACCAGATGAGCAATCCGCTCTATGCATTTCCGGCGGTGTGCGAACAGACCCTGCGGGCGCTGGCGCGCTATCCATCGCGCACCGCCTTCGCATGGCCGGGCGGCTCGCTCAGCTATCAGGGCGCGACCGACCTGATCGGACGCATGCAGAGCGTGTTCATGCGGCTCGGCTTTGCGCCTGGCACCCGCGTCGCGCTGCTCACCGCCAACCGCGCCGACAGTTGGTGCGCCGGCGTCGCCGCGCAATTGTCGCGGCTCGCGATCACCTGGCTGCATCCGCTGGGCTCGCTCGACGACCAGCTGTTCCAGATCGAGGATTCCGAAGCGCAGATGCTGATCGTCGACGGCATCACGTTTCGCGATCGCGGCGGCGAGCTCACGGCGAAGGCGCAGGGCCTGAAGACCGTGTTCACGCTCGGCCCGGCGGATTACGGCGCCGACCTGTTGCAGGTGGCCGGGGACGCCGGCAGCGCAAGCGCGAAGAGTTTCGCCCGCGCCGACGACATCTCGACCTTGAACTACACCGGTGGCACGACCGGCAAATCCAAGGGCGCGTTGCGCTATCACCGCGAATATGGCGGCTTCGCCGCCGCGATCCTCGCCGATTTCGAGATTCCGGAGACGCCGCGCTACCTCACCGTGGCCCCCATCAGCCATGTCGCGGGCACCAAAGTGCTGCCGACGCTGATGCGCGGCGGCACCGTGCACATGCTGAAAGGGTTCGATCCGGAGGCCGTGTTCACGACCATCGCGCGCGAGAAGATCAACTTCACGCTGTTCGTGCCGACCATGATCTATGTGATGCTGGATCATCCCGCGCTCGACAAGACCGACCTCTCCTCGCTCGAACTCCTGCTCTACGGCGCGTCCGCGATGTCGCCGAGCCGACTGGTCGAAGGCATCGAGCGGATCGGCCCGGTGTTCTCGCAGCTTTATGGCCAGACCGAATGCTATCCGGTCTCGGTGCTGCGCAAGGCGGATCATGACCCGAAGACACCGGACCTGTTCCTGTCCTGCGGCTTCCCGATCGCCGCCTGCCAGGTCAAGATCCTCGATCAGGACGACGAGGAGGTCGCGACCGGCGAGGCCGGCGAGATCTGCGTGCGCGCCACGCATGTGATGGCCGAATACTGGAAACGGCCCGACATCACGGCGGAGACGCTGAAGAGCGGCTGGCTGCACACCGGCGACATCGCGCGCATGGACGAGCGCGGCTACATGTTCATCCTCGACCGCAAGAAGGACATGATCGTCTCCGGCGGCTTCAACATCTTCCCGCGCGAAGTCGAGGATGTCTTGTCGCAACACGCCGACGTCGCGATGGTCGCCGTGGTCGGCGTGCCCGACGACAAATGGGGCGAGGCCGTCACCGCCGTCGTGGTCGCGCGCGAGGGCGCTGTGCCCGACGCCGACGAGCTGATCGGACTGGTGAAGGCGAAGAAGGGCTCGGCGCACGCGCCGAAGCAGATCCAGTTCGTCAAGGAACTGCCGATGACCGGCGTCGGCAAGGTCGACAAGAAGGTGCTGAAGGCGCGCTTCTGGACCGGCCGCGATCGTATGGTGGGGTAGGATGCTCGCACGACGATTGCTGGTCCCGTCATCCTGAGAGGTTGTGACGCTTTTGCTCCGCCGTCATTGCGAGGAGCGAAGCGACGAAGCAATCCATCTCTCCGACCTGCCGGGCTATGGATTGCTTCGCTTCGCTCGCAATGACGCGGATGGAGCTGTGCGCACCGTCACCCTGAGGCGCGAGCGGAGCGAGCCTCGAAGGATGCACGGCCCCGATGTTTCAGCTTGTGCTATCTCCGCTTGCGGCAGCAGCCGGGCCGGCGCCCTTCGAGGCTCGCTCCGCTCGCACCTCAGGGTGACGGGGAGAGAGTGGAAGGTGCGGCAAGGTCGTCAGTGCCGGCCGCACGCTGCTTCACACCCTGCCCGAGCAACTGATCGAGCCGGTCGCGCAGCTGATCCTGGTGGTAGGGCTTGGCCAGCCGCGGCAGGTCGACCTGGGTGCCGTCGGGCAGTTCGGCATAGCCGGTGGCGAGCAGCACCAGAAGCTGCGGCCGCACCTTGCGCGCAGCGGCGGCGAGTTCGATGCCGGTCATGCCGGGCATCACGTGATCGGTCATCATCAGGTCGATCTCCTGGTCGCTCCTGAGGATTTCGAGCGCCTGCGGTCCGGAATTGACGCCGATCACGCGGTGACCGAGGTCCTCCAGCATTTCCATGGTGGACATCGCGATCAACGGATCATCGTCAACCAGCAGGATCACCGCCGAGCGCTTGACCGTTTGCGCTGCAGGCGCCGGGCTCTCGACTTCAGGCACCGCCGTTGCAACCGGCAGCACCAGTGCAGCCGTGGTGCCCTTGCCGACCGCGCTCGACAGCTCCAGCTCGCCGCCGAGCTGCACGGCGAGCCCATGCACCATCGACAGGCCGAGCCCGGTGCCCTTGCCCACCGGCTTCGACGAGAAGAACGGCTCGATCGCGCGCTTCAGCACGTCCGGCGACATGCCGGTGCCGCTGTCGATCACCGAGAGCTTCAAATAGTCGCCAGGCTGCAGCGCCGGATCATTCTTCGCCTGCCAGGCCGCGAGGCGGATCTCGATCACGCCGCCATCCGGCATCGCGTCGCGCGCATTGATCGCAAGGTTTAGCACCGCGAGCTCAAGCTGGTTGCTGTCGACGCAGGCAAGCGGCAGCCCCTCGGGAATGTCGAGCCGCAGCATGATGCGCGGTCCGAGCGAGCGCTCGAGCAGATTGCTCATATCGCGCACCAGCGCGCCGAGATCGACCGGCACCGCGCGCAGATCCTGCTGCCGCGCGAATGCCAGCAGCCGCTGCGTCAACGACGCGCCGCGCTCGGCGCCCTGCAATGCGCCGTCGACCAGCCGACGCAGGCGTGGGTCCTCCGGCAAGCGCTTGCGCAGCAGATCGAGATTGCCCATCACCGCCATCAGCAGATTGTTGAAGTCGTGCGCGACGCCGCCGGTGAGCTGGCCGATCGCCTCCATCTTCTGGGCATGGCGGAGCTGTTCCTGCGCCCGCTCGCGCGCGGCGACCTCCTTCATCAAGTCGGCGGTGCGCTGCTCGACCCGCTGCTCCAGCGTCGCGGTGAGTTCGGCGAGTGCAGTGCGCTCGGCGGCAAGCTGCGCCAGCAATGCCTCGCGCTCGATCTCCGCGGTCTTGCGCGCGCTGATGTCGGAGCAGACGCCGACCAGCGAGCGGATGCCGCCGTCGGGCCGCCGCACCGCACGGGCGCGCACGTCAACCCAATGCTCGGTGCCGTCGGGCCAGACGTTGCGGTATTCGATCTGATAATCCGAGCCGGTGCGCAACGTTTGTTCGACGATCTCGCTCCGGCGCGCGCGGTCGTCGGGATGCACCGCGTCCAGGAGATCCTGATAGGTGAAGGGATCGCCCGGCCTGCGCCCGAAATAGGTCTTGCAGGTCGGCGACGCCTCGAGCTCGAAATCCGGCAGATGAAGCTCGAGCGCGCCGAGATGACCGGCATTGAGCGCGGTCTGCAGCAGACCTTCGCTCTCGGTCAGATCCTCGAGGATCTGACGGGTCTGGTATTGGCGGCGGCGGCCGCGCACCGTCGCGGCGACCAGGCTTACCAGCGTGGTCGGATGAAACGGCCGCTCGATGAAGGTGACATTGCCGAGCGCCCGGCCGAGCCGCGCTGCTTCCGGATTGCGCTCGGGTCCCCCCTTCTCGCTGATCAGCACGATAGGAAAGTCCGACCATGACGGCTGCTCGTTCAGCCAGTGCGTCAGGCCGGCGAGATCGGCGGCCCTGATCACCTCGTCGGCAATGATGGCAAGGCCCGCCCCGCTTGCGATCTGGCGTTCGAGCTCGGCGAGATCACCGCAGATGTTGGCGTAATAGCCGGCTTCCTTGATCAGGTGGGCAGTCTTGACGGCGTCCCGCTCGCTCGCGGCGAGGATGACCGCGCGTTCCGAGGACGGACCAGGCTTCATCGCGTCTGTCCCTGCGGCGGCCGGGCGTCGACACCGTCCGGCACATCACACAACCGCCGGACGGCCATGGCCACGATGCCGGCGGCGGGATCAATACGCATCATGGGACCCCCTAACGGGAGCGAAACTCGCACCTGCCGCCAACCGTTCCCGGGAAGCGGAGTTATTTTTGCCGCAGGGGCAGTCGCTTGGGACTGCCCCTCGGCCGTGGCCGCAGGATCAACGAGCGCGTCCTAGCGCCGCTCGATGACCAGGCTCTGGACCGCCTGGCCGAAATAGCCGCGCTGATCGGCGAGCCGCGACATTGCAAGCCCGGCGCCGTCGGGCCCGATCCAGGACTGGCCGTCGAGCAGGATCCAGTCGCCGACCGGCTCGCGCGCCAGGCTCACCGAGAGATCGGCGTTGATGAAGGTCCATTGGCTGAAATCGAGCGCCGGCGAGGTGCCGTTGGAGAAGTCCGAGGCAACCACTGCCCGCATCGCCTGCGAGACGACGGCGCCCGCGATCAGCGGGCGGTCAACACGGAACCAGATCGCGCCAGGTCCCATCACGCCGAAGCGGCCGCGCGCGGCCCGCATCGAGATGCATTTCACGAACGGACTGTTCGCAAGGTTGCCCGGCTCGATCATACTTTCGTCGGGGCCCGGCAGATCGACCGCAAGCGCGGCGACGTCAGGCGGCAGCTCGGCCGCCTGTTGCTTGATCTTCAGCACGCTGGCCGAAACCACGAGAACGCCGTCGGCAAGCAGCCTGACGCCACAGAGCTGGATCTTGCGGCCGTCGCGCAGGATCTCGCTCGAGACCGTCAGCGGCGCTACCGGCACCGGGCGCATCAGGTCGATGGTGACGCGCGCGATCCGCATCGGCACCGGCGTCGGAAGGGCTTCGGCCGCCCACACCACCAGCGCTGCCGGTGCGGAGCCGTGCTGCATCCGCGGATCCCACGGACCCGCGGCGTCAGGACTGGTGACGACGCGGTCGCCATCAACGCGAAAGATTGGCTCCATCAGGCGAGCGCCGGATCGACCGCGTCTTCATACTCTTTCCTGAACCGGGCGATCAGCTCGGCTGCGGGCACCACCTTGGAGATGCTGCCGACGCCCTGGCCCGAGCCCCAGATCTCCTTCCAGGCCTTCGGCTTGGCGCGCTCGCCGGACGCATCGGTGCCGAAGCTCATCTTCGAGGGATCGGAGGTCGGCAGGTTTTCCGGATCCATGCCGGCCGCGACGATCGACGGCTTCAAATAATTGCCGTGCACGCCGGTGAACAGGTTGGAGTAGACGATGTCCTCGGCGGAGGAATTGGTGATCATGTCCTTGTAGCCCTCGACCGCATTTGCCTCTTTGGTCGCGATGAAGGCCGAACCGATATAGGCGAAGTCGGCACCGATGATGCGCGCCGCGCGAATGGCGCGGCCGTTGGCAATGGTGCCTGACAGCGCGATCGGCCCGTCGAACCACTGCCGCGTCTCCGACACGAACGGGAACGGCGACAGCGTACCGGCATGACCACCGGCGCCGGCCGCGACCAGGATCAGGCCGTCGGCGCCCTTCTCGATCGCCTTGTGCGCGAACTTCTGGTTGATCACGTCGTGGAACACGATGCCGCCCCAGCCGTGGACGGCCTGGTTGAGCTCCTCGCGCGCGCCGAGCGAGGAGATGATCATCGGCACCTTGTGCTTCTCGCAAAGCGCCATGTCGTGATCGAGCCGGTTGTTCGACTTGTGCACGATCTGGTTCACCGCGAACGGCGCCGACGGCCGCTCCGGATGCGCCTTGTCATAGGCGGCGAGCTCTTCCTTGATCCGGTACAGCCATTCGTCGAGCAGCTCCGGCGGCCGCGCGTTCAACGCCGGAAACGAGCCGACCACGCCGGCCTTGCACTGCGCGATAACGAGGTCGGGCACGGAGATGATGAACAGCGGCGCCCCGATCACGGGAAGAGACAGGCGGCCCTTGAACAGAGCAGGCATGGACATTTGAAGCGGATCCTCAAGTGTTGGTCGTTGATTGGTCTCGAATGCTGATCGTCATACCAACAAGGCAATCTTTCCAGTGTCAAGTATTGCGTTTTGGCGCTGCAAAAAGGATGACAAATCCTCATCCTGAAACCGTGTTTTCGCGGGCGCCTGGCATCCCAGACGCAAAGCCTGGCCGTCGCTATTGGCAGACCGCCCGTGTCACGAAATTTTCCGTCTGCAGTCGTTCGGGCCGCGCTTGTGGCCCGGCAGATAGACCAGCGGCGAGCATTTCTCGGAGGCGTCGGTATCGATGCCCTTGCCTTCCCGAAACCCCTTGCTCTGGCACAGCCGGTCGGCGCCGATCTTGCAGTCCGGCGCACCGTTCGAGGCCACCACGCAGGCCGCGCGTCCGGTCACCACCGTCGAGGGGCGCGCGATGTTCGACAAATCGTTGATGGTCTCGCCGGGGCCCTTCAGCGGCGGCAGCGCCGACTTCGACTTCTCGAACAGCTTTCCGATTTCATTGATCAGCCCGGGATTCTCGCGCTCGACCGGCGCGGGCGGCAGCTCGATCTGTTGCTGCTGCGAAGGCGCGACCGGCTGCTGCGCCGGCGACTGCACGCCAAGCGCCGGCGGTACTGTCTGGGCCCAGCTGTGGTCGAGGGTCGTCAGCGACAGCGCAAGACCCGACAGCACAAGACCCGACAGCGCAATGCGCGCCCTTGCACGCGTGGGCCTGACGAGCGTGAGCCCGGCAGGATCGAGCAGGTCCGCGATTCCATCAGCCATCGCGCTGAGCGTAACCCGAAGCCGCGCGCAGGCAAAGCCGCAAGCGGTCGGTCGCTAGTGTCCCGAATCCGAAGTTCGCATCATTTGCCGCACCTTCGGAGCGAACTTCGGATTCGATAAGGACACTAGCAAACTTATGATTCTAGTGTGCTTTATGAATGCGAAGTTCGTGAAAGTGGCTGCCGCGAAATCGCACGAACTTCGCATTCAGCACACTAGATCAGCTTGAATGCGACAACAAAGCCCAGCACCAGCACGATCGCGCCGATCGCGACCCACAGGCCGAGCCGCTTCTCGAGCTCGGCGCGGATGAAATCGCCATAGCGGTTGAGCAGCACCGCGACGAAGAAGAAGCGGCCGCCACGCGCGACGATCGAACACAGGATGAACAGCCAGATGTTGTAGCCGGCAAAGCCTGATGTGATCGTCACGAGCTTGTAGGGGATCGGTGTCAGTCCCTTCAGCAGGATGATCACGGCGCCCCATTCGGCGTAGGAGGCGCGGAACGCGTCGACCTTGTCGGAGAGGCCGTAGAGATGGATCAGCCACTGCCCGAGCGAGTCGTAGAGCAGTGCGCCGATCGCATAACCGAGCACGCCGCCGGCAACTGACGCTGCCGTGCAGACCGCGGCGAACCACCACGCCCGCTTCGGCCGCGCCAGCGACATCGGCAGCAGCATGATGTCGGGAGGGATCGGGAAGAAGGAGCTCTCAGCGAAGGCGACGGCCGCGAGAATCCACAGCGCATAGGGCTTGTCGGCCGCGTCAACGCACCAGTCGTAAATCCGTTTCAACATGGGCGCGATGAACCATCATGGAGCGGATTTGTCCATGCCGGGATTGAGCTGAATCTGGTTGATTTACGGCTACCGTTTGCGCAGCCGGTTCTCCAGCGCGACAATTCGGCGCCGAACCACCGGGACCGGCGCGGGTTTGGGCAGTTTGACCGGCGACTTCGGCAGCTTCTCGGCGATCCCGAGCAGCCGCTCGCGCCGCTCCATCTCGCGCCAGACATCCTCCGGCTTCACGCCGGCCGACGCCCAGAGAACGGCGAGGTTGTAGAACAGGTCGGCGCTTTCGCGAATGACGGCATCCGACTTGCCGCTGACGGCGTCGATCACCACTTCGATCGCTTCCTCGGCGAGCTTCTTGGCCATCTTGGCCGGCCCGCGCTGGAACAGCCGTGCCGTGCGCGACGTAGCCGGATCAAGATCCTTGGCCGCGATCACCGCCTGGTAAAGCCGCTCGATCGAATCACTCATGCTTCGAGCCTAATCGAAACGCGTCGCCAGCGTGTTAACGGCGACGACGAAAAAATCCACCGGCCCGCGGCCGGTGGATTCAATCCTTTGTGACAGTTCTGAGAACCGCCGACGGCTGTCAGTACGGCTGATACGGCAGTTGCGACCGCCGCCCGTAATAGCCGCGGTAACCATAGTACGGTCCGCCGCCGTAATAGACCGGGCCGCCACCATAGTAGACAGGACCACCGTAGTAGCCCGGACCGCCGTAGTAGCCGTAGGAGTCGTAATAGTCGCGGCGGCTCTGGGCAGCGGCGATCGCGAGGCCCGTGCCGACGATCCCGGCGAACGCAGCCGCGGCCGCTGCGCCACCGCCGCCATAGTAGCGACGGCGGGCACTGATGTCGGTCGCGCCGCTCGTGCCTTGTGACGTCGTCACAGCGGTCGCCTTGCCTGTCTGAGCAGAGCCTGCGAACGCCATCGTCGGCTCGACGGCCGTCAACGCCACCGCGGCAACCGTTGCCAATGTGGCTGCGCGGCCAATGGACGAAAAAACACCTTTTCGCGCAAACATTGCAGTCATCCTTTGTGGAAGCCGGCCCGACGGGCCTTGGTTAGCTAACCCACTGCCTCCAGATTAGGTTCCCCAAACCGAATGCAAGCTGAACGACCTGAGGTGAAAACATGGCAAGCCGAAGCCTGGCAGTCATTGGCCGTTCACCTTGCCTGGGGCAAAATGCCTGCAAATAACGCTTGAAACTGACGCTTGCTCTGGCGCATTCGATGTCATGAAGCAGGCGCGCCGGCGCGGCACTTTGTCTCGCCTCCCGGATGTCATGATGCAGGTAAGTCGGACCACCGTTCTCCGCTGGATACTGGCCGGCATGATCGGCCTCGCGGGGGGCGTGTGGCCGGCGTTGACGCCGTTGCGCGCCAGCGATCCGCCGCCGCCGCTCACCATCCAGTTCACGCTCGACCGTCCGCTTGATGCCGCCGCAGCGCCCTTCGTGATGGCGTTATCCGGCGGCCTGTTCGGCGCCGAGGGCCTTGCGGTCGGCACCAACGTCGCGACCAGCTCGGCGGATGCCATCGCGCGCGTCGCCGACGGCTCGAGCGATTTCGCCCTCGTCGACATCAACTCGCTGATCCGCTTTCGCGACAAGCCCGGTGCTGCGCCCGTCAAGGCGGTGTTCGTGCTGTTCAACCAGGCGCCGTATGCGATCATCGCGCGCAAGAGCCGCGGCATCAGGACGCTGAGCGACATGCAGGGCAAGAGCCTCGGCGTCGCCGAGGGCGATCTCTCGATCCGGCTATGGCCCGCGGTCGCGAAGCAGAACGGCATCAAGCTGTCGAGCGTGAAGCAGAGCACGATCAGCGCCGCGGTGCGCGAGCCGATGCTCTCCGCCGGCCAGGTCGATGCCGTTACCGGCTTCTCCTATCTCTCGGCGATCAATTTGCGCGATCGCGGCGTGCCCGCCGACGATCTCGCGGTGCTGCGCTTCGCCGACTATGGCTGCGAGGCCTACGGCTTTGCCGTGATCGTCAGCCCGCGCCTTGCCGCCGCGAAGCCGGATGCGGTGAAAGGATTCGTGCGCGCGGCGATCGGCGGCACCAACCTCGCGATCAAGGATCCGGCCCGCGCCGCCGGCGAGGTCGCGAGCCGGATGGATGGCGGCTCGCGCGATCTGGAGCTGGAGCGGCTGAACGCCATCATCCGCGACAACATCCTGACCAGCGAGGTGAAGCGCGACGGCATCGGCGGCATCGAGGCGGAGCGCTTCGAGCGCGCAATCGACCAGCTCGCGGAGGACTTCAAATTCCAGAAGCGGCCGCACGCCGCCGACATCTTCGACGAGGCTTTCCTGCCGCCGATCGACAGCCGCCTGGTGAATTGAGAGCATGCGAAGCGGCACCAAATGTTCAGCGTCGTCCTGGCGAAAGCCAGGACCCATTACCCCAGCTGTTTGTTGTTGCGCGACGCGGGGGCCACTATCCCGCTCCCAATCAAATTCGGTGGCTATGGGTCCTGGCTTTCGCCAGGACGACGGCGTAGGGAGCCGCTCGCCACAATCACCCTCACCCTGAGCATGACGCGCTGTCACCGCTGGCCCTGCATCGCGAACCCTGATTAAATTGCATTCCCGCCTGATCGGGCGCCCACCGCTGACGAGTGCCGCCGGCATGTCCATGCTTCGCCTCTATACCCGCGTCCTCGAACTGCTCGGCAAGGAGGCGCGACTCGGCTGGATCCTGGCCATCGCCAACGTGCTGCTCGCCGGCGCGCAATTCGCCGAGCCGGTGCTGTTCGGCAAGATCGTCGACGTGCTGTCGGGCCGGCCGGTCACCGGGCTGTTCGCGACCTCCTCGGCATGGCCGCTGCTCGTCGCCTGGGCGGCGTTCGGCCTGTTCACGATCGGCTGCAGCGCGATCGTGGCGCTGCAGGCCGACCGGCTGGCGCACCGCCAGCGCCAGGCGGTGCTGACCGATTATTTCGAGCACATCCTGCAGCTGCCGCTGACCTTCCATTCCGGCACCCATTCCGGGCGGCTGATGAAGGTGATGCTGAACGGCACCGACGCGCTGTGGCGGCTCTGGCTCGGCTTCTTTCGCGAGCATTTCGCCGCGATCATGTCGCTGATCGTGCTGCTGCCGCTTTCGCTCTACATCAACTGGCGGCTGGCGGTCCTGCTGTTCGGGCTCTGCGTCGTGTTCACCGTGCTGACCACGCTGGTGGTGCGCAAGACCTACGGCATGCAGAGCGAGGTCGAGGCCTATTACAGCGACCTCTCGGCGCGCGCCTCGGACGCGCTCGGCAATGTCGCGCTGGTGCAGAGCTTCGTGCGGATCGATTCCGAGGTGCAGGGCCTGCGCTACGTCGCCGACAAGCTGCTCGCGGTGCAGATGCCGGTGCTGTCATGGTGGGCACTGGTCACCGTGATCACGCGCGCCTCGACCACGATCACGGTGCTTGCGATCTTCACCGTCGGCATCGCGCTGCATAACCAGAACCTCACCACGGTCGGCGAGATCGTGATGTTCGTCTCGTTCGCCACCATGCTGATCCAGAAGCTCGAGCAGGTGGTCAGCTTCATCAACAACGTGTTCATGGAAGCGCCGCGCCTGCAGGAGTTCTTCGACGTGCTCGACGCGGTGCCGGCGGTGCGCGACCGGCCCGGCGCGGTCGATCCCGGACGGCTGTCCGGCCTCGTCGAGTTCGACGACGTCTCGTTCTCCTATGACGGCAAGCGGCCGGCGATCGAGGATCTCAGCTTCACCGCCCTGCCGGGCCAGACCATCGCGCTGGTCGGCTCGACCGGCGCCGGCAAATCCACCGCGATCGCGCTGCTGCATCGCGCGTTCGATCCGCAATCGGGCATCATCAGGATCGACGGTATGGACATACGCGCGCTGAAGCTGACGGCGCTGCGGCGAAACATCGGCGTGGTGTTCCAGGAGGCGCTGCTGTTCAACCGCTCGCTCGCCGACAATCTGCGCGTCGGCAAGCCCGACGCGACCGATGAGGAGCTGCGCACCGCCGCGGCGCGCGCGCAGGCGCTGGATTTCATCGAGCGCAGCGAAAAGAAGTTCGATACCCATGCCGGCGAGCGCGGCCGCATGCTGTCCGGCGGCGAACGCCAGCGGCTGTCGATCGCGCGTGCGCTGCTGAAGGATCCGCCGATCCTGATCCTCGACGAGGCCACCAGCGCCCTCGACGCCGTCACCGAGGCCAAGGTGAATGCCGCTCTCGACGAAGTGATGAAGGGCCGTACCACCTTCGTGATCGCGCACCGCCTGTCCACCATCCGCCACGCCACCCGCATCCTGCTGTTCGACCAGGGACGGGTGATCGAAAGCGGAACTTTCGATGAACTGGTGGCGAAAGGCGGGCGTTTTGCCGAACTGGCGCGGGCCCAGTTCATGGTCCAGGAACAGGCGCGCGCCGGCATCGAGACACCATAATTCCCGCCTTTCCAATTGAGGCGGCTGCCGAAATTCAGCCGATTTCGTCCACGATATAATTCCCCGGCCTCTGTTCTCTGCTGGCAAGCCGGTATAGGGTTTGCATCGCCGCAATGCGGCGCCGGACACGCTTGAAACCCGTACGTCACAATCGCAAGACCTCCTTTTTTCAAGGCGGGTCTCAAAGGACCGGAACCGGATTCGTGCACCTTCCTCGCCCGTCATTGAAATGGATTCTGGCCGTCGCGATGCTCGCCGTCGCCGCGCCGCAAATGGCGCAAGCCGAGGCACTGCTGGTTGTCGAGGCCGATTCCGGAAAGGTGCTGCAGGCCGACAATGCGACGATGCCGTGGTACCCGGCTTCGCTCAGCAAGATGATGACGGCCTATGTGACGCTGAAGGCGGTCAAGGACGGCCGCGTCTCGCTCGACACGCTGCTCACGGTGTCGCCGACCGCGTCGTCGCAGTCGCCCTCGAAGATGGGCTTCCGGCCCGGCACCCAGGTCACCGTCGACAACGCGCTGAAGATGATGCTGGTGAAGTCGGCCAACGACATGGCCGTGGTGCTGGCCGAGGGCATCGGCGGTTCGATCGACGGCTTTGCCGGGATGATGAACCAGACCGCGCAAAGGCTCGGCATGACGCAAACGAGCTACGTCAATCCGAACGGCCTGCCCGCCGACGGCCAGATCACCTCGGCGCGCGACATGGCGATCCTCGCCCGCGCCATCATCCGCGACCTGCCGGAATACGAGTATTTCGTCCACATCCCGTCGATCCGCTTCGGCCGCCGCATCACCCAGAACTTCAACAAGCTGATCGGCCGCTATCCCGGCGCCGACGGCTTCAAGACCGGCTTCATCTGCGCCTCCGGCTACAATCTCGTGGCGTCGGCGACGCGTGACGGCAAGCGGCTGATCGCCGTGGTGCTCGGCGCCTCCTCGGGCCGCATGCGCGCGATCCGCGCCGCGCAGCTCCTGGACCGCGGCTTTGCCAACAATGGGATGGCGTGGCTGCGGCCCTCGCTCGGCACCGTCGACAATCTGGTGCCGATCGATTCCACGCCGCCGAACCTGCGCGAGGAGATGTGCGGTCCCAAGCACAAGCGGCCCGCCAGCGACGAGGACGCCGAAGACACCGTCGCCAGCGCCGGAAGCTCCAGCACCAATGGCGACGGCGGCGTCAGCTTCTTCGCCTCGGGCCTGCAGGCTGCGATGCCGACCAAGCCGGCTGACATGCTGGCGCAGCCCGCCGCGGCCTCCGAGCCGGTCGTGGTTTATACGGGGCCGACCAAGACCGGTGCTGCGTTGATCGCCGCGGTCGAGGCCGACACCGAGAAGATGCAGCCGGTCAAGCGCGCCAAGGGCAAGCACAGCCGCGTCGCGGGCAAGAAGCCCGATGCGGCCGATGACGCGAAGGCCGACACCAAGGGCGCCTCCAAGTCGGACAACAAGCCGGCGGCCAAGCCCGCGCGTCACGCCAACGCCAAGCCGGATGCCGCAGCTGCGAAGACGGCCGCGGCCGACAAGCCCGCCGCCGCAAAGCCTGCCGGCAAGCCGGCGGCGGCAAAGCCGGCTGCCAAGCCCAAGACTGCGGCCGACAAACCCAAGGCTGCCGACAAGCCGAAAGCCGACGCCAAGCCGGCCGGCTAGCGCAGCGCCCGCCCGTCATTTCCGACCGTCATTTTCTCCAATGCGTCGATAACGCGCAGCGGCTTGCCATTGGCCGCGGCATCGCTCAATACTGCCTGAAATAACGCGGCCAAAGGTCGGAAAACCCGGAAGCAATCCGGGACATCAGCCAAATTTGAGAGAGGGGATTGACCATCATGGAGCGCATCTGGCTCAAGCATTATCCGGCCGGCGTGCCCGCGGATATCGACGTCACGCAATATTCGTCGCTGGTCGAATTGCTGGAAGAGAGCTTCAAGAAATTCGCCGATCGCAAGGCGTTCATCTGCATGGACAAGGCGATCACCTATCGCGAGCTCGACGGGATGTCGACGGCGCTCGGTGCCTACCTGCAGAGCAAGGGCCTGCAGAAGGGCGCACGGGTCGCGCTGATGATGCCGAACGTGCTGCAATATCCGATCGCGACCGCCGCCGTGCTGCGCGCCGGCTTTGCCGTGGTCAACGTCAACCCGCTCTACACCCCGCGCGAGCTCGAGCACCAGCTCAAGGATTCCGGCGCCGAGGCGATCATCGTGCTGGAGAACTTTGCCACCACCGTGCAGAAGGTGCTTCCCAACACCGCGGTCAAGCACGTGATCGTCGGCAGCATGGGCGACCTGCTCGGCCTCAAGGGCGTGATCGTCAATCTGGTGGTGCGCCGGGTGAAGAAGATGGTGCCGGCCTGGTCGATTCCCGGCGCCGTCGGCTTCAACGAGGCGCTGTCAGCCGGCCGCGCCGCCAAGCTCAACAAACCGACGCTGACGCTCGATGACGTCGCCTTCCTGCAATATACCGGCGGCACCACCGGCGTCTCCAAGGGCGCGACCCTGCTCCACCGCAACATCCTGGCCAACGTGCTGCAGAACGACGCCTGGCTGCAGCCGGCGCTGGCGAAGCCGCCGATCGTCGAACAGATGGTCATCGTCTGCGCGCTGCCGCTCTATCACGTCTTCGCGCTCACCGCCTGCTATCTGCTGGGCATGCGGGCCGGCGGCACCAATCTGCTGATTCCGAATCCGCGCGACATGGCGGGCTTCGTCAAGGAGCTGTCGAAGTACCAGGTCAGCTTCTTCCCGGCGGTCAACACCCTCTACAATGGCCTGCTGAACACGCCCGGATTCGACAAGCTCGACTTCTCCAAGCTGAAGATCGCCAACGGCGGCGGCATGGCGACGCAAAGGCCGGTCGCCGAGAAATGGTTGAAGGTCACGGGCATCTCGTTGTCGGAAGGCTATGGCCTGTCGGAGACGTCGCCGACCCTGACGTGCAATCCTGCAACGATCGAGGAGTTCTCCGGGACGATCGGCCTTCCCGTCCCCTCGACCTGGCTCTCGATCCGCGACGATGACGGCAATGAATTGCCGATCGGCGAGGCCGGCGAAATCTGCGCCAAGGGCCCGCAGGTGATGGCGGGCTACTGGAACAGGCCGGACGAAACCGCGCGCGTGATGACCGCGGACGGCTATTTCCGCACCGGCGACATCGGCGTGATGGACGAGAAGGGCTACACCAAGATCGTCGATCGCAAGAAGGACATGATCCTGGTCTCCGGCTTCAACGTCTATCCGAACGAGATCGAGGAAGTGATCGCAAGCCACCCGGGCGTGCTCGAATGCGCCGTGATCGGCGTGCCCGATGCGAAGTCCGGCGAAGCGGTGAAGGCCTTCGTGGTCAAGAAGGACCCGAACATCACCGCCGAGGACATCATCAAGTTCAGCGCCACCCAGCTCACCGCCTACAAGGTACCAAAGCAGATCGAGTTCAGGACCGACCTGCCGAAGACCAATGTCGGCAAGATCCTGCGCCGCGAGCTGCGCGACGAGAAGAAGGCCGCGGCCTAAGGCGTGAGTGGACTGACGTTCGATGTCTGACGCAAGCCTCGCGACGCCGGCTGACGTGCTTGGCTTCTGGCGGAATGCCGGCCGCGACCGCTGGTACAAGCACGACGACGCCTTCGATGCCGAAATCCGCAGCCGCTTCCTCGCCACCTGGCAGAAGGCGGCTGCCGGCGAATTGTCGTCATGGGAGGCGAGCGATGAGGGCGCGCTGGCGCTGACCATCGTGCTCGACCAGTTTCCGCGAAACCTGTTTCGAGGCGACGCCAGGACCTTTTCAAGCGATGCGCTGGCGCGTGAAGTGGCAAGGCGCGCCATCGACCGCGGCGTCGATGCGCGGACCGACCCCGTGCTGCGCGAATTCCTCTATCTGCCGTTCGAGCATTCGGAGGACCTCGACGACCAGCAGCGCTGCGTGACGCTGTTCGGGCAATATGACTGCCATCCCGACAACCTGAAATACGCCGAGGACCACGCCGACATCATCCGCCGGTTCGGCCGCTTCCCGCACCGGAATCGCGTGCTGGGCCGGCAGACCACGGCCGAGGAGCAGGCCTTTCTCGACGCCGGCGGGTTTTCCGGCTGATGACGGAACGGTGACCGGAGCCTTTTCCGTTCCGATTGCATCGGAACGGGGCTCTAGATTCTTGTTTTGACGCGTTTTCTTCACGCGAACCGGTATCCACTTCGCTCGAAAACGCTTTGGCCTCCGGCATTGCCGTTCTTCGGCGAGCCCGTATTGTGCCGTGCTGTAGCCGGGTTTAAGACAGTTCCGCTTCACCGAGGGAGAACAACGATGACGATCAATGTTGGCGACAAGCTGCCGGAAGCCAAGTTTCGCGTGATGACCGCCGAGGGTCCGCAGGTCAAAACCACCGACGATATTTTCAAGGGCAAGAAGGTCGCCCTGTTCGCGGTGCCCGGCGCCTACACCGGCACCTGCCACAAGATGCATCTGCCGAGCATCTTCCTCAACGCCTATGCCATGAAGAACAAGGGCGTCGACACCATCGCGATCGTCTCGGTCAACGACGCCTTCGTGATGAACGCCTGGAAGCGCGACACCGACCAGCGCGACGAAGCCGTCTTCCTCGCCGACGGCAACGCCGACTTCGCCAAGGCGATCGGCATGGAGCTCGACGCCTCCGGCAACGGCCTCGGCATCCGCTCCAAGCGCTACTCGATGCTGGTCGAGGACGGCGTGGTGAAGAAGCTCAACCTCGAGCCCGCCCCGGGCAAGGTCGAGGTCTCCGGCGGCGACACGCTGCTCGGTCAGCTCTGAGCCGACGCTTCTTCCCTTCTCCCCTTGTGGGAGAAGGTGGCGCGGATGCAATCCGCGCCGGATGAGGGGTCTCTATCCGCGGAGACAGACCCCTCACCCGTCCGCGATGCTGCGCATCGCGTCCACCCTCTCCCACAAGGGGAGAGGGAAAGATCGCCGAAATTTAGGGAATCGTAGGATGGGTAGAGCGCAGCGAAACCCATCGCCTTCGTGCCGTGCATTGAGATAATGGGTTTCGCTTCGCTCTACCCATCCTGCGCACCCGGCTCGCTGCGGCCCTAATTCTTCAACTTCGCCATCGCCACGCCCTCGCGCGCCAGCTCGTCGGCGCGTTCGTTCTCGGTGTGGCCGGCGTGGCCCTTGATCCAGTGCCAGCGCACCTCATGGGGCTTCAGCGCGGCATCGAGGCGCTGCCACAGCTCGACATTCTTGACCGGCTTCTTGTCGGCGGTGCGCCAGCCGTTGCGCTTCCAGCCATGGATCCAGCCGGTGATGCCCTGGCGGACATACTGGCTATCGGTGGTGAGATCGACCACACAGGGCTTCTTCAGGGCTTCCAGCGCCGAGATCGCCGCCATCAGCTCCATGCGATTGTTGGTGGTGTGCGCCTCGCCGCCCTTCAATTCCTTCTCGACGTCGCCAAATCTGAGGATCGCGCCCCAGCCGCCCGGCCCCGGATTTCCGGAGCAGGCACCATCGGTGAAAACAGTCACATGCGGCTTTTCGCTCACGCCGCGCACCCGGCCGGCGTGACGCCGTAGTCGTTGATAGCAGCGACGCTCTGCTGGAAGCGCAGCTTGCGGACATATTCCAGCGGGTCCTTCGGCTGCACCAGCGCGCCTTCGGGCACGTTGAGGAAATCGACCAGCCGCGTCAGCAGGAAGCGCATCGCGGCACCGCGCGCGAGCAGCGGCAGCGCGGCCTCTTCCGCCGCCGACAGTGGGCGCTCGCGGCCGTAGGCGTTGAGCAATGCGCGCGCCTTGGTGACGTTGAAGGAATGATCCGGCTCGAAGCACCAGGCGTTGAGGCAGATCGCGACGTCGTAGGCCAGGATGTCGTTGCAGGCGAACGGGAAGTCGATCAGGCCCGAGAGCCTGTCGCCCAGAAAAAACACATTGTCGGGAAACAGGTCGGCATGGATGACGCCGACCGGCAGATCGGTTGGCCAGGCGGCTTCGAGATGATCGAGCTCGCGCGCGATGAAATCGTGCAAGCCCGGCTGCACGCTGTCGGCCCGCGCGGCGGCGAGATCGAACAGCGGCCGCCAGCCGGCGACCGACAGCGGATTGTTGCGGACCAGCGGAAAATCGCGGCCGGCAACGTGCATTTTGGCCAGCGCCTCGCCGACGCCGGAGCAATGCGCCACGTTCGGCCGCCGCGGCCACACGCCCTCGAGGAAGTTGATGATCGCGGCGGGCCGGCCGGCGAGCCGGCTAGTAACCTCGCCCTTGCGGTTGCGCGCCGGCTGCGGGCACGACACGCCGCGCTCGGCGAGATGGCCCATCAGCGACAGGAAATACGGCAGGTCGTCCTCCGCCACGCGCTTCTCATAGAGCGTGAGGATGTAGGCGCCCTGGCTGGTGTGCAGCAGGAAGTTCGAATTCTCGACGCCCTCGGCGATGCCCTTGTAGGAGAGCAGTTCGCCGATGTCGTAGCTTTTGAGGAATTCCGCGAGGTCTTCGGCGGCAACGTCGGTGTAGACCGCCATATGGTCTATTCCGCCGCGGCAGCGTCAGGCCGCAGCGAACGCGGCAGCGGGAAGAACTCGTTCTCCTCCGCGGCCGAGACCGTCTCCACGTGCAGTTCGTAGCGCTCGGCGAAGGCGCCCATGATCTCCTCGACGATCACCTCCGGCGCCGATGCGCCCGCGGTGATGCCGAGGCTCGTGATGCCTTCAAAGCGCTGCCAGTCGATGTCGCTGGCGCGCTGGGCGAGCACGGCGATCGGGCAGCCCTCGCGCTCGGCGACCTCGCGCAGGCGCTGCGAGTTCGACGAGTTCGGCGCGCCGACCACGATCAGGGCGTCGACCACCGGCGCCACCTTCTTCACCGCGAGCTGACGGTTGGTGGTCGCGTAGCAGATGTCTTCCTTGTGCGGACCGTTGACGTTCGGGAAGCGCTGCTTGAGCAACGTCACGATCTCCGCGGTGTCGTCGATCGACAGCGTGGTCTGGGTCACGAAGGCGAGGTTGTTGGGGTCCTTCGGAACGAAGGTCTTGGCGTCCTCGGCGGTCTCGATCAGGGTCACGGCGCCAGCCGGCAGCTGCCCCAGCGTGCCGACCACCTCGGGGTGGTGGGAATGCCCGATCAGCAGGATCTCGCGGCCGCGCTTGAAATGGATCGCCGCCTCGCGGTGGACCTTGGTCACCAGCGGGCAGGTCGCGTCCAGCGAGAAGAAATTGCGGGATTTGGCCTCGGCGGGAACCGATTTCGGAACGCCGTGGGCCGAAAACACCACCGGCGCGTTGGTATCGTCTGGGATTTCGGCCAATTCCTCGACGAAAATGGCGCCTTTGGTCTTCAGGCTGTCGACCACATACTTGTTATGGACGATTTCGTGCCGGACATAGACCGGCGCACCATAAATGGTGAGGGCACGTTCGACCGTGTCGATGGCACGGACCACCCCGGCACAAAAGCCGCGGGGGGAACAAAGCACGATTCTAAGGTCGGGTTTTTTGGCTGACATCGGGCTGTCTCGGGGCAATCTCGGGACCGAATCACCCCTCGCCGGCGGGCGGGGAACGGCCAATTTGAGTAAGGACTTGGGACTGCTTTCGGGCGCTGTCAAGGCGATTTTGCTGGCCCATTGCGCCATTCCCCCCGGAGGGCTTATATAGGCCCTATAATTCCCGTCATCGCCGATGACTACCAGCTTCGCCTCGACAGAGGTGGGCGAAGCACAAAGGAGATTTGCCATGAGCAACGCACCGCTGATGCCGAAGGCGAC
Organism: Bradyrhizobium australafricanum; assembly: GCF_020329495.1. NCBI lineage: Bacteria > Pseudomonadati > Pseudomonadota > Alphaproteobacteria > Hyphomicrobiales > Nitrobacteraceae > Bradyrhizobium > Bradyrhizobium australafricanum. The sequence continues at coordinate 130,335 of NZ_JAGKJL010000013.1, read as the reverse complement.
TGCCGTGTGGTTGGTCGACAATACCGCCCTGACCTTCGATCAGGTGGCCGATTTTACCAAAATGCACCCCCTCGAGGTCCGCGCCATCGCCGACGGCGACGCCGCCCAGGGCATCAAGGGCATGGACCCGATTTCCAACGGCCAGCTGACCCGCGAGGAGATCGAGCGCGGCGAGCGCGACCAGAACTACCGCCTCAGGCTCCAGGAGAGCAAGGTGGTGCTGCCCTCCGCCGCCAAGAAGAAGGGCCCGCGCTACACCCCGGTGTCGCGCCGCCATGAGCGTCCGAGCGCGATCCTCTGGCTGGTGCGCAACCATCCCGAGCTGAAGGACGCCCAGATCATGCGTCTGGTCGGCACCACCAAGACCACGATCGCCAGCGTGCGCGACCGCACCCACTGGAACGCCTCGACCCTGACCCCGATGGACCCGGTGACGCTCGGCCTGTGCTCGCAGATCGAGCTCGATTTCGAGGTGCAGCGCGCCGCCAAGGAGAAGCCGACCACCACGGTCTACGGCGGCGCCACGCTGCTGCCGGCCTCCGAGACCACGCGCAAGGACGAGCTGGACGACCAGCCGATCGAGCGCCACGACGATCTCAACGTCGATGCCGTGTTCGCCAAGCTGAAGACGATCGGCGGCAAGAAGCCCGCCGACGAGGAAGAGTAAGCGCGGATCGCGCAACTCGAGGAGCAGAACACGAAACGCGGCAGGGCAACCTGCCGCGTTTTTGCTTGGAAGCGCATGCGATGGCGTGACGACGGCCGTCGGCGCGGCTCAATGCCGGTCGGGATTGTTCATCATGTATTCGCCGAGATCGCGCTGCCGCCGATCGGTGCGGGCTTCGGCGTTCTGGCGCTGCACGTCGCGATTCTTGCGGCAGGCGACATAATCAGGCGAGCCGACCGCCACCTTGCCGCCGGCCTGGCAATACTGATCGTCGTCCCCCATGCTCTCCGCGATCGGCGATCGGCCGCGTTCGAGGCAGCCCGCAAGCAGCGGCAGGGCGAGCAGCAAGGCGAGAGGCGCGCGTGCGGAAATGGATCGCATCCGTGGGTCCGTATCTCGTGGCATATGACAGGGAGGCCGGGATGACCCGGCAATCCATCAAAATCAAGGCCGTTTTGCTTCCGAATGCGGAAGTCTTGTTCCACAGGTGCCGACCTCAGGCGCGGGAGATGCCAGCACTCCCTCGCCCCGCTCTTGCGGGGTCGAGACGAGCGCTGCTCGCTCTTAGAGGGTTGGGGTGAGGGGCCGCCTCCGCAGAATGAATGCAGCGAACGTGCGGAGCCTCCCCCTCACCCGCATCGCATTGCCATGCGATCCGGCCTCTCCCCGCAAGCGGGGCGAGGCAACAAGAGCTACGCCTTCCCCTTCAGCGCCTCGCCGATTTCGTCGAGCACCTTCGGGTCCTCGATCGTCGCCGGCATGGTCCAGGGCTCGCCGTCGGCGATCTTCTTGATGGTGCCGCGCAGGATCTTGCCGGAACGGGTCTTCGGCAGCCGCGCCACCGTGATCGCGAGCTTGAACGCGGCGACCGGCCCGAGCTTGTCGCGCACCAGCGCCACGACGTCCTTCTCGACCTCGGCGGGCTGCTTGGTCACGCCGGCCTTCAGCACCAGGAAGCCGCAGGGCACCTCGCCCTTGATCGCGTCCTTGACGCCGAGCACGGCGCATTCGGCGACATCGGGATGCGAGGCAAGAATCTCCTCCATGCCGCCGGTGGAGAGCCGGTGGCCGGCGACATTGATGATGTCGTCGGTGCGGCCCATCACCCAGACATAGCCGTCCTCATCCTTGTAGCCGGCATCCGAGGTCTTGTAGTAGCCGGGGAATTCCGAGAGATAGGCGTCCCTGAAGCGATCGTCCTGCTGCCATAGCGTCGGCAGGCAGCCCGGCGGCATCGGCAGCTTGATGACGATCGAGCCCATCGTGCCGGCCCCGACCGGCTTCGCCGCCTCGTCGACGATGTCGACCTGATAGCCCGGCATCGGCACCGTGGGCGAGCCGTGCTTGACCGGCAGCTGGCCGAGCCCGACCGGATTGCCGGCGATGCACCAGCCGGTCTCGGTCTGCCACCAATGGTCGATGACCGGCACCTTGAGCTGCTGCTCGGCCCACTCCACCGTCGGCGGATCGGCGCGCTCGCCGGCGAGGAACAGGGTGCGGAAGCTCGAGAGATCGTAATTCCGGATGAACTTGCCTTCGGGGTCTTCCTTCTTGATCGCGCGGAACGCGGTCGGCGCAGTGAAGAAGGCGACCGCCTTGTGCTCGCTTATCACGCGCCAGAACGCGCCGGCATCCGGCGTGCCGACCGGCTTGCCCTCATACATGATGGTGGTCGCGCCGTGGATCAGCGGGCCATAGACGATGTAGGAATGGCCGACCACCCAGCCGATGTCCGAGCCGCACCACCAGATCTCGCCGGGCTTCACGCCATAGAGATTGTGCATCGACCATTTCAGCGCGACGAGATGCCCGCCATTGTCGCGCACCACGCCTTTCGGGATTCCGGTCGTGCCCGACGTGTAGAGGATGTAGAGCGGATCGGTGGCGGCTACCGGCACGCAGGGCGCGGCCTTGCCGGCGTCCAACGCGGCGCGGCGCAGCGTCGCCCAATCATGATCGCGGCCCGCGGCGAGCTCGCAAGCCTGCTGCGGCCGCTGCAGGATGATGCAGGTCTCGGGCTTGCTGCCGGCAAGGCGGATCGCCTCGTCGAGCAGCGGCTTGTATTGCACGATGCGCCCGGGCTCGATGCCGCAGCTCGCCGAGAAGATCAGCTTCGGCTTGGCGTCATCGATGCGGGTCGCGAGCTCCTTGGCCGCGAAGCCGCCGAACACCACGCTGTGCACCGCGCCGATCCGCGCGCAGGCGAGCATCGCGACGACGGCCTCCGGCACCATCGGCATATAGAGGATGACGCGATCGCCCTTCGCCACGCCGAAATCCTGCATCACCGCAGCCAGCGTCTGCACCTCCTCCAACAATTCGGAATAGGTGAACTTGGTGATCGTGTTGGTGAGCGGCGAATCGTGGATCAGCGCGACCTGGCTGGCGCGGCCGCCGGCGACATGGCGATCCAGCGCGTTGTAGCAGGTGTTGACCACGGCGCCGGCGAACCAGCGCCCGTAGGCGCCCATTGAGGGATCGAAGATCTTCTTGGCCGGCTCGATCCAGTCGATCTCGCGCGCCGCGTCCGCCCAAAAGCCCTCGGGGTCCCGGAGCGAGCGGGCATACACCTCATGATACCGGCTCTGCTGGATATTCATCGCGTTTCTCCCTCGCGCGGTCGCGCGTCATTTGCCGACCATTGTCACGGGAAGTGGCGCCGTTTCAAGCCGAAATGGCCGCGACCTTCGGCCGGGTCGGAGCAAAGCGTTTTCGAGCGAAGTGGGTCCCGGTTCGCGTGAAGAAAACGCGTCAAAACAAGAATCTAGAGCTCATTCCGCTTCAATCGGAACGGAGCACTAGTAGCCGTCGACCCCATTGATCCGCTGCAGCCGCTCGCGCATCGCCTTTTCCAGGTCGTAGCCCGGCTTGCCGAAGTCGGCATTGCGGCGGGCGATGAACTGATCCTGCACGCGCTGCAGCTCGCGCGCCTGGTGCGGATTCTGCGCCTCGCGCACCGTGCGGAACGTCGATGCGACGATCTCGCGATCGAGATCGGCAAGCGTGGGATTGGCACAGATCGCCTTCTCCACCGGCCGGCGCGCCTTGCGGCAATCGAAGCTCGGCTTGCCGGCGACCGCCATCATGGCGCCGATCCGCTCCAGCTCCAGCGACAGCGATTTGTAGTTGGCCCTGGCGGCGGCGTGATTGGGGTCGAGCTTGACGGCAGCACCAAAATCCAGGATCGCCTTCGGCCGGTCGCCCTTGCGGCGCCACAGCTCGCCGCGCGCATTATGCGCATCGGCAAGCGATGGATCGAGCTTGAGCGCGGTGTCATAGTCTGCGATCGCGCGATCGATCATCTGCTTGCGGTCATAGGCGCCCGCCCGCGCCATCAGCGCCTTGACGCGATCGGGCCTCGTCGCCTTCTCATTGTCGATCAGCGCGCCGCAGACATCGATGATCTTGTCGTCGTCGGCGGCCGCTGCCGCCGCGATGCAGGGGCCGGCATTGGCCTGCACATCCTCGCCCGGCTCGCTGCCGGTGGCGCGCGCAACGCCCGACATCAGCGCGCCCGACAGGCCGACACAGACCAGCATCGCGGCCAGATTTGCAGGTTTGTATCGCATCCCGATCGCCGACAAATCGTCCCTCTTCCGCGCCCGAACCGCCGGCCTCCGATGCCCGGCGGCGCGCCATTTGCCGCAAAACCACACGCTGGATTATACGTCAATTGCGACGATCGGCTGCATCGGGGGTTCGGCTTGCTCACATTCGAATGGATCATCGGGCTGTTGCTCGCGGCGGTGGCGCTATCGGCGCTGGCGCGGCGGATCAAGGTGCCCTACCCGACCTTCCTGGCGCTCGGCGGCGTGCTGCTGACGCTGCTGCCGTGGGCCCCGACCTGGGCGCTGGAACCGAAACTGGCGCTGGCGCTGTTCGTCGCGCCGGTGCTGCTCGACGCCGCGTTCGACACTTCGCTGCGCGATCTCCGCAACAACTGGCTGCCGGTCTCGACGCTGGTGGTGGTCGCGGTCGGCGTCACCACAGCGGCGGTCGCGGTGGTCGCGCATTGGCTGCGCCCGGACATGCCGTGGGCGGTTGCGATCGCACTCGGCGCCATCGTGGCACCGCCGGACGCGGCCGCGGCCACCGCGATCCTGCGCCAGGTCAACCTGCCCTACCGGATCCAGAAGATCCTCGAAGGCGAAAGCCTGCTCAACGATGCCAGCGCGCTGCTGATCTATCGTGTCGCGGTCGGCCTCGTCGCCGCCGAGCACATGAAGATCCGCGAGTTCGTGCCGTCCATCACGATTGCGCTGGTCGGCAGCCTCGCCGCCGGCTTCCTGTTCGCGCAAGTCTGGATGATGATCACGCGTCGCATCACCGAGGCGCCGAGCGCGATCATCACGCAGTTCGGCGGCACCTTCATGGTGTGGATCATCGCCGAGCATCTCGGGCTGTCCGGCATCCTCACCATCATCGCCTATGCGATCACCATCTCGCGCACCGCACCGGCCCGCACATCGGCGCGGCTGCGCGTGTCGTCCTACGCGGTGTGGGAAACCGTCGTGTTCGTGCTCAACGTGCTCGCCTTCATGCTGATCGGCCTGCAGCTGCGCCCGATCTGGTCCGGGCTCGACGACGAGGTGCGGTGGAAATATTGCAGCTTTGCCGCCGCGATCCTCGCCGTCGTGATCCTCGCCCGCATCCTCTGGGTGATGCCCTACGGCGCGCTGCTGCGCACACTGAAGGCGCGCAACCTGCTGCCCGCCCATGTGGTGGACGCCGTGCCGACCTTGAAGCGCGGCTTCATCGTATCCTGGTGCGGGATGCGCGGCATCGTCACGCTGGCGGCGGCGTTTGCACTGCCTGAATGGTTTCCGTATCGCGATCTGATCCTGCTGACGGCGTTTGCCGTGGTGCTCGGTTCGCTCGTGATCCAGGGACTGACGCTGCGGCCGTTGATCCTGGCGTTGAATTTCGCTGACGACGATCCGGTCGGACGCGAGGCGGCCCATGCCCGCGGCGTGGTGTTTCGCGCCGCGCTCGACGAGATCGACGCCGACCCGTCGGAAGAGGCCGAGATCCTCCGGCTCGAATATCGCGCCGTGCTGCTGCGCGCCGAGAATGATCCCGACGGCGGCCTGACCTCACGCGAGCTGCCGTCGGATCCGCTGCGCCGCCGCGCCATCGCCGCGGCGCGTCAGGCATTGCTCAATCTGCGCCGCACCGAAGCGATCGGCGACGACGCATTCCATCTGGTCGAGGAAGAGCTCGACCGCGCCGAGCTCAGCGTGGAGGCCTAAAGCGCCATGAGGTTAGGATGAATAGCCGCCGCGACAGCACTGCGCTCCTCTCCCCGTTCTTTACGGGGAGAGGGTTGGGGTGAGGGGCTGTCTCCGCGTAACCGGCGATAGCTGCATTTGCGGAGAATCCCCCTCACCCGGAATGCATCTAGCGATGCATTCCGACCTCTCCCCGCACGCGGGGCGAGGTAAAGCGAAGTTCGCTGCTCAGGCGCCCGACTTCACGCCCCCGACTTGGAGGTGATGCCGCCGTCGACCACGAGCTCGATGCCGGTGACGTATTTCGACTCGTCCGACGCCAGGAACAGCGCGGCGTTGGCGACGTCCCAGGCGTCGCCCATGTGCCCCATCGGCACCTGCGCGTCGCGGGCGCGCCACATCGCCTCGACATCGCCCTTGGCGTAGCTCTGCGCCAGCCCGGCCGAATGCGCGACCATCGGCGTCTTCATCAGTCCGGGCAGGATCGCGTTGACGCGCACATGCTTCGAGGCGAACTCGACCGCAGTCGACCGCGTCATCTGGTTCATCGCGGCCTTGCTCGCGTTGTAGCTGACATAGGAAATGCCGACATGGCGGATCGAGGCGATCGACGAGATGTTGATGATCGAGCCGCCGCCCTGCTTGATCATGATGGGAATGACGTGCTTCATCGACAGATAGGCGCTCTTGAGGTTGACTGCGAAGACGCGATCCCATTCGGCTTCCCCTACTTCCACCACGCTGCCGACCTCAGCGATGCCGACATTGTTGTCGAGCACGTCGACGCGGCCATAGGCCTTCAGGCAGGCCGCGACCATCGCCTCGACCTCGCCGGCGCGCGAGACATCGGCGGTGAATGCGGCAGCCTTGCCGCCTTCGCCGGTGATGATGCCGACGGTCTCCTCCGCCGCGGCACCGTTGCGATCGACGCAGAGAACGCTGGCGCCCTCGCGCGCAAAGGTGACGGCGGTCGCCTTGCCATTGCCCCAGCCGGGCCCGATCGAACCCGCGCCGACCACCATCGCAACCTTGCCCTTGAGCCGATCCATCGGTCTTTCTCCCTTGTTGTTCTTGTCGTGACTGTAGCCCGGATGAGCGAAGCGATATCCGGGAGCGCTATCCCCCGCATATCGCTCCGCTCATGCGGGCTACGAATACTTACTACGGATTCTCGCAAACACTCATCGTCGTGACATTAGCACCGATCGGATGCCCGAAAATCTCCGATAACGTCTGGCAGCGTCCCTCCTGGCACAGGTGCCATTCACCCGCGGCGCCGGAATTGCCGAGCACGACTTCCGCCCTTGGCACCGGCGGCGGCGACCATTGAAACCAGCCATCGACGAGGCGCGCCTCCGGCGGCGGCTCCATGCCGGCGCCCGTGCCCTTGACGCGCGCCTGTTGCAGCGTGAGCCCGGCCGGCGTGACCAGCCAGTCCTCCTGCCAGGCGCTCTTCTCGATCGAATGCGTCCAGGCGAGCGTGAAGGCCGCAATCGACAGCGCCTTCACGACTCCCGCGGAAGCGAGGCAGAGGCTCAAGCCGCCGCCACCGCATTGCGCGGACGCTGCCGCCATTGCCACAGCACGACAGCAGCGGCGAGCGTGAAGCCCGCTGTATCCGAGAACGGAAAATCGCCGAGCAGGCAGAGCGCGGCGCCGAACGCGACCAGGATCTCGATGAAAGTCAGCCGCGTGAACAGGAAGCCGATCGCGACGATGCCGAACAGGGCGATCGCCACGAGCGCCTTGAAGGTCGCCAGCGCCACCGCGCCGTAGAAGCCGAGCTGCGCCTGCATCGGATCCCCGGTCTGCAGCATCAGTGCCGGCGAATAGACGAAGATGAACGGAATGACGTAGCCGGCAAGCGCGATCCGCATCGCCTCCCAGCCGATCTTGTCCGGGTTCTCCTTGGCGATCGGCGCCGCCGCCAGGGCCGCGAGCGCGACCGGCGGCGAGAGGTCGGCCATGATGCCGTAATAGAACGCAAACATGTGGCTTGCGATCAGCGGCACGCCGAGCTTGGCGAGCGCCGGTGCAGCCAGCGCCGCGGTGATGATGTAGGTCGGGATCGTCGGAATGCCGGTGCCGAGCAGGATCGACAGCAGCATGGTCATGATCAGTGCCAGGAACAGGCTCTTGGCGCCGAGCCCGATGATCCAGCTGCCGAAGATGGTGCCGACGCCGGTCTGCGTCATCATGCCGATGATGGTGCCGACGATGGCGCAGGCCATGCCGACCGTCAGCGCCGACTTGGCGCTGTCGGCGAGCGAGTCGCGGCAGGCTTTCAGCGTGGCGCGGCCGCCGCGGGTGATCGCCGCGATGACGATCAAACCGGCGACGACGCTCGCGACCGGAACGATCTCGATGCCGTGACGCGAGACCGCGGCAACCACCAGCGCGAGGCCGATCCAGAAGATGTAGCGCACGATGGTGTTGGAGAAGCCGAGCGTGATGCTGGCGCCGAGGATCAACGCGACCGTGAGCGCAAGTCCCATGCTGCCGGCATAGAGCGGCGTGAAGCCCTCGAACAGCATGTAGACCAGCGCCGCGAGCGGCAACACCAGGTACCAGCGCGCCACCAGCGCCTTCCAGGCGCTCGGGATCTCCGAGCGCTTCATGCCGACGAGGCCGTGCTTGCCGGCCTCCAGATGCACCATCCAGAACGCCGAGGCGAAGTAGAGGACCGCCGGGATCACCGCTGCCTTGACGATCTCCGAATAGGGCACGCCGAGCGTCTCGGCCATGATGAAGGCGACCGCGCCCATGACGGGCGGCATGATCTGGCCGCCCATCGAAGCGGTGGCCTCGACGCCCGCGGCGAAGGCGCGGCGATAGCCGAACTTGATCATCAAGGGGATCGTGAACTGGCCGACGGTGACGACGTTGGCGACGCCCGAACCCGAGATCGTGCCCATCATGCCCGAAGCGAACACCGCGACCTTGGCGGGGCCGCCGCGGGTGCGGCCGAACAGGCCGAGCGAGACATCGGTGAACAGCTGGATCATGCCGGCGCGTTCCAGGAACGAGCCGAACAGGATGAACAGGAAGATGTAGGTCGCCGAGACGTAGATCGGCACGCCGTAGAAGCCCTCGGTGCCGAACGAGAGATGGGTGACGATCTGGTCGAAGTCATAGCCGCGGTGATTGAACGGCGACGGCAGATATTGCCCGAAGAACCAGTAGAGCAGACACGCGCCGCACATCAGCGGCAGCGCCGCCCCCATCAGCCGCCGCGTGCCCTCGAAGATCAGGACCGCGAGCAGCGTGCCGACCGCGAGGTCCATGTTGGTCGGATCGCCGTCGCGGGCGATCAGGTCGGCATAGAAGATCCACTGGTAGAGCCCGCAGAGGAAGCCGGCGGCGCCGACGATCCAGCTCACCGCGCGGCCGAAATCGGTCTTGGCGGTAAAATTGCCGATCAGGCCGAAGGTCAGGAGGATCAGGAAGCCGACATGGACGCCGCGCACCACCTGGCTCGGCAGGTAGTTGAAGGCTGCGACATAGAGCTGGAATACCGCAAAGGCGAGACCGATGGCATAGGCCAAGTGCCCCCAGGCGCCCGGGCCGAAGCCTTCCGGAAAGCCATGCTCGAAATTGTCGAATTCAACCTTGATGGGCTGCTCGCCCTCAACCTGCTGCTGCATATGATCAGTCCCCCGCCGTGCCAACGGCGCTTATATCCACTGAGTCCGCCCACCGAAAGCCGGGACAGGAAAAACGCGCCACGTCATTGCGAGCGAAGCGAAGCAATCCATCGCGCCACAAGGGGAGAGATGGATTGCTTCGTCGCTTCGCTCCTCGCAATGACGGCAAGGAGCAGACGTTCCGGCCTTACTTGATCAGGCCCTTCTCCTTGTAATACCGGATCGCGCCGGGATGCAGCGGCACCGGGCTGCCGGTCGCGGCCGCCTCGAGCTTGATCTCCTTGCCCGCGGCGTGAGCATTGGCGAGTTCCGGCAGCGATTCGTAGACCAGCCTGGTCATCTGATAGGCGAGATCGTCCGACACCGCGCTCGAGGTCACGAGGTAGTTCACGACCGCGGCGGTCGGCACGTCCTTGTCCTGGCCCGTATAGGTGTTGGCCGGGATGATCACGGAGACGAAGGGCGGGCCGATCTTGTCGACGGTCTCCTTCGGCACGGCGACCACGGTGATCTCGCTCGAGGTCGAGAGGTCCTTCAGCGAGGCGACGCCGAGGCCGGCGGACTGCAGCGTGGCGTTGAGCTGGCGGTTCTTCATCAGATCCACCGATTCGGCGAACGGCAGGTACTCGACCTTGCCGAGATCCTTGTAGCTCATGCCGGCGGCCGCCAGGATCGCGCGCGAGTTGAGCTCGGTGCCGGACTTCGGCGCACCGACCGACAGGCTCTTGCCCTTGAGATCGGCGAGTGTCTTGATGCCGCTCTCGGCGGTCGCGACGATCTGGATGTAGTTCGGATAGATCGCGCCGATGGTGCGCAGCTTGTCGAGCTTGTTCTTGAAGCCGGCCTCGGCGTCGCCTTCCCAGGCGGCTTTGAGCGAATCGCCGAGCGTGAAGGCGATCTCGCCGCGGCCCTGCTGCAGCAGCACCAGGTTCTCGACCGAGGCCTTGGTCGCCTGCACCTGGGTTTTCACGCCGGGGATCTTGTCGCCGTAGATCTTCCCCATCGCGACGCCGAGCGGATAGTAGACGCCGGAGGTGCCGCCGGTGAGCACGTTAATGAACTGCTCGGCCTGTGCGACAGGCGCGGACAAAACGCTGGCTGCCACGATCGCAGCAGCCATCAACCTGGAATTCATGAGTATTATTCTCCCCTTAAGCCGGCCGGAAATTGGCCGGACACCCCCGCCGGGTCAACCCATCCAAATGACGCATGCGCGGCGGAAATCCCCGATAGCAACACCACTTTACCTGCGCGGGAACTCTCCGCGCGACCGGGCGACCGCTTCGAGCTGGTTGCCGCGACCCGGGCGCTGGCGGCCGCTAACGGCTCGGTATTCGCGCCGGCGATCGCCGCGGTGACTCTCGGCATTGTCGGACCCAAAGCGTTCGCGGCGCGGACCGGCCGCAACGAAGCAGCGAAGATCGCCTTGCGGCCCAAGAATGTCGGCTTGAGCACCGCTGTTGCCGGATTCATTGTCGTCCATGCAGGTTGCAGCGCTGCATTCCTGTTCCTTGCAGCTATCGCTTGTGCCGCGCTGATCGGCCACTGCGCGTTGATGCGGGAGACGTTGCGAACAACAGCGACGACGTCACGCACATCTGCATTGGCATCACAAAACGGATGATCTGATTCGTCATCGGCGCTCTGCGGAGCACTCTGCATGATGCGATCCGATGTCCGACAATGACGCAATTCCGCGTCGGCGTCGACGCGACAACACAGTCATTAACGCCGTCTCTCGATGACACACGCGCACAGTGTTTCTGCCGATGTGCAAAGTCGGACGCGATCGCGCTCATGAATGTCAGATGACGCATTTGTTGCAGGTGTAACAGCGGTGAGACGCCGCGATTCCAGCGCCATTTGAATCGAATTGAATCCTTTAAGGTTAGCGGGGCAATCAATGTATGATCCAGAAATTTCCATGATTGCCGCCGCTCTAGGATGTACGAGTCAAGCCGGGGTAACTACGGACAAGGCGGGGCATGAATCACATCAGTCACATCGAACGCACGCGAGCCGGCTGGTTCGGACATCGCAAGCTGACCCCACGCGCATGCATTGCGGACAGCAAAAAACACCTTCGGACCTTCCTCGCCGAGGCGCTGGAAGACCTCGGCTTCATCACCAGTGAATGCAGCCAGGCTTTGGAACTCGACACCGTTCTGGACGCGGAACGGCCCGATCTCCTTGTGCTCGGCGTGTCCGTGGATGGCATCGAAGTCAGTAAAATTCTCGAGACTTTGGTGAGAAAGGACTATGGCGGCAAGGTCCTCGTCATCGGGCAGCCGGACTCGATCATCGTCAAGGCGGTCCGGCAAATCGGCGATGAGTACGGCATCGCCATGCTGCCGGCGCTCTCGACGCCGTTCAGCGCCGGGACCCTTCGCGACAGTCTTGCGTCGTTGATGCCGCTTGAACCCGCGCCGAGCCCGGCGGTGGACGTGCCCGAAGCGCTGAAGGCCGGCTGGCTCGAGCTGTGGTATCAGCAGAAAATTCATCTCCGGACGCTGGTGCCGAGCGGCGCCGAGGCGCTGATCCGGATGCGCCATCCGGCCTGGGGCGTCGTGCCGCCGGCCTACTTCATTCCGGACGAAAGCGATCCGCATTTTCATGCACTGTCCGAATTCGTGATCGAACGCGCAATCGAGGACTGGCGCTATCTCCTCGAGCAGACCGGGCCGGTCAATCTCTCGATCAACCTGCCGATCTCCTTCCTTGCCGACGATCATGCCGTGCGCGAGCTCTGTTACCGGATGCCGGATCATGCGGCCTTCGCGGGCCTCTTGATCGAGATCGACAGCACCGACGTGGTCGATCATCTGGATCTGGCGATCGATGTCGCCCGGCGCGTTCGACTGCACAATATCGGCATCTCGATCGACAATGTCGGCGCGAACTGGCCGTCTTTGCTGGGACTGCCGAACTTTCCGTTCGTCCAGCTCAAGGTCGACCATCAATTCGTCACCGGCTGCGCGGATCAGCGCCTGAAGCAGACGGTGTGCCGGCGTGTCGTAGAGCTGGCCCACGACAACGACGCGCAGGTCGTGGCCCAGGGGGTCGAGACGCGCGCGGACTTTCTCGCCGCGCACGAAATGGATTTCGATCAGGTCCAGGGCTACCTGTTCGGCAAGCCGATGGGCGTCAAGAAGTTCGCCCGCTCACGCATGCATTTCTCGGAGAAGGAGCCGGCCTCCTGAGGCGCGGCGTCGTCAGGCTCGAACGTCGCGATCGATCGCGCGCAGCGCTTCGCCGCGCGCGATCAGGCGTTTTGCATTGGAATAGGTCGGCACCTCGAGCAGCGAGCCGTCAAGTTCGACGCGCCCAAAGCCCTTTGTCCGCGCCGCTTCGAACGCCGCGACGATCTTGCCCGCCTGGCGCAACTCCTCCTCGCCCGGCGTCAGGACGCCGTTGACGATCGAGGCATGCGCGGGATCGACCAGGCTCTTTGCGGTGTAACCCAGCCGGCGCGCCCAGATCGTATCGCGTTCGACGCCTTCAGCGTCGCTCCAGGTGTAGGGACAATCGACCGCGACGACATCAGCGGCGCGACATTCGACGATGAAGCGCTGCCGCGCGTAAGCCAGTTCCAGGCCGTCGCTGCCGCGCTCGGCACCAAGATCGGCGGCGAGGTCTTCGGAGGCCATCAGGCAACCGATGACGCGCCGGCTCGCCATGGCGATCGCACCGGTCTGCACCAGACCGCGCGCGAACTCGATATTCGGCAGCAGCGACGTCGATCCCTCGGCGATACCGTAGTCACGCTCGAACCGCGTCACCGCCTCGTCAAGCCTGACGACATGGTGCGGCTCGGCGACCTTCGGCAGCGCGACGATATCCGGACGTCCGCGCATCACGGCGGCGAGATCGTCGATGCCGTCCTGGTCCAGCGGATTGACGCGGACCGCGACCATCACGCCCTGGTCGCGCCAGGCCGCGTAGAGCTCGGCCGCCAAGGCCCGCGCCTTCGGGCGCAGCGATGGCGGGGTAAAATCCTCGAGCTCGTGGATCAGCACGTCGGCGCCGCTGGCGGCCGCGTGCTGCAGCACGTCCTCGTTGGCGCCTTCGAGAAACAGCCAGGAGCGGCACAGCGGGGCCGGGCGCAGCTTGCGCATCACGCGGCCCGCGCCGCCGTCACTGGAACGTCATGTCGAGGCATTTCGAGATGTCGGAGCCGAGGCCGGACGAGATGGTGATGCAGCCGCGGATCTTCTGGGTGTTGACGTCGTTCGCCCAGATCGCATAGCCGCCGGGACCGAAGAACGAGTTGGTGTTCGGCGGCTCGGTCTCGGTGGCGTCAAAGGTGTAATTGCCGTCGGTCTCGAAGATGCGCGGCTTCTTGGTACAGCCGCCGTCGGCCTGCACGTTGATGACCTCCTTGTTGTCCCGCGTCAGCGCCAGCGAGACCTGGCAGCGGAAGTATTCCGAGGTCTTGGCGTTGAACAGATAGGCGTAGGACTTGCAGGTCGCGGTGTTGAGCTTGCCGGCGGACAGGCCGCGGCTGCAGGAGATCCGCTGATTGTTGGAGAGCTTGAACTCGTCCGCCTGCGCGACTGACGCCAGCGTCATGAACGACAGAGCGACACCGATTCCGATCTTCATGACGTGGTTCATCCTGATCATCCCAAGGTAGTGTTTCCGGCAATCAAAGCGTTTGTAAACGGTAACGCGAAAATAGTCGCCAAGCTTGATGCGGGAAATCACAAAGTCGGCGATCCGCGAGCGGTCGCGCCGATTGTCGTATTGACGCGTGAACATCGTTCGTGATTTGTTCAAAAACGTGGGGACGACGCCGTTTTCTCGGCCGGAGGTGGATCATGACGCATTTTTTGACCAAGACTTTTATTGCGACTGCGGCGTTTGCCGCGCTGGCGACCTGCGCGTTCGCGCAGGAGGCTGCGCCCTGGGAGCTGAAGCCCGACATGGGCTACGCCTATGACAAGGACGGCAAAACCTGGTCCTACAAGATGGGCACCAACAACGCCGGCACGCTGCTGAAGGGCGCCAAGAAGGTGCCGAAGGGGACGCTGTTCTTCATCGGCCAGAACGGCCAGCTCTACATGCGCTCCGGGCCCTATCTCGAGGGCGACGGCAAGTTCAAGTTCGGCTCGAATTAGAGCGTTTTCGAGCGAAGTGGACGCCGGTTCGCGCAAAGAAAACGCGTCAAGAAGAGTCTAGGGCTTCGGTTCTGATTCAATCAGAACCGAAATGCCCTAGCGGTTTTCGGCAGGCGTCAGAACGTCGCGGCCAATTCCTTCGCGCCCGGCTTGTTGCTGTTGAAATCCATCCGCTCATTGGTGACGGCAAGCAGCCTGGCCACCGTGTTGTGGCGGATGGCGACCGGGTTGCGCTCGTAGCCGGAGCGCTGGAAGAAATTCGCGGTCGGCACCTGCTCGCGCATCGCCTGCGGCATGGTCACCATGTCGAGCCCGGTGCCGTCGCCGGTCAGGTTCATCATCTCGAGCTCGGCCGCCGTCAGCGGCCGGCTGTAGCCCTTGTTGCGGGCGAAGGTCACCGAGGTCAGCAGCTTGTGGGTCTGCAGCATCGGGCCGACATCGATGTCGAGCACCATGGCATGGCACGCCCAGCCCTGCGGCGTATCGGCGAGGCGCGCATGCGCCGACCAGTCGTCGGGCACGGTGCGGGTGAACGCGACCATCTTCTTCAGCACCGCGAGCTTGTGCTCCATCGCCTTGCGCGCGGGCCCCTGCGTCCTCGCGACCCGCTCGGTCAGATCCCGCACGAATTCATGGCCCTGCTCGGCCAATAGCTCGACGGTGTTGGTGGTCAGCAGCTGGTTGTAGCCCATCGCGGTGGAGATGGCCCGCTTGCCACCGTGCTCGATGCCCGCCTGCACGTCGTAAGTGCCGGTGCCGCCAGTCTCGAACGAATAGACCCGCACCGCCTGCTCCGGCGTCAGCCCCGCGGCGCGCGCGTAACGGGCATAGGCGCGCTTGAACTCGACCTCGCTGGCCGGCCGCTGCGGCGTGAACTGGAATTGCTCGGCCGCCGCCCTGATCAGATCGGAGGCCACCGGAAGCGTCTTGGGCGGACGCGGCGGCTTGCCTTCCTCCTCTTCCGGAGCCGGATTGACCGGCCGCTTCGGACCCTCATAGACCGGCGGCTGCTGCAGCACGTAATCGTCCAGCGAGATCTGCACGCGGTCGCGCCGCTTGGCATTGCGGCCGCGCCTCTTCTCGGCGATCGCGTTCCAATAGGCGCTGGCGTCCTGCTCGAAGGCGGCGCGCGCCTCCTGATATTCCTGCAGCTTGCGGCGATATTCCATGATCGCCTGCGGCGATGCCTGAGCCATCGCATTGGCGACGGAAGGCGGCAACGCGCCGGCCTCGCCGGCAAAGACGGACGGCGCGCTGGCGGCGAGCGCGAGCGCGACAAATCCAGGGCACAGGCGAATCAATTGCGGGCGCATGGCCTCGTTGTAGCAAGCACGGCCGCGAAGTCAGCCCGGAATTGTCCGGATCGCAGCGGCCGGATGCCGCGATCAATGCAGAATATTCGCCACAATGCGGTGTTCTCCGAGGAAAGCCTTGGAGAAAGCCCTGGAGATCGCGATGAGAATGGCACTCTGGCTCGTCGCCGCCTGCGCGTTGACGCTCGCCGCACCGGCGCGCGCCGAGCGTCCGGACTGCGGGTCATTTCCGGATACGCGTTCACGTTTCACCTGTTACGAAAATGTGTCGCGGGCGCCTCCGGAACCGGAGGCTGCGGCGCATTCGCCTGGTGCGCAGGGGAAATCAATAAAGATGAACGCCCGCAAGCGGCATCACAAATAGCGGCATCGTTGCGGCCTACTTCCATGCGAATACCGGCTGCTCCAGTTCAGCGACGCGGGTGCTGCGACCGGCCAGCACCTCGCGAAATTGATAGATCAGCGCGGCAGTCGGCGCATGGATCTGCTGGCCACCGAGGCGGAAGCGGATCACGCGGCGCGAGCTTTCCGGGATCGTG
This sequence comes from Bradyrhizobium australafricanum, assembly GCF_020329495.1. Classification (NCBI taxonomy): domain Bacteria; kingdom Pseudomonadati; phylum Pseudomonadota; class Alphaproteobacteria; order Hyphomicrobiales; family Nitrobacteraceae; genus Bradyrhizobium; species Bradyrhizobium australafricanum. Next base: position 113,827 of record NZ_JAGKJL010000013.1, on the reverse strand, counting down.
GCGAAGCTGAACGCGTCCTCCAGCTCGATCGCATCGAGGCCGATGCGATGGACGGAAGCGACCTCGTCCGGGTTCGGGATGATCGCCGCATGCGCGCCGGCCCAGACCACGACCGGCGTGATCAGATAGCCGGACCGCGTCGGATAATCGTCGAGCATGCCGAGCACGTCGCGCTCCGACAGCGCGAGCCCGAGCTCCTCATGCAGCTCGCGCAGCGCGGCCTCGGCCTGCGTCTCGCCGGCATCGCAGCGCCCGCCCGGCAGCGCCCATTGCGCGCTGTGGGCGCGCAGGCGCGCGCTGCGGCGGGTCAACAGGAACGCCGTGCCGCCGCCGTCGTCGCCTTCGGTCAGCGCGATCGCGACCGCCGCGCGCTTCAGCGTCGGCGCGGCGTCCGCCGGCGCCAGGCGTGCGAATGCGGCACAGAGCTCTGCGATATTCCGCCGGGTGGCATCGTCAAATGTGCGGGCCATTGACCTTGACTACAACACAACAGCGTTTGATGAAATGACTGCTACCACATGCCTCCTGCGATCAATCATCAGCAAGCAACGGACCCCAACTCATGACGGCCAAGGCCTCGGACAAACTCAAATCCGACGGCTGGAAGATCGCCGAAACCACGGGATTCCTGACCCTGATCGGCCCGTTGTGGGAACGGTTGAAGGACGGCGCGCTTGAACTCGCGCTGATCACCGAGGACAAGCACCACAATCGCCGCGGCCTCGTGCAGGGCGGCGTGATCATGACCTTCGCCGACCGCGCCTGCGGCATGGCCGCACGCTACGTCTCGGGCAAGCCGACGCTTGCGACCGTGCAGCTCGACACCCATTTCGTCGAGGCCGGCAAGATCGGCGAGATCCTGACGACGCGGCCGCGCGTGGTACGCTCGACCCGCAGCCTGATCTTCATCACGGCCGAGGTGACCGTCGACAAGCGCTGTATCGCGATGGCCAACGGCGTGTTCAAGATTTTGAAGAACGAGAGTTGATCCTTTGTCATTCCGGGATGGTCCGAAGGACCAGACCCGGAATCTCGAGATTCCGGGCTCGATGCTTGCGCAAGCCCCGGAATGACCGCAGGAAAGGAAAGTCCGATGCAATATCGCCAGCTCGGCCGCAGCGGCCTGAAGGTCTCGCCGATTTGCCTCGGCACCATGATGTTCGGCGGACCGACCGACGAGGCGACCTCGGCACGGATCGTGGCGAAGGCGCGCGAGGCCGGCATCAACTTCATCGACAGCGCCGACGCCTATAATGCCGGCAAGTCCGAGGAGGTCGTGGGGCGCGCGATCTCGAACAGCCGGTCGAACTGGGTGCTCGCGACAAAACTCGCCAATCCGATCGGCGACGATCCCAACCACGGCGGGCTGTCGCGTCGCTGGGTGTTCCAGGCCGCCGACGAGAGCCTGAAGCGGCTCGGCACCGACTACATCGACGTCTACTATCTACACAAGGAAGACCACGCGACGCCGCTCGACGAGACGGTGCGCGCAATGGGCGACCTGATCCGCGCCGGCAAGGTGCGCTATTTCGGCGTCTCCAACTACCGCGCCTGGCGCGTCGCCGAGATCTGCAACATCTGCGACCGGCTCGGCATCGACCGTCCGGTCGCGAGCCAGCCCTATTACAATGCGATGAACCGGATGCCAGAGGTCGAGCATTTCCCGGCCTGCGCCTATTACGGGCTCGGCATCGTGCCCTATAGCCCGCTGGCGCGCGGCGTGCTTACCGGCAAATACGCGCCCGACGCGGCACCACCCGCGGACACGCGTGCGGGGCGCAACGACAAGCGCATGATGCAGACCGAGTGGCGGCCGGAATCGCTCGAGCTCGCGCAGGAGATCAAGCGCCACGCCGAGAGCAAAGGCATCACCGCCGGGCAGTTCGCGGTGTCCTGGGTGCTGAACTCGTCGTTCGTCAGCGCTGTGATCGCGGGGCCGCGCACCGAAGCGCAATGGGATGATTACATCCGCGCGCTCGACTACCGCTTCACCGCCGAGGACGAAGCCCTGATCGACCGCCTCGTCGTCACCGGCCATCCCTCGACGCCGGGCTTCAACGACCCCGCCTATCCGATCGAGGGACGCCGCGCGCGGAGCGGATCGTCGCTGTAGTGGCAGCGTCACAGTTTTAGTTTTGCGCTCACTTCCGCCCGCCGTCATTGCGAGCGGAGCGAAGCAATCCATCGTGCCGCAAGCGGAGAAATGGATTGCGTCGTCGCTGACGCTCCTCGCAATGACGGTGTGTTGCACTCGCTCGGTACGGATAACCCGCTCGGCAACGCCGAAGTTACGTTTCGTAGCTTCCGAATTGCGCGAAGCCCGAGTCGGCTGCAGCATCAGGGCATGGAAATGCTGATGCTGGTGCTGCAATGACGGCATCCAATGTACTGGACTGGATCGTGGCCCTCCTCGTCTGCTGGGCGAGCCTGACCGCAATCTTTGAACCTTCGCGCGGCGCCTCACAGTGCGACGTATCCACCGCGACAAGCAGCGCGCCGCAGGCCTCACTGGCGACCCCGACGCAGGCGGAGTTCGAGGAGATGATCCGCGACATGAAGCTGCATGATTGAACGGAATCGGCAAACCGCGAAAAACCTTCCTCGTCGTCCCCCAAATGAAACAGGGCGGCGCCGAAGCGCCGCCCTGCCCTGATTGCCGTTTGCTCGCCGCTTACTTCACGAGGTCGAAGCGGTCGGCGTTCATCACCTTGGCCCAGGCCGCGACGAAGTCCTTCACGAACTGCTCCTTGGAGTCGGACTGGCCGTAGACCTCGGCGAACGCCCGCAGCTGCGAGTGCGAGCCGAAGATCAGGTCGACGCGGGTGCCGGTCCACTTCACCGCCTTGGTCTTGCGGTCGCGGCCCTCATAGACGCCCTCGCCGGCATCGCTCCACACCGTGCCCATGTCGAGCAGGTTGAGGAAGAAGTCGTTGGTGAGCGTCCCCGGCTTGCCGGTGAAGACGCCGTGCTTCGACTTCTTGGCATTGGCGCCGAGCACGCGCAGGCCGCCGACGAGGACCGTCAATTCCGGTCCGGTCAGCCGCAGGAGCTGTGCACGGTCGACCAGCGCTTCCTCGGGCTGCAGGAACTGATGCTTGCCGCCGATATAGTTGCGGAAGCCGTCAGCCCGCGGCTCGAGCGGAGCGAAAGACTCGACGTCGGTCTGATCCTGCGTCGCATCGGTGCGGCCCGGCGTGAAGGGGACCTTCACACTGGTGCCGCCGTCCTTGGCCGCCTTCTCGATCGCAGCCGCGCCGCCGAGCACGATCAAATCGGCCAGCGAGACCTTCTTGCCGAACTCCTTCTGGATGGCTTCGAGTTTGCTCAGCACAGACTTGAGCTGAGCCGGCTCGTTGACATCCCAGTCCTTCTGCGGCGCAAGGCGGATGCGTGCACCATTGGCACCGCCGCGCTTGTCGGAGCCGCGGAACGTCGAGGCCGAGGCCCAGGCGGTCGACACCAGTTCGGACACCGACAGGCCCGAGGCGAGGATCTTCGCCTTGAGCGCCTCGATATCCTTGTCGTCGATCACGGCGTGATCGAGCGCCGGTACCGGATCCTGCCAGATCAGCGTCTCCTTCGGCACCAGCGGGCCGAGGTAGCGCTGGATCGGACCCATGTCGCGGTGCGTGAGCTTGAACCAGGCGCGGGCGAAGGCGTCCGCGAACTGATCCGGATGCTCATAGAACCGGCGCGAGATCTTCTCATAGGCCGGATCGAAGCGCAGCGACAGGTCGGTAGTCAGCATGGTCGGGACATGCTTCTTCGACGGATCGAACGCGTCCGGAATGACGGCGTCCGCGCCCTTTGCCTTCCACTGCTTCGCACCCGCCGGGCTCTTCGTCAGCTCCCATTCGTACTTGAACAGGTTCTCGAAGAAGTGGTTGCTCCACTTGGTCGGGGTCTGGGTCCAGGTGACCTCGGGACCGCCGGTGATCGCGTCAGCGCCCACGCCGGTGCCGAACTTGCTCTTCCAGCCGAGACCCTGTTCCTCGATCGCGCCACCTTCCGGCTCCGGACCGATCAACGACGGATCGCCTGCACCGTGGGTCTTGCCGAAGGTGTGGCCGCCGGCGATCAGCGCGACGGTCTCCTCGTCGTTCATCGCCATGCGGAAGAACGTCTCGCGGATGTCCTTCGCGGCGGCGACCGGGTCCGGATTGCCGTTCGGGCCTTCCGGGTTGACGTAGATCAGGCCCATCTGCACCGCGCCGAGCGGCTCGGAGAGCTGGCGCTCGCCGCTGTAGCGCTCGTCGCCGAGCCAGGTGCCTTCCGGACCCCAGTACAGCTCTTCCGGCTCCCACACGTCGGCGCGGCCCCCCGCAAAACCGAACGTCTTGAAGCCCATCGATTCCAGCGCGACGTTGCCGGCGAGGACCATGAGATCGGCCCACGAGATCTTGCGGCCGTATTTCTGCTTGATCGGCCACAGCAGCCGGCGCGCCTTGTCGAGATTGGCGTTGTCGGGCCAGCTGTTCAGCGGGGCGAAACGCTGCTGGCCGGCGCCGGCGCCGCCGCGGCCGTCGGTGATGCGATAGGTGCCCGCCGAGTGCCAAGCCATGCGGATCATCAGGCCGCCGTAATGGCCGAAGTCGGCCGGCCACCATTCTTGCGACGTCGTCATCAGGGCCGTGAGGTCCTTGATCACGGCGTTGAGATCGAGGCTTTTGAATTCCTTGGCGTAGTCGAAGCCCTTGCCCATCGGATCGGACAGGCTGGAGTTGCGATGCAGCACCTGAACGTCGAGCGTCTCCGGCCACCAGTCACGATTCGAGTGCCCGCGAGGCCCGCCTGTGAATGGGCATTTGCCCGCGCCTTCGTCGGTTTTTGCGTCCATGTTTCTTCTCCGAGGTGATGGATTCTGGAATGCGCTGGAGCTCTTCCAAGAACGATTCTACGCAACCCAATCCATCAGAGGAAATTGACTTTAGTGATCGCGTCGATAAGATTATCTGATGATAAATGTCACACTCCGGCAACTCAGGTATTTTGATGCTCTGGCCCACCACCGCCATTTCGGGCGCGCCGCGGATGCCTGCGCGGTGTCGCAGCCGGCGCTGTCGATGCAGATCCGCGAAATGGAACAGGCGGTCGGCGGCGTGCTGATCGAACGCAATGCGCGGCAGGTGACGCTGACGACCTTCGGCGAGGACCTGCTGCGCCGCGTGCGCGACATCCTGCGTTCGGTCGACGAACTCGGCGACTTCGCGCGCGCCTCGCGCGACAAGCTTGCCGGGCGGCTGCGGGTCGGCATGATCCCGACCGTCGCGCCATATCTGCTGCCGAAGGTGATCGAGAACCTGGCGCGGCTGCATCCCGAGCTCGACATCCATGTCCGCGAGACGCTGACGCCGAAGCTGATCAAGGAGGTCGCCGAGGGCCGGCTCGACACCGCGATCGTGGCGCTGCCGGTATCGGAACCGTCGCTGACCGAGGTCGCGCTGTTCTCGGAAAACTTCCTGCTGGTGCGGCCGGGCGAGGATGCGAAGACGCCGGTGCCGAGCGCCGAGATGCTGCGCGAGATGCGGCTCTTGCTGCTCGAGGAGGGCCACTGCTTCCGTGACCAAGCGCTGTCGTTCTGCAACATGCAGTCGTCGCCGCCGCGCGAGGTGCTGGACGCGAGTTCGCTGTCGACGCTGGTGCAGATGGTCGGCGCCGGCATCGGCGTCACCCTGATCCCCGAGATGGCGGTGGCGGTGGAGACGCGCTCGGCGCCGGTCACGGTCTCGCGCTTCAAGCACCCGCAGCCCTCGCGCACCATCGGCATGGTCTGGCGCAAGACCTCTCCGCTCGCCGCGCAGCTTCAGCAGATCTCCGAGGTCGTCAGCCTCGCCGCCCGCGCCCTGCGCGCGCCGAAGCAGGACGGCGCCAAGGAGCCGGCGAAGCGCGCGGGGCGAAGGAAGGTGGCGTGATTGCCGAGACGCTGCGGCGAAGATGTAGTTCTCGTTTGACGCACACGTCTCGCCACCCCCACAACCGTCGTCCTGGCGAAAGCCAGGACCCATAACCACCGCGTTTGATTGTGAACGGGATCGTGGCTCCAGCTTCGCTCAACAACTGATGGTCGGGGTAATGGGTCCTGGCTTTCGCCAGGACGACATCGAATATGTTGCGCGGTCTGTGAATCATACGTCCGCATTCTCGCGACGAATGACGAGATGAGGCGGCGCCCCTACTTCTCCAGATACTTCTTCATCTCGGCGATCAGGCCGTCGCGCAGTTCGGGGCGCTTGAGGCCGAAGGCGATGTTGGCGCGGAGGAAGCCGGGCTTGGAGCCGCAATCGTGGCGCTCGCCCTCGAACTCGACGCCGTAGAACTTCTGCGTCTTCGCAAGCCCGATCATCGCATCGGTGAGCTGGATCTCGCCGCCGGCGCCGCGCTCCTGCGTGGCCAGGATGTTGAATATCTCCGGCTGCAGGATATAGCGGCCGGTGATCGACAGGTTGGACGGCGCGGTGCCCTGCGGCGGCTTCTCGACCATCCGGTCGACCTCGAAGATGTTGCCGGTGCGTTTGCCGACGCTGCAGATGCCGTATTGATGGGTGAGTTCGTCGGGCACCGCCTCGACCGCGATCAGGTTCGACTTGTCACCAAGCCTGCTCGCGGCATCGATCATCTGCTTGAGGCAGCCCGGCGTGTTCAGCACCAGCTCGTCCGGCAGCACCACCGCGAACGGCTCGTTGCCGATGATATCGCGCGCGCACCACACCGCGTGGCCGAGCCCGAGCGGCGCCTGCTGCCGGGTGAAGCTCATCGCGCCGGCCTCCGGCTGGTTCTGCGCCAGGATATCCTGCTCGGTCTTCTTGCCGCGCTGCGCCAGCGTGGTGTCGAGCTCGAACATGCGGTCGAAGTGATCCTCGATGACACCCTTGTTGCGGCCGGTGACGAACACGAAATGCTCGATGCCGGCTTCCCGGGCCTCGTCGACCACGTACTGGATCAGGGGCTTGTCGACGATCGTCAGCATCTCCTTCGGCATCGCCTTGGTGGCGGGCAGCACGCGGGTACCGAGACCGGCGACGGGGAATACGGCTTTGCGGATCTTCATGGGATTATCGGAAGCCTTGAAATGGGTGGGACGGCGGCACGAAATGAATCATGCCTTTGGTACCCCGTTTTGCAGCCGCCAACAAAGGCGGATGTGTGGTGCGGCTTAATTCCGCCGTTCCCGTCAGCCAATGCGGGCCGCAACAAAATCTCGCCCTTGTTAAGTTATTGGAAACCGTGCCGGGGCCTTCTGGAACAGCACGATTTTGACAGGCACACGACAAATGCGCGCGATGGGAACATCAAGGACCAAGCTTTTCGGCGCGAGCCTGATCGCGTTGGCCCTGCTGCTGCCCGGCAGCACGCAAGCCCAGTCGGCGGGCAACGGCCTGACCAACCTGATCGACAGCATCTTTTCCGGACCGAACGCGACGCCGCCGCAGGCCGCAACCGGACAGGACGGCGCGGCACCGCCGTGGAGCGGTGAAGACGGCGCCTCCGGCCATCCGCTGATGACCGCAGCAGCGATCCGCCAGGCCGCGTCGGACTTCCCGAACTGCGTCGCAGCGATGTGGCCAGATGCCGCACGGCGCAACATCACCCAAGAGAATTTCGAGCGCTTCACCGCCGGCCTGACGCCCGATCTGCGCATCATGGATCTGATGGATTCGCAGCCGGAGTTCACCAAGGCGATCTGGGATTATCTCGACATCCTGGTCAGCGACACCAGGCTCGCCAAGGGGCGCGAGATCCTTGCGAAATACAAACCGCAGTTCGACGCCACCGAGAAGGCCTATGGCGTCGACCGCTACATCATCGCGGCGATCTGGGGCATCGAGTCGAACTACTCGACCCAGATGGGCGATCGCAACGTGGTGCAGTCGACCGCGACGCTCGCCTGCATCGGCCGCCGTCAGGCCTATTTCAAGGACGAGTTCCTGTCGGCGCTGGAAATCCTCAACCGCGGCGACCTCAGGCCCGAGCAGATGCGCGGCTCCTGGGCCGGCGCCTTCGGCCCGACCCAGTTCATGCCGACCGCGTTCAAGCGCTATGCCGTCGATGGCGACGGCGACGGCCGCCGCGACGTCGTCGACAATCCGAGCGACCTGATCGCCTCGACCGCCAACAATCTGAAGAAGGACGGCTGGCAGACCGGCGCGAGCTGGGGCTACGAGGTCGTGCTGCCGCAAGGCCTCAATTACATGCTGGCCGACCGCGCCAAGGCGATGCCGCTGTCGCAATGGGAGCATCTCGGCCTCAAGCGGCCGAACGGCCAGCCGTTCCCGCGGCCGTCCGACAAGGCCTATCTGCTGGCGCCGGCCGGCGCCGAGGGGCCGGGCTTCCTGATGCTGCAGAATTTCCGGGTGATCATGAAGTACAACCCGGCCGAAGCCTATGCGCTCGCCATCGGCCATTTCGCCGACCGCCTGCGCGGCGGCCAGCCCTTCGCGCAGCCCTGGCCGCGGCAGGAGCGGGTGCTGTCGCGCGCCGAACGGCTGGAACTGCAGCAGCTGCTGGCCCAGCGCGGCTTCTACAAGGGCACGCCCGACGGCCAGTTCGGCGGCCAGACCCGCGAGGCGCTGCGCGGCTTCCAGGTGTCGATCGGGGCACCGGCCGACGGCTTTGCCACCTCCGAGGTGCTGGAGCGGCTCAGGGGGCGGTAGGGCTGAAGCCGCAGGGCTGCCGCCCGTAGCCCGGATGCAGCGCAGCGAAAGCCGGGGTTCTCGCCGTGCGGCTGGTCTGGTCCCGGATTACGCTTTGCTGCATCCGGGCTACGGCTCTTGCCCCTCCCGCAAGCGGGAGAGGGGGCACGGTTCCGTCGCCGCGACGGCTGGGCCCTCCACCCCAAAAGTAACCGTGAAATCCGATATTTGCCGCCTGCCTTGACGGCGGCCGGAGGCACCCGATTTATGGTGGAAAAGCTGCCCGCTTGCGGCCCGATTCCGCTAGTATGCTCACGTACTTCCAGATCATTTGCGACCGAACGCGATGCGAGAGCCAAAGTCCTTTTTGCGCATATTCACCGAAGCCGGTCCGCTGGTCGCGCTTACGGTGGCGCTTGCGCTGTTGATCGGCATCGCCCAGCCCGCCTCGGCGCAATTCTTCGGCTTCCCCGGCTTTGGTGGCGGACCGCCGCAACCACAGCGCCGCGCTCCGCCGCAGCACGGCGGCGGCGGCTGGTTCGGCGGCGATTTCTTCGCGCCGTTCCAGCAGCAGCAACCGCAATCATCGCAGCCGCAGCGGCCGCGCGAGGATTTCTCGCGCGCTCCGGCACCGGCCAAGCGCGAGGCGGCCGCCGAGCGCAACGTGCTCGTCATCGGCGACGCCATGGCCGACTGGCTCGGCTATGGCCTGGAAGATGCCTATTCCGACCAGCCCGACATGGGCGTGATCCGCAAGCACAAGACGGTCTCCGGCCTGATCCGCTATCAGCCCAAGGGCGATCCGGCGGATTGGGCCGCGGCCGCGAAGGGCATTCTCGCCACCGAGAACCCCGACGCTATTGTCGTGATGCTCGGCCTCAACGACCGCACCGCGATCCGCGAATCTGTCGTGGAGAAGAAGGTCGACAAGAAGGACGAGAAAAAGGACGCGCGCGGCAAGCCCGAGGCCAAGCCGGGCGACAAGCCCGATGCCGCCGCCAAAACTGATGGCAAGCCGGTCGAGGCCGAGCCGCCGGCCGACGACGCCGACAATGACTCGCAGGCCGCGCCGGAAAAGACCGCGCGCTCGCCCAACGGCCTCTATGAATTCCGCGACGACCGCTGGGTCGAGCTCTACGGCAAGAAGATCGAGGAGTTGATCAACGTGCTGAAGAGCAAGGGCGTGCCGGTGCTGTGGGTCGGCCTGCCCGCGATCCGCGGCCAGAAGGGCACGTCGGACATGTTGTTCCTCGACGCGCTCTATCGCGACGGCGCCGGCAAGGCCGGCATCACCTATGTCGACGTCTGGGACGGCTTTGTCGACGAGGCCGGCCGCTTCATGCAGAAGGGTCCGGATTTCGAAGGCCAGCCCCGCAAGCTGCGTACCGATGACGGCGTGTTCTTCACCAAGGCCGGCGCGCGCAAGCTCGCGCATTATGTCGAGCGCGAGGTGACGCGCCTGCTCGCGGTGCGCTCCGGGCCGATCGCGCTGCCCAGCGAACCGGCGACGCCGGATACCAGCGCCGAGCCCGGCAAGCCCGCGCCGCGGCCGTTGGCGGGCCCGGTGCTGCCGCTGGTCGCCTCCACCGTCGGCACCGATCAATTGCTCGGCGGACCGGGCTCGCGGCCCGCCGCCGTCGATGCGCTCGCCGCGCGCACGCTGGTGAAGGGCGAGGCGCTGGCGCCGCCCGCCGGCCGCGCCGATGATTTCGTCTGGCCGCGCCGCGAGATGGGCCGCGAGCAAGCCAAGGGCGATGTGCCGGTTGCCGCGACCACGCCGGCCGCGCCGGCGGGCGGACCGGCCAATCCGCCGCCCTCGACCACGGCGATCGCGCCCGACGGCTCGATCATCACCGCGCCCAAGCCGCCAAGGCGCGTGTTCCGTCCGGCTCAGACCCAGGCCCAGCCGCAACAGCAGCCGCAGACACAGCCCTGGCTGCGCGATCTGTTCGGGTTCGGCGCGCCGCAGCAGCGCCCGCTGGTCGCTCCGCCGCCGCGCCCGCCGCGCGGTGTCGGACAGCGGGCCGCGGTGCCGGGGAGTCCGTGGCAGTAAGGATTTCTGCCAGGCTCTTCAGACGACGAAACGGGTAGGCTCCGTCATTGCGAGCAAAGCGAAGCAATCCATCGATCCGCACGCGCGGACACATGGATTGCTTCGTCGCTTCGCTCCTCGCAATGACGACAGGTGGGTTTGCAAGTCAGGCGGAAGCCGTAACCCGCTGATGTTGCGTGCGCGGCGAGAGGGCGGGTTACGCTATCGCCAACCTGCCCTACGATTTCGTCGTGTGGCTCAACCGTAATAGCGCCAGCGCGACGGCGGCGGGCGGCGCGGCTGGCGCGTCATCAGGAGCGCGAGCGCAAAGCCGATGCCGCCGGCGATCAGCAGCGATCCCAGCGGGTTCTCCTGCACCGCATGCGCCATCGCCTTCTGTCCGCTGCGAACGGTCTCGCCGCGATGCTCATAGGCATCCTTGGCGTAGTTGACCGCGGTGTCGGCGGCGTCGCGCGCGGCGTCCTTGGCCTGGCCGTAGAGATCCTGCACCGAGCCCGCGGCTTCGCGCGCGCGGCCCGAGGCCTGGGTCTGCGCATCGCCGGTCGCGTCGCCGACAGCACCTTCGGCCTTGCCCGCGAACTCCTTCGCCGTTCCGAAAATCCGATCCTTGTCCATCGTCACGCTCCCTGATCTGTCCGGGAGCTAACCGGGAAACGGCGCGCAGGTTCCTGCGGTTACAGGATCAGCCCACCGTCGACGACGATGGTCTGGCCGACGATGTAGGAGGCGAGCGGAGAGGCCAGGAACAGCGCGGCGCCGGCCATGTCGGCGGGCGTGCCGAGACGCTTCAGCGGAATGCGCTCGAGCGCGCCTTCGAGACGCTTCGGATTGGCCGTCGTCGCCTTGGTCATCTTGGTGTCGACGAGGCCGGGCGCAATGCCGTTGACCCGGATGCCGTTCTCCGCCCAGGCCTCGCCGAGCGTGCGCGTCAGCCCGACGGCGCCGGTCTTCGAGGCGTTGTAGGCCGGATTCCCCATGGTGGAATGATAGGCCGCGGTCGAGCTCACGATGATCAGCGAGCCCTTAGCTGCGCTCAGCATCGGCTGGAATTTGGTCGCGCAGGCCATCAGGCTTATCAGGTTGACCTCGAGCACCTTGCGAAAGCCCTCCATCTCGAATTCCCCGCGGCGGTAAATCACCGCGCCCTGCGCCAGCACCAGCACGTCGAGCTGGTCGAACGACGGCTTGAAGGCCTCGATTGCCTGCGGGTTGCTGACATCGAGCTGCGCGTAGGCGAGGCCCTCGAGATGCGAGCCCTCTTCGGTGGAATAGTCGCTGGCCTGCGCACGGGTGCCGCAGATCGCGACGCGCGCGCCCTTGGCGCGGAACGCCTGCGCGATGCCGTTGCCGATGCCGCTGGAGCCGCCGACCACCAATACTTGCTTGCCGCCGAAATCGAGCTCGTTCATCGCGCGTTCCTCTCTCGTGCTGTTGTCTTGATTGAGCATGATCCTTCTCGGAAAGCCAACCGGGAAACTTGCGTTAACGCGCTGCGCGCATGCCGATATGGGATCAGTGGTTTGACGTATCTTGCGATCGGTGCCAGCGTTGCCGTCTCTCACAACGCGGAAAATCAACGGGGGGTCCGTCATGTCCGAATACAAGCAGCTCAGCCGTTCGGTGAAGGGCCTCACCGTTCTCGTCACCGGCGCCGCCAGCGGCATGGGCCGCGCCACCGCGCGGGTGTTTGCCGATGAAGGCGCCAATGTCGCGGTCACCGACCTGACTGAAGAAGGCACGCAGACGGTGGCGAAGGAGATTTCGGCAAGCGGCGGCTCGGCGAAGGCCTGGACGCTCGACGTCGGCGATCGCGACGCCATCACCAAAGTCGTCAACGACGCCGCCGCGCATTTCGGCGGGCTCGACATCATCGTCAACAATGCCGGCATCTCGGTGCGGGTGCCGATCGACGATCCCGCGTACGAGGACGCTTGGGCCAAGGGCATCGCGGTGATGCTGACGGCGCATCCGCGCATCATCCGCGGGGCACTGCCATACCTGCGCAAGTCACGCTCGCCGCGCATCGTCAACATCGCCTCCACCGAGGCGCTCGGCGCGACCGCGCTGCACAGCCCCTACTCCGCGGCCAAGGGCGGCGTCACCAGCCTGACCCGCTCGCTCGCGGTGGAGCTGGGACGCGAAGGCATCACCGTGAACTGCATTTGCCCGGGCCCGATCCGCACCGCCATCACCGACCGCATCTCCGAGGAGCACAAGACGCTCTACGCCAAGCGCCGCACCGCGCTCGCCCGTTACGGCGATCCGGAAGAGGTCGCGCACATGACGCTGAGCCTGTGCCTGCCCGCGGCGTCGTTCCTGACCGGCGCGGTGATTCCGGTCGACGGCGGGTTGATGGCGCGGAATGCCTGACCCGCGCACGGCCCGCGAGCGTTGACAGCGCGCGCGCGGCGAGTAGCCTTCTCGTCAAACGAAGCGGGACAACCGCCCGCGACAGACGGGGAGATACGCCAATGACGGTCCTGATCCGGCAGCTTCACAAGCATTTCGTCGGCGAAGTTTCCGGCGTCGATCTGCGCAAGCCGCTGACGAAGCAGGAAGCGATCGACATCGAGGCCGGCATGGACAGATACGCCGTGCTCGTGTTCCACGGCCAGGACATCTCCGACGAGCAGCAGATGGCATTCGCGCTGAATTTCGGCGAGCGCGAAGATGCGCGCGGCGGCACGGTGACAAAGAAGCAGGACTACCGCCTCGCCTCCGGGCTGAACGACGTCAGCAACCTCGGCAAGGACGGCAAGCCGCTGCCGAAGGACCATCGCACCCATCTGTTCAACCTCGGCAACTGCCTGTGGCATTCCGACAGTTCGTTCCGGCCGATCCCGGCGAAATTCTCGCTGCTGTCGGCGCGCGTGGTGAACCCGAAGGGCGGCAACACCGAATTCGCCGACATGCGCGCCGCCTATGACGCGCTCGACGACGAGACCAAGGCCGAGATCGAGGACATGATCTGCGAGCACTCGCTGATGTATTCGCGCGGCTCGCTCGGCTTCCTCGACTACACCGACGAGGAGAAGCAGATGTTCAAGCCGGTGCTGCAGCGCCTGGTGCGGACGCATCCGGTGCATGGCCGCAAGTCGCTGTATCTGTCCTCGCACGCCGGCGCCATCAGGGGCATGAGCATGCCGGAGGCGCGGCTGCTGCTGCGCGATCTGACCGAGCACGCGACGCAGCCCGAATTCGTCTATGTGCACAAATGGACGGTGCATGACCTCGTGATGTGGGACAACCGCCAGACCGTGCACCGCGTCCGCCGCTACGACCAGTCGCAGCCCCGCGACATGCGCCGCGCCACGGTCGCGGGCACCCAGCCGACGGTCGCGCAGGAAGCGGCGGAGTAGCGGTCGCGAACGCTGTCGTAGCCAAACCACCGCTGTCGTAGTCAAACCCGCAGCTGTCGTCCCGGGCAAGCGTAAGCGCGACCACCCATAACCACGGAGCGCCGTTGTTGCGCGACGCTGTGGCCCCAGCGCGGTGCCGCAACTGCATACGGTGGTTATGGGTCCCTGCTTTCGGGGGACGACACCGTGAATGTGGACAAATCGTCGACGACGTCAGCGCGGCCTACGCGTGGCCCGCGTCGTTCGACAGCATGCCGGCCTCGATGCCGATCTTGCGCAAGGCGCGCGCGTATTTCTCGTCGACGTCGGTACCGAAGATCAATTCCGGATCGGCGTCGCAATGCAGCCAGCCATTGTGCTGGATCTCGTTCTCGAGTTGGCCCGGCGCCCAGCCGGCATAGCCGAGCGCGAGGATCGCGTGCTTCGGCCCGGCGCCCTTTGCGATCGCTTTCAGGATATCGACGGTCGCGGTGAGCGAGATGCCGTCGTCGATGTTCAGCGTCGCATCCTGAATGTAGAAGTCGCTGGAATGCAGCACGAAGCCGCGGCCGGTGTCGACCGGCCCGCCCTTCATCACCTTCATCATCTCGGCATTCTCGGGCAGCTGGATCTGGTCCGACTTCTCGATGATGTCGAGCTGCACCAGCAGCCCGGGGAAATCGATGCTGCCGGCGGGACGGTTGACGATGATGCCCATCGCGCCCTCGGAGGAATGCGCACACATGTAGATCACGGAGCGTTCGAAGCGCGGGTCGTTCATGACAGGCATCGCGATCAGCATCTGGCCGTCGAGATAGCCGCCTTCGGCGGCATGGGCACCGACGGCCGGGCTTCTGCCGGCGGCGGTTTTGCGAGTCTTGCCTGTTTTGCCTTCAGGGCGCATCCGCAAAGGCCTTTCCTGCTGATTTGGCATCCTGATATCGGGTGGCGGTTCTGTCAATCAACCATCGACCGCCGTGCGGCGATGCATCACAAGCAATTCAATGGTTTGCACCGAAAGTTGCGGGTAAAGACGTCTCATGATCGTCATAGTTCCCTTGCGTGCCGCATTTGGCGTTGCCGCCCTGTTTTCCGTCGCATCTATGGCAACGGAGGTCCGCGCCGACGACGCCTCGCCGTGGCAACAGGACACGCATTCGGCGGTGCGGCTGCTCGCCGGATCGCGCAGCGGCGCAGTGCTGCTTGGCGGCATTGCGTTCCAGTTGCAGGACGGCTGGAAGACCTATTGGCGGACGCCCGGCGACTCCGGCGTGCCGCCGCGGTTCGATTTCTCCAGGTCGGATAACGTCGAGGCGGTCACCGTGATGTGGCCGGCGCCGCGGCAATTCGACGACGGCGCCGGCGGCACCTCGCTCGGCTACAAGCACCAGGTGGTGCTGCCGCTGCGCATCGTGGCGAAGAATCCCGACAAACCGCTGGTGCTGCGCGCCGACATCAACTACGCGGTGTGCGAGAAGCTGTGCGTTCCGGTGGAGGCGAAGGCCGAGCTGGCGTTCGCCAGCGTCGCCTCGACCGAGGACGCCGCGCTTTCGGAAGCGCTCAACGCGGTGCCGAAGCCCGCCAATATCGGCGACCCGATCCCGTTTTCGATCCGCGACGTCAAGCGCGACGGCAAGAACAATGTGCTGGTCGATGTCAGCGCGCCCGAGAGCCGCGACCTCAGCCTGTTCGTCGAGGGGCCGACGCCCGACTGGGCGCTGCCGGTGCCCAAGCTCGTTGCGCAGGCGCCGCCGGGCGTGAAGCGCTTCTCTTTCGAGCTCGACGGCCTGCCGCCCGGCGCCAAGGCCGACGGCGCCGCGCTGAAGCTGACGCTGGTCGGCGGCGACAAAAGCTACGAATTCAATATCAATTTGAATTGAGCCGTAGGGTCATTCCGGGGTGAAGCAGCGCATCGAACCCGGAATCTCGAGCTCCCGGGTTCAGTGCTTCGCACTGCCCCGGGACGACCCCGAAGGGGTGCGTCGCCGAACCCAATCTTAACGTTTCGTTGATAGATTGGAGGCCATTGCCGCCACGCGGCGCTTTAGGAATTTTCCGCCTTGGCTGTGATGGAGACACAATCGGCAACCTCTGCGCCATTGGGCCGGGCCGCACGCCTGCGCGGCCTCGCAGCGCGCGCGCTCGGCGGCACCAACGAGGCGTCGGTCACCAAGCGCCTCGCCGGCATGATCTTCGCCATCCGCGTCATCAGCGCCGCCATCGCCTATCTCGCGCAGATTCTGCTGGCGCGCTGGATGAGCGGCTCGGATTACGGCATCTATGTCTATGTCTGGACCTGGGTGCTGCTGCTCGGCAGCACCATGGATTTCGGCATCGCGCCCTCCGCCCAGAAGATCATTCCTGAATATCGCGCGCGCGGCGACCTCGCGGCGCTGCGCGGCTTCCTCTCCGGCGGCCGCTGGGTGGTGCTGGCGACGTCCAGCATGGTCGCGCTGCTGCTCGCCGGCGTGATCCACCTCGCCTCGCCCTGGATCGATCCCAACGCGGTGCTTCCGCTCTATATCGGCTGCCTGACGTTGCCGCCCTTCGTCGTCGCCAACACCCAGGACGGCATCTCCCGCGCGCATGACTGGATGCAGCTCGGCCTGATGCCGCAGTTCATCGTGCGGCAGGGGCTGATCATTGCGCTGACCGCCGGCGCGTTGGCGCTCGGCCTCAATCTCGGCGCCACCGCGGCGATGATCGCGAGCGCGGCCGCGGTGTACATCGCGGCGATCGGCCAGATGGTCGTGCTCAACCGCCGCCTCACTGCCCATCTCGGGGTGGGCGAGAAGACCTACGACATCAAGGGCTGGTTCGCGATCTCGCTGCCGATCATGCTGGTCGAGAGCTTCTATCTGCTGCTCGGCTACACCGACGTGCTGATGCTGCAGCAATTCCGCTCGTCCGAGGAGGTCGGCATCTATTTCGCCGTGGTGAAGACGCTGGCGCTGGTGTCGTTCGTGCACTACGCGATGGCGGCGACCACGGCGCACCGCTTCGCCGAATACAACGCGCTCGGCGACAAGGACCGGCTGTCGGCCTACGTCGCACACGCCATCAGCTGGACGTTCTGGCCCTCGCTGCTCGCGACCGTCGCCCTGCTGGCGTTTGGCAAGCCGCTGCTGTGGCTGTTCGGCCCGAAATTCGTCGACGGCTACAGCATCATGTTCGTCGCCGCGATCGGCCTCGTGGTGCGCTCGGCGATCGGGCCGGTGGAGCGGCTGTTGAACATGCTCGGCCACCAGAGCATCTGCGCGACCGCCTATGCGGTGTCGTTCCTGATGAATGTCGGGCTCTGCATCGCCCTCGTCCCCCGCTACGGCGGCATGGGCGCCGCCGCCTCGACCTCGCTGTCGCTGACCTTCGAGACGATCCTCTTGTTCTATGTGGTGCGCTCGCGCCTCGGGCTGCACGTGCTGGCGTTCGGCAAGCGGCGGCCGGCGTCATAGCATTCCGCCGAGCGCGGCATCATGCGATGGCATGACCGCCGCCGGACTGGAAAACCTGCCTGACCGCGTTCAGCCTTGCGCCTGTCAGGCGCGCCTGACGTCCGCCTGCTGCCAATCGTGGCCAGCAACCATACGGCGGAAGAACCACAGAACGGCCGGGCAAGCCAGGAGCATGGCGGCGCCGAAGTCGAGCGCCGCGCTCGCGGAGCCGACCGTGGTGGAGAGCTTTCCTCCGATCGCAGGTCCAGCCAGCATGCCGGCGTAAAAGACGGTGTAGAATATTCCCATTCCGATCGGCCGCGTCTTCTGCTCGAGCACGCGCGCAGGCAGGCTCATGATCGGACCGGCAGGCAGGCCGCAGAGGATTCCAAGAGCAATGACGACGGGAAGCACCGTGCCGCTGCGCGACAGAAGCAGTGTCAGGAGCGCGAAGGCGATGCAGCCCGTGACCAGGATGACCTCGCCGCGCTTGGTCCGATCGGCGAGGAAGCCGCCCAACGGCACCGAAAGGGCGGCGAGCCAGAGCACGATACTGATGGTTGATCCGGCTGCGGCGCCGGACCAGCCTTGCTCGACCAGCATCGATGGACCGAAACTGAAGATCATCGCAAAACCGATGTTGTAGAGACACCAGATCAGGCCGGCGGCAATCACGGCGCAGATCGTGTCGGCGGTCAGGCTGCTGCGCTCGCCTTCAACCGCGACGGCCACATCCGGCGCGCGATAACCCAGAGCGATGAGGCCGAGACCGATCAGGATCACCCCGGCGACGGCAAGATTGACGGCATGGAGCCCGAGCGTGGCTCCGATTGCCGGCAACAGCATGAGAGCGACTGCGATGCCGGCCGGCCACGAGTTGATGAAAATAGCCATCGCGGTGGCGATTTCCCGGCCGGCGAACCAGTCCGCGACCATCTTGGTCATCAGAACGTTCAGGAGGACGCCGCCGATGCCGGCAGTCAGTCGGCCCGCGATCTGCACGCTCCACGACGTTGACGTGGTCATCAGCAGTTCGCCCGCCAGCATCATCAGGAGACCGGCAAGGACCACCACCTTGTCGCCATAGCGGCGCCCGATCGCGCCGCCAGGCAGGGCAAGCAAGGCGCCCGGCGCAAAGTAGAGCCCGATCAGAACCCCGATATCGGCCAGGCTCGCGCCCAGACCCTGGCTGAGCTGTGGCGCGATGGCCGCGACGCTCTGAAACTGAAAGGCGATGGTGGCACGAGCGACGAAGAGAGCAGCAAGAATGGTCCAGCGGCTTCGCATTTGGATTTTCTCCGATGCCCAGAACTATGTCGTCGGCTTGATGTTCTGGTTCAGGCGGAAGAAATTCGTCGGATCGTACTTGTTCTTGAGCGCGACAAGACGTGCGTAATTTTCGCCATAGGCGTCGCGCACCCGGTCTTCGCCCTCGTCCCCCAGGTTGTTGGCATAGACACCGCCGGTCGAATAGGGCCTGACGGCACTCCACAGCTCGCGCGCCCAACGCATGTTCGCCTCGTCACCGGCTGGATCGTCCCAGATCGCCACGGGAAAACAGTCGAACGCCGCATCACGGTTTGCGTAAGGCGAGCTCGATACCGGAACCCGTGCAATTGCGCCGCCGACATGCTGGAGAACCAGCAAGGACGCGGTGTTGGGGGCTCTCGCATAGGCGTCGAGCAGCGCGTCGATCGCGCCGGCACCGATCTCGCGCAGGAATTGCGCCTTCCAGTAATAGCGACGTCCCCGCGGAAACAGGGCATCGCCGCCTGACTGAATCTCGAGATAGGGAACGGTTGCCAGGCGCGTCTCGACGGGCGAGCCGAACTTGACGATCGGCGAAAGGGCGCGCTCACCGTCATGATGCGAGCCGACATAACAACCGGAGATATTGAAGAACCGGTCGCCCGACGGCAGCGTCACAAGGGCCGCATCGACGTTGATCTCATCGGCAGCGTTGCGGGCGAATTCGTCGTAGAACTGCATGGCCTCGCGCGCCTGATCGTAAGGATAAAGCGTCGACGCGACGGGCAACGACGTGCCAATCGCATGCAACTGGTATTCGAACGCAGTCACGATGCCGAAATTGCCGCCGCCTCCTTTCAAACCCCAGAGCAGGTCGGGGTGTTCGGTCGCGCTGGCCCTCAAGACCTGTCCCTCGGCTGTCACCACTTCGGCGGCAATCAGGTTGTCGCAGGTCAACCCGTATTTTCGCCCGAGCTTGCCGAAGCCGCCGCCAAGCGTGAGCCCGGCGATGCCGGTGTCGCTGTTGACCCCCATGGTGGTCGCCAGGCCGTGCGCCTGCGTGGCACGATCGAATTCGCCGAGATCGAGGCCGGCTTCCGCGCGCGCGGTGCGCCGGACCGCATCGACATCGATGCGTTTCATCCGCGACAGGTCGATGACCATGCCGCCGTCACAGACCGAGAGGCCGGCGACATTGTGGCCTCCGCTGCGAACGGCCAACGGGAACGTGCGAGACCTCGCGAATGTCACCGCCTCGACCACGTCCCGGGTATCCGCGCAGTAGGCGATCATGGCCGGCCGCCTGTCGACGGCGCCGTTCCAGACCTTGCGCGCCTCGTCGTAACCGGCGCTCCCGGCGAGGACCACTTGGCCCTTGAACCGTAGCTGGAAGGTCGACCGAAGTTCGGAATGCGATTTACCCATCACCTCGTCATATGCCTGCCGCTGCTCCATGCGATTTGCTCCTCGCCAGGAATGCCCATGCCATCATCCCACGGCGCGCCAAATCGTCCTGAATCCGATCGGAAAAAGTTGCAAAATTTCGCCAAAGCGATGGCTGCAGGCGATGGCGACGCTTGCAGCCTCAAAACAAAAGCCGGCCCTGATCCAATCAGGGCCGGCTTGTTTCCTAGGCCGCCAAATCCCGCCGGAAAAATTACTCCGCGGTCCAGCCGCCGTCGATCGAGTAGTTGGAGCCGGTGATCTGCGCGGCATCGTCGCTGCACAGGAACAGCGCAAGCGCCGCGACCTGATCGGAGGTCACGAACTCCTTGGTCGGCTGCGCGGCGAGCAGCACGTCCTTGATGACCTGCTCCTTGGTCATGTTGCGCGCCTTCATGGTCTCCGGGATCTGGTGCTCGACCAGCGGGGTCCAGACATAGCCCGGGCTGATGCAGTTGCAGGTGATCTTGTGCTGCGCGAGCTCCAGCGCCACCGTCTTGGTGAGGCCGGCGATGCCGTGCTTGGCCGAGACATAGGCCGACTTGAACGGCGAAGCGACCAGCGAGTGCGCCGAGGCGGTGTTGATGATGCGGCCCCAGCCGCGCTTCTTCATGCCGGGCACCGCGGCGCGGATGCCGTAGAACGCGGACGACAGATTGATCGCGATGATCGCTTCCCACTTCTCCGGCGGGAATTCCTCGATCGGCGCAACGAACTGGATGCCGGCGTTGTTGACGAGGATATCGACCGAACCAAAAGTCTTCTCGCCGAGCGCAATCATGTCGGCGATCTCGGCCGGCTTGGTCATGTCGGCCGGCGAATGCACGGCCTTGACCTTGAAGTCGGTCTCGATGCCGGAACGCTCCTTCTCGATGTCGGCCGGAACGCCCATGCCGTTGAGAACGATATTGGCGCCGGCGCCCGCGAAGGCGCGCGCGATCGCCAATCCGATGCCGCTGGTCGAGCCGGTCACAACGGCGGTCTTGCCTGTCAACGTACCCATTGTCGGTCGCTCCTATTTGCTTGCGGGGGGTGTGGGTTCATCCCCCGTGAGGTCGTAAGTCACCATGGTCTCCCCGGACTGCGGCCGTTCTAGCCATTCTTTGTGACGCATCGACAAATGCACGTCGCGGACGCCAGCGCCCCAGTGCTCGACCATCGCAACATGGGAGAAGTCGTAGTCCTTCGAGGAGCTCTCGTAGTTCTTGCTCTTGTAGATCAGGTGAACCACCGTGACGGTGTTCTCCTTGGACGCCTTGCGCAGCAGCTCGACCGACGGATCGTTCTTCAGGTAATCGGGCAGCTTGCCGATCAGGTCGCGTACCGCCATGCGGGCGTTGTGGATCTGCCGGTTCTTGTCGGTGTTCATCCGCGTCCGGCTGGAATAGCGGATGTCCTTCTCGCGCTCGGCGGCCTCCAGCAACGTCTCCGGCAACGGCCCGCGCGCGCTGAACAGATCGACCTGGAAGATCAGCAGATCACGGTTGACCTCCTCGTCGAGCACGAAGTCGAGCGGGGTGTTGGAGGCGATGCCGCCGTCCCAATAATGCTCGCCCTCGATGACGACGGACGGAAAGCCCGGCGGCAGCGCGCCCGAGGCCATGATGTGCTCGGGGCCTATCTTCTTGCCGAGCTTCCTGAACTCGTAATTGTCGAAATAGCGGAAATTGCCCGAGGTGACGCTGACCGCGCCGACCGACAGGCGCGTCTTCAGATCGTTGATGCGGTCGAAATCAACGAGGCGCTCCAGCGTCTTCTTCAGGGGCCCGGTGTCGTAATAGCTCAGCGATTGCGAGCTGCCGGGCGGCCACAGCGGCGCCGGCGGAATCCGCGGCGTGAAGAAGCCGGGCACGCCGAAGGTCGCGATGATGGCGGCGCTGGTCTCGTTGAACAGCGAGCGGGCGCGTTCATGCTTCGAGACCGGATTCCACGGCACCGGCGCCGACACCATCTCCCAGAATTCCTTCAGCCGCGGCACGCGCTCGGCCGGCTCGTTGCCGGCGATGATCGCGGCGTTGATGGCGCCGATCGAGATGCCGGCGATCCATTCCGGCTCGAAGCCTGCGTGGCAGAGCGCCTGAAAGGCGCCAGCCTGATAGGAGCCGAGCGCGCCGCCGCCCTGAAGAACCAGCACGCGCTGCGCTTGCGCCGGCGTCGAGGCAGGCGCGGTGTCGGAAGTATCCATTCGTAACCGTTCGCTCAAAAACGACTTGAGCCGCAACCGTGGCGACAGTTCGCCGCGGCGTCAATCAGCGAGATTATGGGGTTAGATCACGCGGAATTTATCGAGATCAGGTTGCCGCCAAAATGAGCGTCCAGAACACCTTGTACTTGGTGTTGGGAGCATAGACGGCGGCGATGCCCATTTTTGTGACACCGCTCTTCAGCATATTGGCCTTGTGCGGCGGTGAATCGCGCCAGCCCGAAAAGGCTTCCGCGAGCGTGTGATAGCCGGCCGAGATGTTCTCGACCGCGACGGTGGCGGGATAGCCTCCGGCCTGCAGCCGCTTGCCGAGCGGGGCCTTTACGTCATGGTCCATCTTGTTGCGGGCGGCCATCGCCTGCGACTGCTGCTCGGCGAGCTTGGTCAGGTCCGGATCCACCACGACGGTGCCAAGGCCATTGTTCTGGCGATACTGCGAAAACATGATCGCGGCCGCCTGGCTATCCAGGACAGCGCCGGGTTGGGCCATGTTGAGATACATGGTCGGTTCTTCCGGGATTTTGGTGTCCGTGCCGCAGCCGGCAAGCAGCAGAAGCCCGAACAGGGCGACCGTCGTCCGTTTCACTGTAAGAAAACCCCCAAAGATTGGCCCGCCGTTGTTGCATACCAACCGTGGCTGAATGGTGAACAGGGGCTAACTTTTGGCTGCGAAATGCCGTCATTCCGGGGCGCGAAGCGAGCCCGGAATCTCGAGATTCCGGGCTCGGTCCTACGGACCGCCCCGGAATGACGGTGGATGTGGTCAGGAACCGTCGCCCGGATGCCTACTCCTGGGCGGCAAAGATCCGGTAGCGGCGGGGCTGCAGGGAGACGATTTCGCCGGCCTGGAGCTCGCGGTCGCGGGGGGCGTCGATCTCGATCACGGTCTTGCCCTCGCTCCCCGACAGGGCCACCTCGGCGCGCTGGATCGGACCGAACGAACGGACGTGCCGGATGGCGCCTTCCAGGGCGCCGGTTCCGGCCGGGCCGACCGCCATGTCGTGGCGGCGGACGAACAGTTTTGCCGCGCCCGACGCCGCGCCCAAAGCCGGAATGTTCAGGGGACGGCCGTCCAGCCGCACCGCATCGCCGGCGACGTCGACCGGCAGCACGATGGATTCGCCGATGAAGCCGTGCACGAAGGCGGTCGCCGGATTGTCATAGACCTCGCCGGGCGAGCCGATCTGCTCGATCTTGCCCTTGTCCATCACTACGACGCGGTTGGCGACCTCGAGCGCTTCTTCCTGGTCATGGGTGACGAAGATCGAGGTGACGTGGATCTCGTTGTGTAGCGAGCGCAGCCATTGCCTGAGCTCCTTGCGCACCTTGGCATCGAGCGCGCCGAACGGCTCGTCGAGCAAGAGGATCCGCGGCTCGATCGCGAGCGCGCGCGCCAGCGCGATGCGCTGGCGCTGGCCGCCGGACAATTGGCTGGGATAGCGGTTGGCCAGCCAATCGAGCTGCACCAGGTCGAGCAATTCCTTCACGCGGGCGCGGATCGTCGCTTCGTCCTTGCGGATCGCGCGCGGCTGCACGCGCAGGCCGAAGGCGACGTTCTCGAACACCGTCATGTGGCGGAATAGCGCATAGTGCTGGAACACGAAGCCGACCTGGCGCTCGCTGGCGCCGCGCGAGAGCGCATTCTCGCCGTCGATCGCGACCTCGCCCGAGTCAGGCCAGTCCAGGCCCGCGATGATGCGCAGCAGCGTCGTTTTGCCGGAACCGGACGGACCGAGCAGCGCCAGCAACTCCCCGTCGGCGACCTTGAGGTCGACATTGTCGAGCGCGGCAAAGCTGCCGAACGTCTTTACGATATTCTTGACTTCAATCGCCATCGGGCACCTCTGCCTCGTCGAGCCGCCGTTCGAGAACGGTTTTCGCCACCAGGGTGATCAGCGCCAGCATCGCGAGCAGCGACGCGATCGCGAACGAGGCGACGAACTGGTATTCGTTGTAAAGAATTTCGACCAGCAGCGGCATCGTGTTGGTCTCGCCGCGGATGTGGCCGGAGACGACCGACACCGCGCCGAACTCGCCCATCGCGCGCGCGTTGCAGAGCAGGACGCCGTACAGCAGGCCCCATTTGATGTTGGGCAGCGTGACGCGGAAGAAGGTCTGCAGGCCGGAGGCGCCGAGCGAGATCGCGGCTTCCTCTTCCTGGGTGCCCTGCTCCTGCATCAGTGGGATCAGCGCGCGCGCCACGAAGGGGAAGGTGACGAAGATCGTCGCCAGCGCGATGCCGGGCACTGCGAATAGGATGTGGACGTTATGCGCCTGCAGCCACGGCCCGAAATAGCCCTGTGCGCCGAACAGCAGCACGAAGACCAGGCCCGAAATCACCGGCGAGACCGAGAACGGCAGGTCGATCAGCGTGATCAGGAAGGTCTTGCCGGTGAATTCGAACTTCGAGATCGCCCAGGCCGCGATCACGCCGAACACGAGATTGAGCGTGACCGAGATCGCGGCGATCAACAGCGTCAGCTTGATGGCGGCGAGCGCCTCAGGCTCCGCCAGCGCCGCGAAATAGGCGACGACACCTTTCGAGAAGGCCGACGCAAACACCACGACCAGCGGCAGCACGACGAAGATGCTGAGGAAGGCGATCGCGAGCGCGATGATGATGAAGCGGATCGGGCCGGGCTCGGTGCGCAAATTGCGCTGCGCCGTCCCCGGCTCCGCGCGCGCGATCTCGAGCCGCGGCGCCGGCGCCGCCACGCTGACTTCGGTCGCGGGTGCGTAGGTCCGCAGTTGCGTGGTCGAGGTCACTAATCCCGTCTGCATCGACATCGCAAGACCTCAATGCACGGGGATGCGGGCTTGCGCCCAGCGCTGCAGCCGGTTGATCAGGAAGATGATCAGGAACGAGGCCACCAGCATCACGACCGCAATCGCGGTGGCATCGGCATAACGAAATTCGGACAGCCGGATTACGATCAACAGCGGCGCGATCTCGGAGACATTGGGCAGATTGCCGGCGATGAAGATCACCGAGCCGTATTCACCGATGGCGCGGGCGAAGGCCAGCGCGAAGCCGGTGAGCAGCGCCGGAATCAAGCTCGGCAGGATGACGCGAAACACCGTGTGCCAGCGATTGGCGCCCAGGCTCGCCGCCGCTTCCTCGATCTCGGGATCGAGATCGATCAGCACCGGCTGCACCGTGCGCACCACGAACGGAATGCCGATGAAGATCATCGCGATGAAGATGCCGATCGGCGTGAACGCGACCTTGATGCCGAGCTCGGCGAGCGGCGCGCCGAGCCAGCCCTTCTGCGCGAACAGCTGCGTCAGCGCGACGCCGGCGACCGCCGTCGGCAAGGCAAACGGAATATCGACGATGGCGTCGAACAGCCGCCGGCCCGGAAAACGGTAGCGCACCAGCGCCCAGACGATGACGGTGCCCATCACCAGATTGACGCAGGCGGCCGCAAACGAAAGCCCAAACGAAATCTTCAGGGCATTCAGGGTGCGGCGGCTGGTGATGATGGCCCAGAACTGGTCGAGGCTCAGTTCGAACGTCTTGAGGAACAGCGCGGCTAGCGGAATCAGGATGATAACGGAGAGCCATGTCAGGGTCAGTCCCATGGTGAGACCGAACCCCGGCAGGGTACTGCGCCGTGCAACCGCTGTGCTCACATATCCCCCTGATAATCCGATCAGTTCTTGTAGATCTGATCGAAGATGCCGCCCTCGGCGAAGTGCTCCTTCTGGGCCTTGGTCCAACCACCGAAAACGTCGTCGATGGTGAAAAGTTCAACCTTGGCGAAGGATTTTTCGTACTCCTTGGCGATCTCGGGATCGCGCGGCCGGTAGGAATTGCGCGCGGCGATCTCCTGGCCTTCCTTGGTGTACCAGTACTTCAGATAGGCCTCGGCCACGGCGCGGGTCCCCTTCTTGTCGGCGACCTTGTCGACCACGGCGACCGGCGGCTCGGCGAGGATCGACTGCGCCGGGGCCACGATCTCGAACTTGTCCGCGCCGAATTCGCGAAGCGCCAGAAAGGCTTCGTTCTCCCACGCAAGCAGCACGTCGCCGACGCCGCGCTCGACGAAGGTCACGGTCGAGCCGCGCGCGCCGGTGTCGAGCACCGGCACGTTCTGATAGAGATCGGCGACGAACTTCTTCGCCTTGTCGGTCGAGCCGAACTTCTTCTGCGCATAGCCCCAGGCGGCGAGATAATTCCAGCGCGCGCCGCCCGAGGTCTTCGGGTTCGGCGTGATGACGCTGACGCCGGGTTTAATCAAATCGTCCCAATCCTTGATGCCCTTGGGATTGCCCTTGCGCACCAGGAACACGATGGTCGAGGTGTAGGGCGAGGCGTTGAGCGGCAGCCGCTTCTGCCAGTCGGCCGCGATCAGGCCCTTGCCCGCGATCGCATCGATGTCATAGGCGAGCGCCAGCGTGACGACATCGGCCTGCAATCCGTCGATCACCGAGCGCGCCTGCGAGCCGGAGCCGCCATGCGACTGCTTGATCTCGACGCTCTTGCCGGTTTCCTTCTGATAGGCCGCGGCGAACGCCTTGTTGAAATCGACATAGAGCTCGCGGGTCGGATCGTAGGACACGTTCAACAGCGAATAGTCGGCCGCGAAGGCCGAGCTCGCCCACAACAGTCCCGCGACCAGCGGCAGGATACGACGGATCATTTCGCTCTCCATTCAACCTGAGAAATGTCAGGGAACACGCAAGACATAACTCACGGCGAAGTGGTCTTAAGTCAACGAAACCGGTTTTCTTTGTTTTCGGCGGCGCAGCGCGCTTGTGCTACGAAGTCGCGGCACTGCGAAGGCTTTGTCGCGTCGCCAAACCGCAATGAACCGTCATCGCGATTGGGCGCCCCCGCGCAAACGCTTCGCGTTTGTCGCCAGGGATCATGCTTACGACATTTTCATCGTATGGATGCCGCATTCCGTCTTGGCCCGGCCGCGCCAGCGGCCGTCGCGCGCATCCTCGCCGGCAGCGGACCGGCTGCTGCAAGGCATACACCCGACCGACTGATATCCCGATGCGACAAGTGGATGCGGCGGCAGCTTGCCGAGCGTGTAGATCGCCTCGATCTCCTCGCGCGAGACGTTGGCGAACGGATTGAATTTCAGCCTGACGCCGTCATCCTCGACAACCGGGATGTCGGCGCGGGCACCGCCCTGGAAACGCTTGCGGCCGTTGATCCAGCCGGCGAACGGTTTCAGCGCGCGCGCCAAGGGCTCGACCTTGCGGATACGGCAGCAGGCGTCGGGATCGGTGAACCACAGCTCGCGGTCCGGATCCTGGCGCGACAGCGCTTCCTCATCGGGCTTGATCGAGCGCACGTCGGTGAGGCCGAGCGTCTTGATCAGCGTGTCACGATAGGCCAGCGTCTCCTCGAACAGCCAGCCGGTATCGAGAAACACCACCGGGATCGCCGGATCGACATCCGCCATCACCTTGAGCAGCGCGGCGGACTCGGTGCCGAACGACGACACCAGCGCCACCTTCTCGCGGCCGAGCGTCTTGACCGCGGCCGCGATCACCTCGGCGGGCGAGGCCGTGCGCAGCGCGCGATCGAGCGCATCGGCCGCGGGCAATGCGGCCGGCGCCACTGCGAGCTCTGGTGCAAGCGTGCTCACTGGCCGGCGCTCTCCGAGTGACGCAGCTGCATGCGGCGGTTGAGTGCGGTGACGCGGCCGTCGCCGGTCGGCTGGTAGAACACCGAATAGCGCTTCATGGTCGCGGCAAAGGCGTCGGCGTCAGCATCCTTCTTCACCTCGAAGGCGTCGAAGCCGGCGCGCGTCATGAACACGAACTGGTCGCGCAGGATCTGCCCGGTGGCGCGCAGCTCGCCGTCATAGCCGTAACGCTCGCGCAGCAGGCGCGCCTGGCTGTAGGCGCGGCCGTCGCGGAAGGTCGGAAACACCAGCGCGACCGAGGCCAGCCGATCGAGATGCGGCACGAGATCGTCGAGGTTGCGGTTGTTCGGCCAGATCACGCCCGTCTTGCCGGGACGGCGCAGCAGCGCCTCCGGATCGGCGAGAAAGCGCTCGGCGCTCACCAGCACCGCGCCGTCGCCCGGCAGTTCGGCGCCGTCGGCGACATGCACGAACAGATCGGTCGTGATTCTTCCCTGCTTAACGAGTGGCATAGACCCGCTCCCTGATAGGCTCGACGCCCAGACGCTTCACCGTATCGACGAACAATTCCTCGGGACGGTCGCGCAGTGCGAGATAGGCTTCGACAATGTCTTCGATCACGTCGGCGACTTCCGCATAGGGAACGGCCGGGCCGATCAGCGTACCCAACTGCGCGTTCTCGTCGGCGCGGCCGCCGATCGTGATCTGGTAGAATTCCTCGCCGTTCTTCTCGACGCCGAGAATGCCGATGTGGCCGACATGGTGATGGCCGCAGGCATTGATGCAGCCGGAGATGTTGATGTGCAGCCGGCCGATCAGGTCGGCGGTGTCGTGGTTGGCGAAGCGCCGCGTCAGCTCCTGCGCGATCGGGATCGAGCGCGCATTGGCCAGCGAGCAGTAGTCCAGCCCCGGGCACGCGATGATGTCGGTGACGAGGTTGACGTTCGGCGTCGCGAGGCCGAGGCGATCGAGCGCCTTGAACAGCTGCGGCAGGTCGCGCTTGGCGACGTGCGGCAGCGCGAGGTTCTGCTCGTGGCCGACGCGGATCTCGCCGAACGAATATTTGTCCGCGAGGTCGGCGACCGCGTCCATCTGCTCGGCGGTGGCGTCGCCCGGAGGGCCACCGACCGGCTTCAGCGACAGCGTCACGATCGAATAGCCCTGCACCTTGTGCGGCGCCACCGAGTTCTTGCGCCAGCGCTCGAACAGCGGATCATGCGCGGCCTGCTTCAGCTCGTCCGGCATGTGCGGCAGCTTCTCGTAAGGCGGATAAGAGAAGCGCGAGCGGACCTCCTCGATGGCGGCATGATCGAGCGTCAGCCCGACATCGCCCATCGCCTTCCACTCCTCCTCGACTTCCTTGGCGAACTTCTCGATGCCGAGCTCGTGCACCAGGATCTTGATGCGCGCCTTGTAGATGTTGTCGCGGCGGCCGTACTGGTTGTAGACGCGCAGGATCGCCTCGACATAGCTCAGGATGTCGCGGCCGTGCACGAACGGCTTGATGGTCTTGGCGATGAACGGCGTGCGGCCGAGGCCGCCGCCGACCAGTACCTCGAAACCGGTCTCGCCGTCGGCATTCTTGTGCAGCCGCAGCCCGATGTCGTGGATCTTGATCGCGGCGCGGTCGTGCTCGGAAGCCGTGATCGCGATCTTGAACTTGCGCGGCAGGAACGAGAATTCCGGATGCAGCGTGGTGTGCTGGCGCAAGATCTCCGACCAGATGCGCGGATCCTCGATCTCGCCGGGCGCCACCCCTGCCCACTGGTCCGAGGTGACGTTGCGCATGTTGTTGCCGGAGGTCTGCATCGCGTGGATGCCGACTTCCGCAAGATCGGCGAGCGCATCGGGCAGCTCGGCGAGCTTGATCCAGTTGAACTGGATGTTCTGCCGCGTAGTGAAGTGGCCGTAGCCGCGGTCGTAGCGGCGTGCGACATGGGCGAGCCGGCGCAGCTGCTTCGACGACAGCGTACCGTAGGGGATCGCGACGCGGAACATGTAGGCGTGCAGCTGCAAATACACGCCGTTCTGCAAGCGTAGGATCTTGAATTCGTCCTCGGTGAGCTCGCCGGAAAGGCGGCGCTTCACCTGGTCGCGGAATTCCGAAACACGCTCGTTGATCAGCGTGCGGTCGAGTTCGTCATATGCATACATGATGGATGAGCCTTACGCCGGCACCTGAAGATCGATCGTGACGCCCTTGGCGCGGATATGTTCGCGAAGATTGCCCGGCTTGAGCTTGCCGCCGTCCTTGAGCTCGACCGGCGCGATGTAGGGGCCGACCGCGCCGACATCGTCGGCGGTGGCTTCGGCCAAGAGAGCGCGCGCGTCGTCGGAGGTGCTGACGACAGCGGAATCGGACAGTTCGGTGGACCAGCCTTGCTTGGCGGTTCGGTACACCACGGCACCATCCCAGGTGCGGTTGGCGGTCACCACCGAGGGGCCCGTAATCCTGATTTTCTTCTGTTCAAGCGGAGAGGTCATTCGGCAGCTTTCAGCAGTTCGGAGAACATCTGGTTGGAGAAGAGTTGGGTGACGTTGGACCGGCTCCACGGCGCGGAATGCGCGACCACGTCGCCGATGATGAGAATGGCGGGACCGCCATCGACCTGTTTGACCAGCTCGGGCAGTCGCGCCAGCGTGCCGACCGCGGCCTTGGCGTCCGGCCGCGTCACGCGCGCGAACACGCCGACCGGCGTCTCCGGCGAGCGGCCCGCGGCAAGCATGCCTTCGCGGATCGAGGGCGCCGCGGTCATGCCCATATAGACGACGACGGTCATCTTCTTGTCGGTCAGCACCGACCAGTCGACGACCTCGGCATCGCGCGCCTTGTGCGCGGTGAGGAAGGTGATGCGCAGAGCCTCGTGCCGGAAGGTCAGCGGCACTTCGAATTGCGCGGCCGCGCCCAGACCGGCGGAGACGCCCGGAATGATGGAGTATGCGACGCCGGCGTCGCGCAGCGCCTCGATTTCCTCGCCGCCGCGGCCGAAGATAAAGGGATCGCCGCCCTTCAGACGCACTGCGCGCTGGCCGGACCGCGCGGCCTCGATCATCAATGCATTGATGGCGTCCTGGCCGATGCCGGGCTTGCCGACACGGCGGCCGACCGGGATCCGCGTCGCATCGCGCCGGATGCGGTCGAGAATTTCGGACGACACCAATTCGTCATAGAACACGACGTCGGCATCCTGCAGCGCGCGCAACGCTTTCACCGTGAGCAGATCCGGATCGCCGGGACCGGCGCCGACCAGCGTCACGTGACCGATGGCTTTGCCTTCCGCGCTGGCGCCGGCGAATGCGGCGGGATCGGTGATCGCGTTCAGCGCTTGCTCGGCCTCGTCCTTGCGGCCGGCCAGCACCAGCGCGCCGATCGGGCCGTCGACAATGCGCTCCCAGAAGCGGCGACGCAGCGGAAACTCCTCGATGCGGGCGTGGATCGATTTGCGGACGCCGCCGATGAAGCCGGCGAGATCGCCGATCCGCGCCGGCAGCACCGCCTCGATCTTCTCGCGGATGCGGCGCGCGACCACCGGCGACGTGCCGCCGGTGCCGACCGCGACCACGACATCGCCGCGATCGACGATCGCCGGCATGATGAAGGTGGAGTGCACGAGGTCGTCCATCACGTTGACCGGCAGGCCGATCGCTTTGGCGCGCACCGACATCGCAACACCGATTTCGTCTGCGCCGGCACAGAGGACGGCGATGACATCGGAAAGATCGGCGGTGAGCGGATCGCCTTCGGCGCGCTCGATCCGCGCGGCGTCCTCCGCCGCAAGACCGGCAATGTCATGATCACCGTCGGTCGCGTACCAGCGCACCGCGGCGCCGGCGGCTGCGAGCAGCCGCAACTTGGCGCGCGCGAGGTCGCCCGCTCCAACGAGCAGCACCTTGCCGCTTTGCAGATCCAGAAACACCGGCAGATATCGCATCAGACACTCGCTTCCCCAACTTGGGGGTTGACTGAAATTATTTTCTATTTATCTCTCGATCAAGGCCAGCAAAGAGAAAATTATTTCTTCTCTATTGCAGCGCAACTTTAGAATTTTCAACTCCACAGGCCAAGGCCAAGAGATGCATCTTCTCGACAACGAATCCGTCGCCGCCAGGACGCGGTCCGCAGCGCTTAGCAATGCATCTTCCGTGCCGGGGATTCCCGCCAATCAGGCGCCTCCGTCGATGGATCATCTCGACGAGCTGGAGGCGCAGAGCATCTACATTCTGCGTGAAGCGTTCGCCCGGCTGAAGAAGCTCGCGTTGCTGTGGTCGCTCGGCAAGGATTCCAACGTGATGATCTGGCTGGCGCGCAAGGCGTTCTTCGGCCGCGTCCCGTTCCCGGCATTGCACGTCGACACCGGCAAGAAATTTCCGGAGATGTATGCGTTCCGCGACCGCTTCGGAAAGGAGTGGGATCTCGACCTGCGCGTCGAGCCCTGCCCGCCGATCGACAGCGTCGACCCGACCCTGCCGCCGGCCGCGCGTTCTGCCGCGCGCAAGACTGAGGGGCTGAAGCTCGCGCTCAACAAGTTCGGCTTTGACGGATTGATCGCCGGCATCCGCCGCGACGAAGAGGCGACCCGCGCCAAGGAGCGCGTGTTCTCGCCGCGCGGCCTCGAGGGCGAATGGGATGTCCGCGACCAGCCGCCGGAGTTCTGGGACCAGTTCAACGCCTCGCCGCCGCAAGGCGCGCATTTGCGCATCCATCCGATCCTGCATTGGACCGAGGCCGACATCTGGGCCTACACCAAGCGCGAAGGCATTCCGATCATCCCGCTCTATCTCGCCAAGGACGGCAAGCGCTACCGCTCGCTGGGTGATGCCGACATCACCTTCCCGGTCGCCTCCACCGCCTCCAACATCGACGAGATCCTCACCGAGCTCGACGGCACCAAGATCCCGGAGCGTGCCGGCCGCGCGCTCGACCACGAGACCGAGGATGCGTTCGAGCGGCTGCGCGTCGCCGGCTATCTCTGACCAACACTCAAAGCAACACCCGGTCTCAAGCAATACCGGTCTCAAGCAATAATTGGCTTCCAGCTTCGTGCGAGCGTTCCGATGAACATGATCCTTCCTACCGCCTCGATCTCGGCAACGCCCAACGGCACGACGCGGCCGCAGGTGCGCATCGTCATCGTCGGCCATGTCGATCACGGCAAGTCGACGCTGGTCGGGCGCCTGCTGCATGAGACCGGCAGCCTGCCCGACGGCAAGCTGGAAATGCTGAAGGCGGTGAGCGCGCGGCGCGGCATGCCGTTCGAGTGGTCGTTCCTGCTCGATGCGCTGCAGACCGAGCGCGACCAGGGCATCACCATCGACACCACCCAGATCCGCTTCCGCACCCGCTCGCGCGACGTCGTGCTGATCGACGCGCCCGGCCACGCAGAGTTCTTGCGCAACATGATCACCGGCGCCTCGCAGGCCGACGGTGCGGTGCTGATCATCGATGCGCTCGAAGGCGTGCGCGACCAGACCAGGCGGCACGGCTATCTCCTGCATCTGCTCGGCGTGAAGCAGGTCGCGGTCGTGGTCAACAAGATGGACCGCGTCGAGTTCAGCGCCGACCGCTTCAAGGAGATCAGCGACGAGATTTCCGCGCATCTGATCGGCCTCGGCGTGACCCCCACAGCCGTGATCCCGATCTCGGCGCGCGACGGCGACGGCGTCGCCGAGCGCACGGCGCGGATCGACTGGTACAAGGGACCGACCGTGGTCGAGGCGCTCGATGCGCTCGAGCCGGCACGCCCGCTGGCCGAGCTGCCGCTGCGGCTGCCCGTGCAGGCGATCTACAAGTTCGACGACCGCCGCATCGTGGCGGGCCGCATCGAATCCGGCAGCCTGAAGGCCGGCGACGAGATCGTGATTATGCCGACCGGCAAGATCGCGCAGATCAAGACCGTCGAGAGCTGGCCGGTGACGCCGGTCGGCGCCCCGCAGGGCGCCGGACGCTCGGTCGGCATCACGCTCGACCGCGAGCTGTTCCTCGAGCGCGGCGACATCATCGGACATTCCGGGCAGAGCCCGCGCGACACCCGCCGCATCCGCGCCCGGATCTTCTGGCTGCACGACAAGCCGCTGACCAAGGGCGAGCAAATCCTGATCCGGCTCGGCACCAAGGAAAGCCGCGCCACCGTGGTCGCGATCGAGAAGGCGGTCGATCCCGGCGCGCTGTCCAATGAAGAGAACACCGCGATCGCGCGCAACCATGTCGGCGAGATCGACATCTCGCTGGCGCAGCCGGTTGCAACCGA
Source organism: Bradyrhizobium australafricanum (assembly GCF_020329495.1). NCBI lineage: Bacteria > Pseudomonadati > Pseudomonadota > Alphaproteobacteria > Hyphomicrobiales > Nitrobacteraceae > Bradyrhizobium > Bradyrhizobium australafricanum. The sequence goes on along the minus strand of NZ_JAGKJL010000013.1, from coordinate 79,630 downwards.
TCCCTACACCGACAATCCGCGCACCGGCCGCCTCGTGATCGAGGTCAACGGCCGTATCGCGGGCGGCGGTCTCGTGCTGTCGGTCGACGCCGGCCGGCCGGCGGTGCCGGTCGACATCGTGCCGGTGGAGTCCGCGCTGCGGCCGGACGAGCGCTCGGCGCGCTACCACCACAACGGCGCGGTGATCTGGCTGACCGGCCTGCCCGGCTCGGGCAAGTCGACCTTGGCGCGGGCGCTGGAACGGCGCCTGTTCGGCAATGGCGGCTCGCCGATCCTGCTTGATGGCGACACGCTGCGTGCCGGGCTGAACGGCGATCTCGGCTTCTCGCCGCAGGACCGCGCGGAGAACATCCGCCGCCTCGCCGAAGTCGCGACCCATCTGGCGCGCAACGGCCATATCGCCATCGTCGCCGCGGTGTCGCCATCGACCGCCGACCGTGCGGCAGCTCGCCGCATCGCCGACAGCGCGTTCCGCGAGATCTATGTCGCGACGCCGGCCGAGATCTGCGAGACCCGCGATCCGAAGGGCCACTACGCCAAGGCCCGCTCCGGCGGATTGCCGTCTTTCACCGGCATCACCAATGACTACCAGCCGCCGACCGGCAATGAATTGACCATCGACACCTCGAACCGCTCGGTCAGCGATGCCACCGACGAGATCGAGCGGATGCTGGCCACGACTGGCATCCTGTTCGACGAACTGACCGACCTCGCGGCGAATATTTAGCTTCTCTTGCTGTCATCGCCGGCTTGTCCAGGCGATCCAGCATTCGAGAGACAGCAATTATCGAGCCGATAGGCCGCGGCGTACCGGATGCCCCGCTTGCAGCGGGGCAGACGGCGGTGTTGAGCCTATTCCGCCGCGCGGCTTGCGGCCCCGTGCCGTACCATCCCCGGCGATTGCCCGGTGACACGCTTGAACGCGCGGCTGAACGCCGCCTGTGACGCATAGCCAAGCCGCTGGGCGATCACATCGATCGGCTGGCGTTCATGCTTGATCCACTGTGTCGCGAGACGCATGCGCAGCTCGGCAAGATAGCGCAGCGGCGATTGCCCGGTCATGGCCTGGAAGCGCTCGGCGAACAGCGAACGCGAGCAACCCGCCTCCGCCGCCAATTCAGCAACAGTCCAGTTGCGGCCGGGCGCGCGATGCAGCGCGCCGATCGCGCGGCCGAGACGCGGATCACGCAAGGCCTCGAACCAGCCCATGGCGTTGTCGCCGCCGCACTCGACCCAGCCACGCACGATCGACGCGGCGAGCACATCGGCGAGCCGCGCCATCACGCCGACGGAGCCGGCCCGCGGCGTGCAGGTCTCCCGCTCCATGGCCTTCAGCATCGGTTCGATCTCCGGCTGGCGCGCAAGCAACGTGTCGGCCCGCATCACCTCCGGCATCAGCGCGATCAGCGGGCGCATGCCGCCAAGATCGAAATTCATGCAGGCGCTGAAGACCAGGACCGACTCGTCCTGCGGGCATCCTTCAGGGCAGGCCGATGTCACATCGACATTGCCGCACAGCGTCTCGGTCTTGAAACGCTCGACATCGCAACTCGGCTCATCCGGGGCCGAGACAAGATCATGCGCGCCGCCGCGCGGCAGGAAAATTGCGTCACCGCATCCAAGGGGAAGCAGCGTCGCATCGGCGTAGCGCAGAAGTGCCGTGCCATGTGCAACGAAGTGGAATTGCGCGCGTCCGTACGGCGTTTCGAACCGAAACCCGAAGGGCACCCGCGTCTCGACCCGACGGTAGTGAACGCCCTCAAGCCGCATGCCGAGCAGCAACTCGCTCACCAGATCGACGGCGGCGTCGGTCGTATCGACGGTGGACGATTTGGACGAACGATCAAACATTGGGGCGTTTATGGCATAGATCGTCCAAAACCTCCAGCCTATGTCTGCGGCGGTGCAACATAGATGGAAGGTTCGGCCAATGGATCAAGAAGTGGACCCCGCTCTGGCGCACGCCGATGCCGTTGCGCTGATGCCGGGCGACGCCGCGCTCAAGGTTGGTGACAAGCCGGCCTCACCGGAAAGGCCCGCCTGGGGCGCCGTCGCGGCCATGATGCTGGGCGTCACCGCACTTCTGACGGCCGAGTTCCTGCCGTCCGGCCTGTTGACGCCGATGGCGCGCGATCTCGGTGTGAGTCCGGGCCTCGCCGGTCAGGCCGTGACCGCGACCTCGCTGGCCGGGCTGGTCGGAGCATTGTTCACGCCGACACTGACGCGCAGGTTCAATCGAAAGCCGGTGCTGCTCAGCTTTTCGATTCTCCTGGTGATCTCCAATCTGCTGGTGGCGCTGGCGCCGAGCATCACGTTCCTGCTGGCCGCGCGGATCGTGCTCGGCCTTGCCATCGGCGGGTTTTGGGCGATGGCGGCAGCGACGACGATCAGGCTGGTGCCGCCGTCGCTGGTTGCCCGGGCCTTGTCGATCGTGATGAGCGGCATTCCCGCCGCGATGATCATTGCCGTTCCGCTCGGCAGCTATCTCGGCGAGGTGGCGAGCTGGCGCTCCGTGTTCCTGCTCGCGACGGCATTGGGCGCAGCGGTATTCGTCATCCAGGCACTCGCTCTGCCGCGTTTGGCCCCAAGGGGAGAAGCCGGGCTCGACACCCTGATCGACATCCTGACACGGCCGGGGATCGGCGCCGGCATCTTGGCGGCAACGTTGGTCTTCACCGGACACTTCGGCTATTTCGGCTATATCCGTCCATTCCTCGAGAGCGTGACCGGGCTGGGCGCCGCCGGAGTTGCGGCGACCTTGCTTGCCTTCGGCGTCGCGAACTACCTCGGCTCGTTCGCGAGCGGGCTGATGGCCGAGCGCAAACTCAAGCTCACGCTGATCGCGATGCCGCTGGCGATCAGCGTGATCGGTCTGTTGCTCTCGGTCTTTGGCAAGGACGTCATTCCGGCTCTGGTGCTGGTCGCACTCTGGGGCTTCGCCTTCAGCGGCGTACCGGTCGCGACCACGACATGGATCACCCGCATGGTGCCCGACGAGACCGAGAGCGGGACCGGACTGACCGTGGCCTCGATCTTCCTCGGCATCACCATGGGTGCGGCCGGCGGCGGGCTGGTGCTCGATCTGATGGGCGCAGCCGCTGTGTTCGTAGCGGGCGCAATTCCCCTGGTGCTCGCTGCATTGCTGATCGCCAGCAAGGTACGCACCGGGGCGCCCTGACGGGTCTTTCCGGGAGCGAACCCCGGCGTTTGGAAAATTCAGGGTGCCCGCGTGACGGTGCGCGTGGGGCCGGAAAGGGGGCCTTCTCAGAACCGGGACTTTAGGGCTAAAAGGGCCGTGAACGCGGCCCTTTGGCGCGTTTTTTGCTGATTTCTTCTGAAAACAGCCCCTAAACGCCCCATTTCTTTGAGAAAGCCCATCATGACTCGTGTCGATGCCCATGGATTGAAGATCGCCCCTGTCCTGTTCGATTTCATCGCCAAGGAGGCGACGCCGAAAACCGGGATCGCCCCGGATGCGTTCTGGGCCGGACTTGCCGCCATCATCCAGAAGCTCGGACCGAAGAACCGCGAGTTGCTCGCGGTCCGCGACACGCTGCAGGCCAAGATCGACGACTGGCATCGCGCCAACAAGGGCAAGGCGTTCGACATCAACGCCTACACCGCGTTCCTCAAGGACATCGACTACCTGCTGCCCGAGCCCGCGACCCACAAGGTCGAGACATCAAATGTCGATGAGGAAATCGGCAAGATCTGCGGCCCGCAGCTGGTGGTGCCGCTCACCAACGCCCGCTACGCGCTGAACGCCGCCAACGCGCGTTGGGGTTCGCTGTACGACGCGTTCTACGGCACCGACGCGATCCCGCACGATCCGAGCGAAGCTGGCCGTGGTTACAACAAGGCCCGCGGCGACAAGGTGATCGCGAAGGCGAAGGCCTTCCTCGACGCCGCCGTGCCGCTTGCGACCGGAAGCCACACCGACGTCACCTCCTACGCCGTGATCGCGGGCCAGCTCTCGGTCAAGCTGAAGAGCGGCAACTCGACCGCGCTGAAGAATGCCGCCCAGTTCGCCGGCTATCAGGGCGACGCCGCCCAGCCTTCCGCGATCCTGCTCGTCAACAACGGCATGCATGTCGAGGTCAAGATCGACCGCAACAACGTGATCGGCAAGGACGACCCGGCCGGCGTCGCCGACATGATCCTGGAATCGGCGGTCTCCACCATTCTCGACATGGAAGACTCGGTCGCTGCCGTCGACGCCGAGGACAAGGTGCTGGTCTATCGCAACACACTCGGCCTGATGAACGGCACGCTGTCGGCCGATTTCGAGAAGGGCGGCAAGACGCTGACCCGCTCGCTCAATGCCGACCGCGTCTACAAGAAGCCCGACGGCAGCGAGCTGAAGCTGCACGGCCGCAGCCTGCTGTTGATGCGCAATGTCGGCCACCACATGTTCACCGACGCCGTGCTCGACACCAAGGGCGAAGAGATTCCGGAAGGCATCCTGGATGCCGCGGTCGCCGGCCTGCTCGCGATCCACGACCTCAAGGGCAATTCCAAGGTCAAGAACAGCCGCACCGGCTCGGCCTATATCGTCAAGCCGAAGATGCACGGCCCCGACGAGGTGACGCTGACCTGCGACCTGTTCGCCGAGGTCGAGAAGATGCTCGGCCTGCCGGAGAACACGCTGAAGGTCGGCATCATGGACGAGGAGCGCCGCACCACGGTCAACCTCAAGGCCTGCATCCAGCGCGCCTCCAAGCGCATCATGTTCATCAACACCGGCTTCCTCGACCGTACCGGCGACGAGATCCACACCTCGATGGAAGCGGGTCCGATGATCCGCAAGAACGACATGAAGGCGCAGCCGTGGATCAAGGCCTATGAGGACTGGAACGTCGACAACGGCCTGATCGACGGCCTGCCCGGCCATGCCCAGATCGGCAAGGGCATGTGGGCCGCGCCCGACAAGATGGCCGACATGCTGGCGCAGAAGATCGGCCACCCGCAGGCCGGCGCCACCACCGCCTGGGTGCCGTCGCCGACCGCGGCCACGCTGCACGCACTGCACTATCACCAGGTCAACGTGATCGCCCGGCAGCAGGAGCTCGCCAAGGGCGGGCCGCGCGCAAAGCTCTCCGACATCCTCACCATCCCGGTGTCGCAGGCGAACTGGGCGCCCGACGACGTGAAGCAGGAGATCGACAACAACTGCCAGGGCATCCTCGGCTACGTCGTACGCTGGATCGACCAGGGCGTCGGCTGCTCCAAGGTGCCCGACATCCACGATGTCGGCCTGATGGAGGACCGCGCCACGCTGCGCATCTCGAGCCAGCACCTCGCGAACTGGCTGCATCAGGGCGTCATCACCAAGGACCAGGTGATGGAGTCGCTGAAGCGCATGGCCGTCGTCGTCGACAAGCAGAACGCCGGCGATTCGCTCTACAAGCCGATGGCGCCCGCGTTCGATGGCACCGCCTTCAAGGCCGCCTGCGACCTGATCTTCGAGGGCCGCACGCAGCCGAACGGCTATACCGAATACATCCTCACCGCGCGCCGCCGCGAGGCCAAGGCCGCGGGCTGATCCAATAGCCCGACGACAAGCAAAAGCCCCGGCGCGAGCCGGGGCTTTTATGTTGGCGCCGCGAGTGACGCCGGGAAGAGCCGGATGCGATAGCCTGCCGTCGCAGGGGCGCACTGCCAAATTATCGAAAACAACCCCATGCAAAGGTGCCGGCGGATACGGCGACTTGACTCGTCGGGCAAATCAGCTCTACATTTCCATTATCCCGAAATCATGCAAACGCCCTCGCCGTGTCATCACCCGCGCATGCATGCGCGGGTGACGACACCGAGAAGCTGTTTGACAAGTTGAATCACGACCACCGTCATTGTCGTCCCTGCCTAGCGCGCGATTGCGCACCAGGCAGGGACGACGATGAGGATGGTTGCGCTTCGCTCCTCGCAATGACGAACCTAGAACACCGCCAAATACTTCAGCAGCGAGACGATGCCGATGATGATGACGACGGCGCGCGCGATCTGCTTGGCGCGGCCGTCGAGCGGCAGCATGTTGATGAGATAAAGAACAAGAATAACGACAAGGAAGGTGACGAGTACGCCGACGAGCATGCGGAGCCCCCTAATGGCATCGGTGAATGTGCCGTTCGCCCTTTGCTAACGTGCAGGAGGCAGGCCGGTTCCGCGCCAGGAACAAAGCCGGCCGCCGCGGTGTAATCGACGCTACTCGCGCGCCACCACTGCCGGCCGGCCATATTTGGCGCGGATGCGATCCGGCGCCGGCGTGAAGTTGAGCTGCGCGCCGCGCCGGTCCGGACGGCTCACCGACATCAGCCCGTCCTTGCCGGCGACAATGTCGCCCTTGCGCAAGGTCGGATCGTCCTCGATTTTCACCGCGGCGAGGCCGACAGAGTCCTTGCCGTTGCAGGTGCAGCCCGAGACCAGCTCGTCGCGATAGCGGAACGCGTTCGGCAGCTCGGAATACGGCTTGCCGTCTTCCGTCGCGGCGTTGTCGATATTGCCGCCATAGACCACTTCGGTCGCGCTCGCCGGACAGAAGCTGTTGCAGCTTTCCGCCTTGCTCTGGTTGCCGGTCGCAGCAAGCGGGAAATAGCGGCCGTCGCAGGTCCGCACGCAATAGGCCTGGCCGACGTCATAGCGTGGACGACGCTCGACCCGCGGCATCATAGGCGGGCCATCGTCGAACGGCATCCGGATCATCGGCGGGCGGCCCTGCATCAAGCCGCCGAACAGTTGCGAGAAGAAATCCTGGGCTTGCGCCGCAGGCGCAAGGGACAGGCCAAGCACTGCCGCGGTCCCGAACGCCCACCGCCTGGAGTATCGCGTCACCATCACCGGCCCTCAGTACAACATCGATCGTCAGTACAACGAGGAAGCCGGCGGGATGTTCATTGCTTGACGGCCGGACGGCAGCGTCGTCACCGCAGGCCGCGGTTGTGCCGGCCGGACCGAGATCTGCGTCGTGGTCGGGCCGATCTCGCGCGCGGCGAGGTGCGGCGCGTTCTTCGGCAGCACCACGACCCTGGTGCCGACATCGACCCGGCTGAACAGGTCGGAAACGTCTTCATTGGTCAGGCGGATGCAGCCGGACGAGACGAACTTGCCGATCGTCGAGGGATCGTTGGTGCCGTGGATGCGGTATTCGCTGGAGCCGAGATACATCGCGCGCGCACCGAGCGGGTTGCCGGGGCCGCCGGCCATGAAGCGCGGCAGATAGGGCTGGCGCCTGATCATCTCGGCCGGCGGATGCCAGTCCGGCCATTCGGCCTTGCGGCTGATGGTCTGTGTGCCGGCCCAGGTGAACCCCTCACGGCCGACGCCGACGCCGTAGCGGATCGCCCGGCCGCCGCCAAGCACGTAATACAGTGCGGTGTTGCCGGTATCGATGATGATGGTGCCGGGCGCCTCGGTCGTGTTGAGCGCGACGGTGGTCCGGCGCAGCCGCTCCGGCAGCGCGCCGTCCTCGCCTGTCCCACTCGAGGGGTCGTTCATCACCTCGTCGGCGGGAAATGCGCCCGGCTGCGTCGACGCATAGCCGAGCGCGGAAGAACGGACCTGGGCGCTGGCCGACGTGGTGACGACAAGCGGCGTCGCAAGCAGGACGCTGGCGAGGGCAAGGGTGCGCGCGGCGCGCGACGCAAGCCGGCGGCTGGAAACAGACTGCTGTGTCATGTGCTGCCCCTGAACGGGATGCGCATCGTGGTGATGCGATGCCGGGCCAACGCGCATGGTCGCGAGTCGGTTCCGCCGCGAATCGTCGCGAAGCCGCGATTGTCAACCCGTCACGTCTCACGAACGCGCGACGGAACTTTCCGAGGAGCGGCCCGTTGTCATCGCGCCATTCGACGCGCGGGGCGACCACGCGACGGGTTTGTTCGTCCTCACGCGGGAGGAGTTCGGTGCGCGCCTTTCCAAGTGAAGACCTGCTTGGCAAAGCGCCCGAAGGCACGCCAGTCCCCGACAGCAAGATCGAACTGCCGCCGGTTGTCAGCCGCGCCGAGGCCGTCGCTTTCGCATTGATGGCCCTGCTGGTTATCGTCATTGTCGCGGTGCTCTATTTCGCACGCGCCTTCTTCCTCCCGATCACCATGGCCTTCATCGTCGGCACCATGCTGTCGCCGGCGGCGGGCATGCTCGAACGGTATCGGATTCCGCGCGCACTCGGCGCGGTCGTCATCGTGATCGCGGTCGGCGCCGCCGTCAGCTTCATGGTCGGGCTGATTGCCTCGCCGGTGATGGAGTGGAGCTCGCGGCTGCCCGAGCTCGGCGCGATCCTGAAGGAGAAGCTGCACGTGTTCGACCGGCCGCTCGCGCTGTGGCAGGAATTGCAGACCATGGTCGGCGGCTCCGATACGCTGGCTACGCTCCAACTGCCGAAATTCGAATGGGTGCAGCCGACGCTGGAATTCCTGTCGCCGACCTTCGCCGAATTCCTGCTGTTCATCGCGACCCTGATCCTGTTCATCGCAAGCTGGAAGGATCTGCGCCGCGCACTGGTGATGGCATTCAGCGAACGCACGGCGCGGCTGCGTACGCTGCGCATCCTCAACGAGGTCGAGACCCATCTCGGCAATTATCTCCTGATGGTGACCATGATCAATGTCGGCGTCGGCATCATCACCGGCGCGATCTGCGCGGCAACGGGCATGCCAAACCCGGCCGGGCTCGGAGCGCTCGCCGCGACGCTGAACTTCGTTCCGATCATCGGGCCGATCGCGATGTTCGTCGTGCTGGTCGCGGTCGGCATCATCGCCTCGCCGACCATCGGCGCCGGGCTGATCGCGCCGGCATGTTTTGCGGTTGTGACCTTCATGGAAGGACATTTCGTCACGCCGACGATCGTCGGCCGCAGGCTGTCGCTGAACGCGCTGGCAGTCTTCCTGGCGCTGGCGTTCTGGACCTGGCTATGGGGCCCGATGGGCGCCTTCCTGTCGTCGCCGCTCCTGATCGTGGCACTGATCGTCAAGGAGCATTTGATGCCGGTCAATTCGCCGCAGCTGCCGGAGGAGTAGCAAGGCGTTCTCGAGCGAAGCCGGCACCGTTTGAAAGCCCGGTTTCACGGCTGGAACCATGCACCGCGCGGCGCGTTTTTGTTCCAGCACACAAGTTCTCCGGGAGCTTTTCGATGTCGAGCACGGACAGCGCATTTGGGATCAAGAACATGACGGACAAAGCGACCTACGAACGCCTTGAAAAGGATGTCACCGCCGTGAAGAACGATATCGCCGCCCTCACCGAACAGATCACCGACGCGCTGAACTCGTTTGCCAACAACGCGGGCAAGCAGGCTCGCCGCCGCTACAAGGATGCGCGCGCCAGTGCGGAAGATACACTCGACGACATGTCGGAGCGCGGCAGCGCGATGATGGGCGCGGCGCAGGATGCCGCATCCTCGATCGAGGAATCGCTGGAAGATATGATCACGCAGCGGCCGCTGGCGACGGTCGGCCTTGCGCTCGGTCTCGGCTTCCTGATCGGCGTCACCTGGCGTCGCTAGGCAATCTGCGGTCTCCGGGGGATGAGCCCCATGGTGGCGATCACGCGGAAACCACCCCTCTGGATGCGATGGCGGCGCTGGCGCGCCGCCGCCGCGTTTGTCGACGCGCTCTTCAGGGCAAGGCTCAAGGCAAGATTCAGGGCAAGATTCAGGGCAGGGCTGGTCGATGCTTCAGCGGCTGATCAATGACGTCAAGGATTCCACCGGCAACGCGCTGCGGCTGACGTCGCTGGCCGCGGCCGCCGCGATCGCGCTGTTCATCACCATCGGCTTTCTGTGCGCGGCCGCCTTCGTCTACGTGCTGCAGCACTACGGGCCGGTGGAAGCGTGCCTCGCCGGCGCCGCGCTGTTCCTTGTCGTCACGCTGATCACCGCCAGCGTCTACATCGTGCGCAAGCGCGAGATGCGCCGCCGCGCCGAGAAGGCGGCAAAGGCCGCCGCGGCCAATGTGTTTGCCGATCCGGTGGTGATCGCTACCGGCCTGCAGATCGTGCGGGCCATCGGGGCGAAGCGGCTGATCCCGATCCTGGCGATCGGCGGCCTCGCGCTTGGCCTGATGGCAAGCCGCAGCGCCGCCAGCAGCGGCGAGGCGGACGAGGAGGAATAGCCTTCTCGCTTGCAACAATAGCGCGAAACCAGCACCGACAACTGTCGTTGTCGCCCGGCTTGACCGGGCGATCCAGTATTCCAGAGACAGCTGTGATTAAGCGGATGGCCGCGGCGTACCGGATCGCCCGCTTTCGCGGGCGATGACAGCGTTTGCTTGTTGCGATAGCGCTTCGCCCTTTTCAGGTCACGCAGCGGCCGGGCTGCAGCAGCTTGGCCACTTCGGTCAGCACGCTGACCACGGGCTCGCAGGCCACCTTGCGGGTGTCGCCGGGCCGTGCCCGAGCCGGCACCGCGGGGCGATGGCGCGCCTCTTCCTTGGCCACGGGGACGCGGACCAGCACCGACGTATCGGGAAGCCGCTCGACCTTCAGCGCAACGGTCCGGCTCGGCAGGCCGATGACCGGAACCGTGGCACGGTCGGTCTTGGCGGCGCGATTGACGGCGCTCTCCGGCGCCAGTGCGGTGGTGACCTGCTGGCGGCCGATGAGATCGTGGCCAGATGCCAGCTGGACGGCGCCAAGCGTCAGCCCAGCCGCCAGCGCAGCGAAAATTCCCATCTGAATCTTTGACATGGTGATGTCCCTCGCCCCATGGAAATTCGCTCGACGATCCCTTGGCGATCCCGGACACAACGCGAACGAAACCCGCGGGGTTCTCGCGTCCGGCCATCACTTAACCGTGTACGAAAATATTTTCGCTTGTGCGGAACGACTCAGGGGGTCTGCGAGTCTTTGGAAGAGCCGGTTATTCCCCCTGCCCCATTGACCGGCGACGTAGGGCGCGACCGTGGTGATGCCGGTCGCGCCCTGCTCTTTTTCTGGTGTGCCGCGAACGATGCGTCAGCCGGCCTGTCGCTCACCGGTCGCAATCGAAAAATCTGAAACCAAAGCCGGTCCTGCCACTCGCGAGAGGACCGTCCGCGTCAGGCATTGTCGTTCGATGGCATGTCCTGGGATCGAACAACCGTCACTTCACGGCATGACGGGCAACGACCGACGTGAAACTTGATTCCGGTTGTCTGGTCGTCGACGAGCATCAATTCGCTCAAGGGCTCACCGCATTTGCAGGTGACCGTTTTCTGATCGGCAAAGTACATCTGACGTCCTCCATAAGCCTGGAGATTTCTCGTCTTCGGGGCGAGCTTGTTTGCGCCGTGCTCGCCCCCTCGCTTCCGCTCCTTCTCGGTCGATCAGATCCGGGCCATCCGGATTGGTGGGTGTGACTCCAAGCGCTTATTTCGAAGCGGATTTCGTCTTCCGTGACTCCGCGGCTTCGCGCGCCTGCCGCTCGGCCTTGAGGCGCTGGAAGTTGTCGTAGAACGCCTTCTCGCTGGCGCGATGCTCCTTCATCGCCTGCGATGCGTCTTGCTGACGCTGCGCATCACGGTCCTTGCGCTGCTGGGGAGTAAGATTCATGCGACCTCCGACTAAGCTCTTGAATCAACGCTGGATTCAACGCACGAGGCCGGAAAAGGTTGCACCTTGGGAAGGAACCGGATCTATTTGCGCAGGCTCGCCCAGACACCGCCGAGGATCAAAAGACCGCCGACCAGATGGATCAGCTTCGGCGGCTCGCCGAGGATGATCCAGGACAGCAGCGCGCTCGCGATCGGTGCGACGTAGAGCACCAGCGAGCTCCGCACCGAGCCGAATCTCGCGCCGAGCCAGGCGAAGCCGGCATAGGCGATCAGGCCGGGCACGAGGCCGGCGAAGACATAGGCCTCGAACGCCCGGGTGTTGAACACCTCCGCCGGCGTAGCCCACATCTCCTGCAGCGCCGGCGGCAGCGAGCACAGCGCGCCGGCCGCCGAGAACAGGCTGACCCGCGCCAGCAGCGAGGCGCGCGGCGCGACGCGCGACTGCAGCAGCGTGTAGCCGGACCAGCCGAGCATCGCGCATACCACCAGGAGATCGCCCCAGGCCGCCGCGCTCGATTGCGTCAGCGTTTCCAGATGACCGCCCGAGACGATCAGGAGCGCGCCGCCGAGCGCCAGCGCCGTGCCGAGCCATTGCAGCGGACCGATTTGCTCGATGCCAAGCGCCGCCGAGATCAGCAGCACCATGATCGGCGACAGCGCGAAGATCAGCGCGATGTGGATCGCCGTGGTCGTGATGCCGGCGATGTAGACCGGGCCGCCGCACAGGAACATGCCGAGGAAGCCGGCGGCGAGGATCGGCCAGAGGTTCTGCGCCAGCGGGATCTTGCCGTCGCGGATCGCTGCGATCGCAAATGGCGCGAGGCCGATGGCGATGATGCTCCAGCGGAAGAAGGCGAGCGAGAACGGCGGCACCGAGCCGGCAAGCCCGCGCGCCAGAACCTGGTTGGAGGCCTGGCCGACCGCGACCAGGATGAAGCCGGTCAGCGCGACCGCGTCCTCCCAGCCTTTGGCGGGGCGGCTGACCTGCGCTTTCGGCGGCTCCGCATCCATGACACCGCCCCCTCAGCCGGCGCGCGATCGGTTCACACGTCCGCTACTGCTCGGCCGCCTCGCGCTCCATGTCGCGGCCGGCGAGATCCTCGCCCTGCATGTCGGCGTATTCGCGCGCCATCTCGCGCATCAGGAATTTGGCGGGGACGTCGTGATAGCTGCCGTGGTCGTTGACATACTGCATGTAGGCGCGCCCTTCGCCGTCGAAGGGATGCAGCAGCGCGTCGGCGTGGCCGTCGAAATCGAGCGGCTTGACGCCGAGCTTGGCGCACAGCGTGTCGTTGAAGGTCGGGGTCGCCTTGCGCCAGGCGCCATCGACGAACACTTCGGTGAAGCCGTGCCAGGTGAACAGGTCCGAGCCCATACTCTGGCGCAGCTTCTCGGTGGTGAGATGGTTGCGCACATCGGCGAAGCCGACACGCGCCGGGATGCCGTGGACCCGGCAGGCCGCGGCATAGAGCGCCGCCTTGCCGACGCAGTAGCCGTTGCTGGCGGCGAGCACGCTGGAGGCCCGGTAGCTCTCGGGCGAGCGCATGCTGACATAGGGGTTGTAGCGGATGCCGTCGCGCACCGCGGTGTAGAGCCGGCGCGCCTTGTCGCGCGCGCTGGCGTCAGACGGAACGGCGGCGCGGGCGAACGCCTCGCGGGATGGTCGCTGTCGACATATTCGCCAGGGTCGGTGTAAAGGCGGCTGATCGTATCGGGGAGATGCTCGGTCATGGCATAAGCTTAGCAAGCCATGTGCGCAGTTCAATGCAGCATGTGCAGCCCCTCCCGCAGCGCTGCCCGGCCGGAGCCCCGCTCCGATTGAATCGAAACGGGGCTCTGGATTCTAGTTTTGACGCGTTTTCTTCACGCGAACCGGTGCCAACTTCGCTCGAAAACGCTCTAGTTCTTGAAGTGTTCGTCCAACTGCGGCGGCGGGTAGCTGCGCCGCCTCGCCTTGAAATATTCACGTGCGAAATGGATGCCGATCCCGATCAGGAACGGCGGCGCAAGCGCGGCGGCGATCATCAGCGCGGTGAGCGACTTCGGCGTCAGGATGTCCAGCACCATCGACGCCAGCAGCCACAGCGTGGCAGCAATCACCGCGACGTCGATATGCTTCATTCCCCGGTCTTTCCCTTGGTTCCTGGCTGCCATCCGGGTTCCATCCTACCGGCTGGTCCCGGACGCGCCAAGGATTCCGGGCGGCGGACGGTACCTCCCGCCCTTCACTTTCATGTTTGGAACGGCGCCTGCGCCGGCCACGTTGGTACAGAAGTCCTGGATCCAGGATCAAATCCTGATCCGGATCAGCCGAGCACGGAGGCCGCGATGGGCAACTCCAGTGACATCCACAGCGGCGTCGACCATCCCGCCAGCCGGAACGGCGTCAACGATCCCGTCGGCGGCGTCGATGTGAAGCGAACTTTCGACGACAACCAGACGCCGCACGAACGTGCGCAATGGGCCGCCGATGTGCGTGCCGACGCCTCGCCTCGGCGGGGCGAACCGTTCCTGCCCGAAGCGCTGCGACGGCCGCCGACCGCACCGCTCAATCCACGCACCGGCCGCCGCGCGACTGACTAGGCTGTGAACGCCCGCACCAGCAGCAGGCCGCCGAACAGCGCGAAAATCGAGAGCGCGATGGAGGCCGCGATGTAGGTGCCGGCCGACCATAGCTCGCCGCGCTGCATCAGCACGATCGCATCGAGCGAGAAGGTCGAGAAGGTGGTGAAGCCGCCGCAAATGCCGACGGTGAGAAACACCCGCATCGCCTGGCTGGCATTCCAGCTCAGCGCGAACGCCTCCGCGAAGGCGCCGATCAGGAATGAACCCACGATGTTGATCACCAGCGTGCCCCAGGGAAATTCCGTACCGACCAGGCGCCCCGCGCCGATCGCCACCAGATAGCGCGCGACCGATCCCCGCGAACCGCCGATCGCGACCGCCGCCAACAACTGAACGTTCAATGCTCCACCTTTCCGGCTCGCCATTCGATGAAGCCCGCCACCAACCCAAGCACGAAGGTCGCCGCGACCAGCTCGCCCGGCGCGCCGACCAGCAGGGCGACGACACCGACGAGCCAGATCGACCCGACCAGCGACAATGCGATTGAGAGTGAACCAGGAAGACCCGTCATGCGCTGTCCCTTCTCATTCGCGGGACACGGCGGGTCGGCGGTGGCGCATGCTCCTACCGACGCTGTCGCGCCCGGTAGGAGTCATCAGCCTTGCGGCGGTTATCGGGGGACTCCATCCCCATCAACATGGGAATGGTAGGCGGATGGAGCGGCGGGAGCAAGCGGGCCGTTCCGCCGTTTCGCTTCTCGGCTCAGCCGGCCGTCGACAGCATCGCGTTCAATTCGACGGCTGTCCGCAGCTGCTCGATGCGCGCGACAATCTGCTCGCGCTCGGCTCCGCGCGGCAATTGCGCGAGCCGGCTTTCAAGTCGCACGCGATGTTCCTCGAGGCGCTGCTCGAATGTGTGGGGTTCAGATCGCTTCCGCTTTTGAATCGTCCTCTGCATTGTCGACCTTTGGCGGTTGAAGACCGGGACTATTGGCCCAGCGGTCCAGTTGCTCGATGACTTTTGCGTGGCTCGGGCGCCGCGGTTTCGGGGCTTCCGGCTCCTCGGACAGCTTGCGGGGAAGCTTGACGTGGTTGGCCATGGCATCTCTCCACCCACATAACGAGATGGGCAGCCGGATCGTTCCCTTATTTATTGTATAAGTTATTGATTTCGTTTGATAATTATACTCAATCAGCGTTTTTGTCTCAACCGATGGAACCTCACGCGAGTTTGGCGGTTTAGCGAATTACTCAACAAGCTAAGTCTGGGTGTTTTGCGATGAATGAGCTTCGCGCCGAACGGCTTCAGGTCATGCTGTCGCCAGAGGAGTTGGCAGCCCTCGACGATTTCCGCTTCAAGCACCGCATGCCGACCCGCGCCGCGGCGGTCCGCGAGCTGCTCAAGCTCGGTCTGGCCGGCGGTGGCACCGATGGGGCGGCAGGCGTGAAATCGAGCGATTACGGGGTGTTCAACCGGGGGCCGGATGGGCACACCCAGAGCGATGCGCCGCAAGAGGCGCAAGAGGATTGATGGCGCGTTGGCGCTGACGTCGCGGTTCAGCCTGCGGCGAACAGGTCGACAATCGCCTTCAGGCTGCACACCACGAGGGCCGACGTGAACATCGCCGTGCCGAGATCTGCGAGATAAAGCAGTTGCGCCCTCTGCTCCGCATCAAGCCGCGCGATCGCCTTGCGCATGGCCAAGCTCCCTTTTTCGGGAGAACGCGATGCACCGATGTCCGTTCCCTCGCCTGCGTCAGGCTCGCTGCAGCGCCAGCGTTACGCCGCCGAGCGTCAGTGCCATGGCGCCGATCTCGCGCAGCCCCAGTGGCTCACCGAGAATGATCGCGGCCGACACCACGCCGATGACCGGCACCAGCAGCATGCCCGTTGACGCCGGGGTCGGCGGCAGGCGGCGCAGCGTCTCGAACCAGGTGAGATAGCAGATGCCCATCGGCATCAGCGTCATGTAGGCAAAGCAGCCGAGGCCGAGCGGCGTGATCGCGGCATAGTTCGGATGCTCGAAGAGAATGCCGAGCAGGAGCATCACAAGACAGCCGATGCCGACCTGCCAGGCCACCACCGCGAGCGGCGGCATCGGCAGCGGCTTGCGATTCAGCACGTTACCGAGCGCGAACAGGATGGCGCAGGCGAGCGCCAGCGCGATACCGGTGAGCTTGTCGGCACTGAACGCAAAGCCATTGCCGCCGAGCAGGAGCGCAACGCCGGCGACGCCGAGCACGAGCGCCGCAAGATCCCGCAGCGTCGGGCGGCTGTGCAGCACCGGCCAGGCGAACAGCATCGCCCAGATCGGCATGGTGTAGGCGAGCAGCGCGCCCTCGCCGACCGTGACGAATTTCATCGCGATGGTGCCAAAGCCCATCCAGGCGAAGACATTGGTGAGGGAGGCAAACAGCAGCCGCGGGATCGCCTCGCGCGGCACGGCGAGCGACTGTCCGCGGGCCAGCGCCAGCGTGGCCAGGATCACCGCCGCGCAGGTGCCGGCAAGCCCGCGGGCGAACAGCGGCGGCCATTGCTGCAGCAACAGCTTCATCAGCGGCCAGTTCAGGGCCCAGCCGAAGGCCGTCACCACCAGACAGAGAAAGCCCACCGTTCGATCGCGCTGCGTCGTATCCATGGGCGGCGCTTAGCAGGCGAACGCCCGGGATTCCACATCGCTTCGCGTATGAGGGGGACGTAGCCTATGCAGGGACGCGCGGCACGTGCGGACACCGCTCCGTCAGGCGAAGGTGCCGATCGTGATCCGCGGCCAGCCGTCGTTTTTCCGAGCGGCGGCAAGCCTTGCCGTCCAGGCATCGATCAGGCTTGCGATGAGCAGGCGGCCGGTGCCGCGCATGTCGGGCAGTTTCATGGTCGGCGTGCCGAGCGTGAGCGCGACCACGCCGTGGGTCGCCGCCAGCAGCGCGGTCGCGAGCCGCTGCGGCAGGCCAGGCGCCGGCTCGGCGCCATGTGCCGCCAGATATTCCCGCACCGAGATCACGAACAATTCGTAGCTGCGGCGCGCGATCTCGGTCTCGCCGAAATAGACGCCGTCGGGAAAACGGCGGTCCTCGATCGTACCGGACATCGAGAACAGTGAGCGGAAGTGATCGGGATTGTCGGCCCAGTAATCGAGATAGGTTTCCATCACGCGCCGCAGCCGCAGATCGCTGTCGGCCGTCTCCGCGCGGACCCGCTCGAGGCGTTCGGCGACCGCCTCGAGATTCTGCTGCTTCACGGCGAGCAGCAGCAACAGCTTGGTCGGGTAATATTTGAGGACGGTGCCCTTTGAGTAGCCGATCACGTCGGCGATCTTCTGGATCGATACGGTCTCCAGCGTGCCGGCGGCGAACTCCTTGCGCGCGGTCTTAAGGATCAGCGCCTTCAGCGCCTCCTTGTCGGCCTCCTGGCGCGCCCTGCGCTGAAAGCGCCGTGCGCCTTTGGCTCGCTCCACGATCGACATCCCCATCTGCCTCGCGCCTCCATGCCGCGCACCCGCCCCGATGGCAACCCCGCCCTTGCACTATGCGAGTTAATTGACTATGGTCAATTAACTAATGACAAGACGGGAGGATCCGATGAGCACCCATGCGAGCCCCCTTGCGAGCCCCCTTGCCGGCGAAGTTGTCCGCAGCGATTTCGATCCGTTCAGCGCGGCGACGCGGGCCGATCCCTACGGCACCTATGCAGAGCTGCGTGCCGCGGCGCCGGTCGTCCGCCTGACCAGATATGACATCTGGGCGGTGCCGCGCTTTGCCGAGGTCAAGACGATCTTCGGAAACCATGTCAATTTCAGCAACGCCGGCGGCGCGGGACTTGCCAACCACTTCAAGGAGAAGCCGTGGCGGCCGCCAAGCATCGTGCTGGAAGCCGATCCGCCGCTGCACACGCGAACCCGCGCGGTGCTGGCGCGGATCCTCTCACCCGGCGCGATGCGGCGGCTTGCAGATGATTTCAAGTCAACGGCGACGCGGCTGATCGACGGGCTGGTCGAGCGCGGATCGTTTGACGCCATCAAGGACATCGCGGAGGTGTTTCCGGTCAGCGTGTTTCCCGACGCGCTCGGCATCGATCAGGAGGGCCGCGAGAACTTCCTGACCTATGGCGCGATGGTGTTCGCCGGCTTCGGGCCCGAAAACGATTATTTTCGCGATTTGATGCAGCAGGCGCCCCGCGTGCTGCCCTGGGTCGCGGCGCGCTGCCAGCGCGAGGCGCTGCGCCCGGGCAGCTTTGGCGCGCAGGTCTATGAGGCGGCCGACGCCGGGGAGATCAGCGCGGAGGAAGCTCCGCTGCTGGTGCGTTCGCTGCTCTCGGCCGGGCTTGACACCACGATCAGCGCGATCGGCATGGCGCTGTACACGCTTGCGCGCCATCCCGAGCAATGGTCGCTGCTTGCGGAAGATCCGTCGTTGTCGCGCGCGGCATTCGACGAGACGCTGCGCTTCGATTCACCGGCGCCGTTCGTGTTCCGCACCACGCCGCATGACACCGAGATTGCAGACGTCGGGATCGGCAAGCACGAGAAGGTGCTGCTGCTGCTCGCCTCCGCCAACCGCGACGAGACGCGCTGGGAGCATGCCGACCAATTCGACGTCAGACGGCGGCTCTCCGGACACATGGGCTTCGGCGTCGGCATCCACGGCTGCGTCGGGCAGATGGTGGCGCGGCTGGAAGCCGAGGCCGTGATCGCAGCGCTCGCCAGGCGCGTCAAACGGCTCGAGATTGCAGGCCCCACAGCCTTCCGCGACAGCTCGGGCCTGCGGGCGCTCAGCACAATGCCGGTCCGCGTGACGCCGAAGTAACGTCCTGTCGAAGGCTTGAAAAAAACCGGCGCACCTTTCGGCACGCCGGTCTGGATTTTGCTCCCTTGCGTAGATTCAGATCATGCCGATGCCGCGCGCGGCGTGCGGTTGCGCGAGTTGCGCTGGAAGAACAGCGCCTGGCTCGCCACCGCCGACACCATCGCCGGCTGGAACGGCTTGGAGATCAGGAATGCCGGCTCCGGCCGCTCGCCGGTCAGGAAGCGCTCGGGATAGGCGGTGATGAACACCACCGGCACCTCGAAGGTCCGCAGCAACTCGTTCACGGCATCGAGGCCCGACGAGCCGTCGGCGAGCTGGATATCGGCGAGGATCAGGCCGGGCTTCTTGTTCTTGGCGAGCGCCACCGCGTCGGAATGCGTGCGCGCAACGCCGATGACGTTGTGGCCGAGATTCTTCACCAGGCTCTCGAGGTCCATGGCGATGAAGGTCTCGTCCTCGATGATCAGGACGTCGGTGGCGATCTCGGCGGCCATCTCGCGGCCGGCGGCATCGGTCAGCTTGCGCGTCTCGGCGATATCGGTGCCGAGAATGTAGCCGACCTCCTCCTCCGAGAAGCCCTCAAGCGACAGCAGCAGGAAGGCCTGGCGAGGCAGCGGCGTGATGTTGGACAGCCGACGCTCCGGCGGCAGCGACAGCGTCGCCACGTCGGCATTTTCGTTGTTGTTCACCGAGACCGAATTCCAGATCTGGGTGAACAGCCGAAACAGGCCGGCGCGCGGGCCGTGGGTCTGATCCAGCAACGATCCATCCTGCAACAGGGCCTCGAGCATGGCCCCGACATAGGCGTCCCCCGACGCCTGATTTCCGGTCAGTGCGCGAGCGTAACGGCGCAACAGCGGAAGGTGTTCGGCAACGATTTGCGATCGGGACATTCCCACTCCATCCTTGTTCGTGAGGCCTGGCGGCCTGAAACCCGTTGTCTGGGGGCGGCAGAATCCAGTTCTGGGACGACCCCGGTTCCCCTGCATGGCCGACTACGCGCGAAAGCCGAAAAAGTTCCACGAAATAGTTCCAACATTCCGGAACTTTCTGCGCAACTTTGCATTAGCTCCTAACCGACGAGGCAACGCGGCCAGCCTCTTTTTTCGAGGAAACGACTTGGAAATCAGAGACTTAACTCCCGGGGAAGCGTGGATCACATCATGAAGGAAGTAAAGAAGCAGGGCGGTCTCAACGCCGAGATTCAATCGAGAATCGGCCACCAGCTTCGCGCCATGTACGATGACGTGGTGCGACAGGGCGTACCCGACCGCTTTGCGGAGCTGATCCGCAAACTCGACGGGCCGGAGGCTGCGGCGGCTGCCGTCGCCGGGGGCGATACCGACAAGAACAATGGAGGGGACTAATGCCTCTCACGAATGAACTTCGCGACGATATCCTTGCGTCGGTCCCGAGCCTGCGCGCGTTCGCGATCTCGCTGTCCGGTAATGGTGACCGCGCCGACGATCTGGTGCAGGAGACCCTGCTGCGCGCGATCGCCAACATCGACTCGTTCCAGCCCGGCTCGAACCTCCCCGCGTGGCTGTTCACCATCCTGCGCAACCTGTTTCGCTCCGACTACCGGAAGCGGCGCCGCGAGGTGGAGGATGCCGAGGGCAATTATGCCAAGACGCTGAAGAGCCAGCCTTCGCAGGCGGCGCATCTGGAGTTCGAGGAATTCCGCGCCGCGCTCGAAAAGCTGCCGCAGGACCAGCGCGAGGCGCTGATTTTGGTCGGCGCGTCCGGCTTCTCCTACGAGGATGCCGCGGCAATCTGCGGCTGCGCGGTCGGCACCATCAAGAGCCGCGTCAACCGCGCGCGATCGAAGCTCTCCGCGCTGCTTTATGTCGACAGCGCGGAGGATTTCGGCCCCGACAACACCGTGCGCGCCGTGATCGGCGGCAATGGCGGCTAAGCGCGACCACGGCGATAAATAGGAAAAGGCGGCCGCGGGCCGCCTTTTCCATGTTGGCCTGCAAGGCCCGGCGACGCTCAGCGCGCCGTCAGCTGGCCATCGCCTTGACGGACGCCGGCTTGAAGCCGTTTCTCAATTCGAGGATCTTGGCTGCGATTTCGGTCACCGGGACCGGGTGACTGAACAGGAAGCCCTGCGCCTCGTTGCAGCCTTCGGCCCGCATATGATCCAGCTGCTCGACGGTCTCGATGCCCTCCGCGATCGTGGTCATGCCGAGGCTTCTGCCGAGGCTGATGACGGCGCGGACGATCGACTTCGATCCATGCGTCGCGGTCGCATCGCGCACGAAGGATTTGTCGATCTTGAGCTTGTCGAAGGGGAAGCTGCGCAGATAGCTCAGCGAGGAATAGCCGGTACCGAAATCATCCAGCGCGATGCGCACTCCCTGCGCCTTCAGCTTGTGCAGCGTTGCAAGCGTCTCGTTGCTGTTCGCGAGGAACACGGACTCGGTGATTTCGAGCTCCAGCCGGCGCGGCGACAATTTTGACGTCGCGAGCGCGCCGACGACGACGTCGGTGAAGTCGGCATCGCGAAACTGGACCGCCGAGACGTTGACCGCGAGCTTCATCTCGCTTGGCCAGGTCGTCGCCTGTTCGCAGGCGCGATTGAGCACCCATTCTCCCAGCGGGCCGATCAGACCGATCTCTTCCGCGATCGGGATGAACTGGTCCGGCGGCACCAGCCCGCGCTTGGGGTGATGCCAGCGCAGCAGCGCCTCGAAGCCGCAGATGCGGTCGAGATGGAGATCGTAGAGCGGCTGGTAGAACAACGAGAACTCGTCCTTGACCATCGCCTCGCGAAGGTCGAGCTCGATGGCCCGACGCCGCTGCAGGCTGGCGTCCATCGCAGGCTCGAAGAAGCGCCAGGTGCCGCGGCCTTCCATCTTGGCGCGGTACAAGGCGACGTCAGCGTTCTTCAGCAGCTTCTCGCCGGTGGTGCCGTCACCCGGCGACATCGAGATGCCGACGCTGCATCCGACGACGACGCGATGCCCGTTCAGCTCGTACGGCGCACCCACGCATTCCACGATGCGGCGCGCGAGGCGTTCGGCCTCGTCTCCGCCCTGGACGCCACACTGGATGACCGCGAACTCGTCGCCGCCCAAACGCGCGACGGTGTCGACCTCACGGACGCAGGCGTTGAGCCGGTCCGCAACTGCGCACAGCAGTTCGTCGCCGACCGGATGCCCGAGCGTGTCGTTGACCTGCTTGAAATTATCGAGATCGAGGCAGAACACCGCGAAGCCGAGCCCGCGGCCGACCTGCGCAACCGCCAGCTCGATCCGCTCGGCCAACAACGTCCGGTTCGGCAGCTTGGTCAGGGCATCGTGCCGGGCCATGAACGCGATCTGCGATTCCGCCCGTTGCTGTTCGGTGACGTCCTCGCAGGTGACGAGCCAGCCGCCATCGGATGTCGGCCGTTGCGCGATCGCAATGATCCGTCCATCGCTGAGATGCTGCAGATAATTGCCGTCGTGCAGGGCCATCGAGCGCTCGCGCTCCGCCAGCAGGTCGGTGACGGTCCGCTCGCCGTGATTGCCCGCGGCGATGCTCAGGTCGAGCACCTCCTCCATGGTCATTCCGGGAACGACAAGCTCCGGCGATATATCGAAGATCTCGCAGAACCGGCGGTTGGCGACTTGCAGCCGCGCCTCGCTGTTATAGAGGCACAATCCTTGCGACATGTGCGTGAGCGCCGCGTCGAGCCGCAGATTGGTTTCATGCAGCTCGGCCTTCTGCTGCTTCAGCGCGGAGATGTCGCTGTAGACGAGGACGACGCCGCCCTCCTGCGTCTCGCTGCGGCTGACGCGCAGCCAGCGTCCATCCGCAAGCTGCGCCTCGCTCGCAAAGCCATCGATGTCACCGTCGGCAGGCGCCAGCCTGGCGGCATCGAGCGGATTCGACTGCAGAAGCTGCGGCGAGAGACGGATGAATTCACTCGCGCGCGAGTTGGCCAGTGCGACCTGGCCATCCGCGTCGAGCAGCACGACGCCCTCACGCGACGTTTCGAGCGCATCGGAAAGCCGTGCCTGTGCCGAGCGGCGTTGCGATACTTCTTGATTGACCATCCGCCGGATGTTGTCGCGCATCGTTTCCATGGCGGTCAGAAGCGTGCCAAGCTCGTCGGTCCCGCCCTTGGGGATGGTCGCGTCGAGGTCGCCGCCGGCGATGCTTCGCGCGGCCCGCGATGCGATCGCGACCGGTCCGATAATGCGGCGCGCCAGCAGCCACGAAAACAGCGCCGACAGAAACAGCGCGACGGTCAGCCCGGCCACGTTGAGCTGCAGGTCCCGCTTGATCGTCGAGAGCGCCTTTTGCCTGAACAGGAAGCCATCGCCGGCCGTATAATTGACCAGCAGCTCGACCTGCTGACTGACAATCTTGGAGTAGCGATCGACATCGCCGACCGTCGCACCCGGTGGGCGCGGATCGGCCGCCGCGCTGCCCTCCGTGGACGATCCGATCGCGCGCCGGTGCAGCGCCATCCAGGCGTCGGCGGCTTCCTGAACCTTAGCGGCGGCTTGCGCAGCGCGCGAGGATTGCGACCGATCGGCAGCAATCGCCAGGTCTTCCGAGAGCGTCTTCGCGAGCTTTTCAATCTGGCCATCGAGATTGGCGCGAATCTCCGGATCCGTGGTCAGCAGGCGTTGCGACGAGGCGACCCGCATCGCGGCGAAATCCGCACCGGCCGCGCGTGCATAGTTGATCGACATCAGGGATTCGTCGAACGTCTTGGCCACCAGATCGCCGGCATGGCGGATGCCGAGGATGGAGTACCCGCCGAGGGCGACCGCAACGGCGCTCATCGCAAGGCAAAAAATCAGAATCTGGCTGCGGATCGAACCCTTGGTCAGGGCAAGACGCGAAAGGCGGACGGTTGCGAACCGAAAGGCCGCACCGCTCTTTACCTTGAGGTTGCCAAATAGGCTGTCCATGCCCGCGTTTCGCCGTAGTGCTCGATACTCAAGCTACGCAGAAACGCGCAGCACTGCGGAAAATAACTGTCTGCTCAAAATTGCTTTAGTAGTGACTGGAACTCATGCTGAAATCGTTAAGATCAGCTGGCGATAATCACCCTTACAGGTGATCCGGGAGCCACATTTGCAGCCCGGGATAGCCGATATTTGGTGTTCGAGGTTCAGCGGGGGTCTCATGCAGTCAGGCTTGTTGCGCGCCTTGCGCCTGGGCCAGTTCGGCCGCCTGCCGTTTGCGGCGGCGATCGTCACTGGAGCGCTTATTGGAGCAGCTTTGGGCGCAGCCCCTTATGTCATTTCGCAGAAAGATCGTGAATTCAAACCCGCGCAGATCTCGATCAAGCGGGGTGAGGTTTTACGGTTCGTTAACGATGACGGCGAACTGCTGCATCACGCTTATTTGAGCACTGATACGTTCAGCTTCGACTCGGGTGACCAGCAGCCGGGCAGCAAGTTCGACGTCACCTTCTCGGTGCCCGGCGACTACACCGTGCTGTGCGGCATTCACCCGAAGATGAAGCTCGCCGTCCACGTCGCCAAATAGCCGCCCCAGGCGGCGGCGATCTACAGGACCGACGTCTTGAAGATCGCAGCGTGGCCGAAATAATAGACAAACAAGGTCACCGACAGCGCGGCACAGAGCGCGACCGGGGCGAGCCACGGCGCACGACGGTCGCGCGACAACACCTTGTTGTCGGCGACAATCGCTAGCAGGACAGCGATGATTGCCGAGTGTCCGATCGTGTCGATCTTGCCGAATTCGAAGCACGCGCTGATGAACATCCCCGTCAGCACGGTTGCGGCGCAGCGCCGGATCAGCGGCGTCCAGATCAAGGCAAAGGCAAGCGTGAATTCCACCATGCCGGCGGCGCGCATGTAGAACTCGTTGTCGAAGCCCAGCGTCATCGCGGAATGCTCGATCAGCAGCGGGAAGCTCCACTCCGGATAGGCCCATTTTTCGACCGAGGCCCACATCAACGTCACCGCGGCGGCGTAGCGCATCACGTCGATCGGCCGGACTCCGAACAAATCCTTGTTCAGCCCAACCAGTGCAAAATAGGCGGCAACACCGAGAAAGATCGGATAATCGGCGAGGTGAAAGAGACCGTAATCGCGCACACCGATCCCGAACAGGACCACCATCCCAGCCGCCGATAGCGGCAGCGTGCGTCGTGACAGCATCCCGGCAGCGATGGCAAGCTGCAGCGCGCCGACATACGGCGACGTCGTCTTCAACTCGGGCGTCAGCAGGATGCCGCCCACGGCCCAGATCGAGATGAAGAAGAACCCGCACACGGCGCGCATCATCAATTCGGTGCGCAGCCGCAGTCCCTCGGTGACGCGGTCCATGACCCGGATCGTGGCGTCACCCAGCGAGGTGGGCTCGATCAGGCAACCGGCAAACAGCCAGAAGATGGCGACACCGAGCAGCAGCTCGAAATCCAGGCAAAGGACATTCTCGAGTCCGCGGGGCTGGCCGGCGACATCGTAGGCACAAAACCATTTGACATGTGCCTCGGCACTGCGCGCGGCGACGACACAAAACAGAACCGCTGCAAGGCACGTGGCGAAAAAGGAGCGCACCGCCGAGACGGTATCTCGCGCCCATCCACTAAACATTGAACCAACCGCCCACACACTTAAGGACTTGTTTAACTTATATCAAATTTTAAGCTTTGCGCCTGCCGGGACACCCCGTGGTTGCATTGTGGTTAATCGTGGCGGGCGAGCCCCCGGCCTGTCCCTTAGTGCAGTCTTTACAGCCGGTTGCCTCAAATTTTAGCTAATTCCGGCACGGGAGCTCAATTCAACTGTCGTAGTGAAATCCGGACAAATCGGATCGGGAGGCCGGTACAGTGTTCGGAGCGTTGAGCGTCGTAAGTATCGGGGTGGGGTCGGCCCTCGCCTATGTGACAAGATCGTCCGCTGCGCGCACAGCGACCCTCGAGACCTGCGCGGGCGCATTCGTGATCGTGGGGCTCGGCCTCCTGGGCGCGGCGCTGCCGCACCTGTCCTGAAACGAACCTCGTTCTGAACCGCGTTGAGCCGAGGTCAGCGCGGCAGTTTGGGGACGCCTGCCACCGGCGGGGCCGTTGCGGTCAGGGTTTGCAGGAAGGCGATGAGGTCGTTCTTCTCGTCTGCCGTCAGGGACAGCGGCTTGATGTCGGGCGATCGGCTCGGCCGATCGATCCCACCCTTGTTGTAAAGCTCGATGACATCTTCCAGCGTTGCCACCGATCCGTCGTGCATATAGGGCGCGCGGCGCGCGACGTCGCGCAATGTCGGCGTCTTGAACGCATATTTCAGCTTCGCCGAGGTCGGAAAGAAACGGCCGCGCCCGATGTCATGGCCCTTGGCGGTGCCGATATCCTGGAAGGATCCGTCGGAAAACGACGGGCCGCTGTGGCAAGCCGAGCAACGCGCCTTGCCGTTGAAAAGCTCAAAGCCGTGCTGGGCTGATTTGCTGATGGCGGTATCGTCGCCCTTGATCCAACGGTCGAACGGAGCCTCGCCTGCAACGATGGAGCGCTCGAAGGTCGCCAACGACGCCTCGATCCTCGGCCGCGTGATCGCGCCGTCTCCGAATGCGTGGGCGAAGGCATCGACATAACCGGGGATCGCCGAAAGTCGCGCAATCAATTCCGGCTCGGTCATGTTCAGGTTCGCCGGACTGAGGATCGGCCCGAACGCAACGGATTCCAGATCCTTGAACTTGCCGTCCCATCCCAGCGGCTCGAAGAAGGCCACATCGATCAACGTCGGCGAGCGGATCGGCAGGCCCTTGGGATCCTCACCGATGGCGCGCGGAAGGCCGTCGGCCCATGAAAGGGATGGCCTGTGGCAACTCGCGCAGGAGTGCGTCTTTGACCTCGACAGCAGCGGATCGAAGAACAGCAGCTGCCCAAGCGCGGATTTCGCCTCCGAATAGGGATTGCTGCTCGGGAACGGAACGACGTCCGGCCGCCGATAGCTGGCACGGATTGTCGCAGGGTCGCCGGGCGGCGCTGCCGGAGTCAAGGCAAGCGACAGCCCTACCGGCAAAACTGCCGCGAGCAAGGTCAGGCTGACCCAAAGCCTCATCGGGGTCCTCAGACGGTATCCTGCTCGGTATATGCCCAAGCATGTTCAACGAAGTTTTAACAATCGGTTGCGGTCTATTGCTGATACCGGGCATTGGTCACGATGACACCGGCGTCTGCTCGCGCGCATGATTTCGATCAATCCGTGCGTCGATCCGATCACACAACCTGAGGCAGCCGCTGCTACTTCTTCACCGGGCGCAGCGGCGCGGAGAACTGCTCGGTGCGGTCGCGCTCGGTCATGTCGACGACGGTGTCCATCGGCGCGGTCAGTTCATAGACATAGGAGACGTCGGTGAAGTAGCGCTTCGCGGTGCCGCCGAGCGCCTCGGGCGCGACACGGTCGAGCAGGATCAGGCCGAAATCACTGTCGGCTCGCCGCGTCGCCTGGCTGGTGTTGAACTCTTCCCAGCGGAAATGAAAGACCAAGTCCGCATCCTCGCCGACGACCTCCCAATTGGCGACGATGTGCGGGTGCTTGCCGACCAGCGACAGCCCTTCGTCGGAATGCGAGGCGAGCTCGAAGAACAGCAGCGACAGCGATTGGGCGGCGCGGGCGCTGACCGTGATGTCGGGACCGTTCACCGCGATCCGGTCGGCATGCGGGATCGCGCGCGATTCGAACAGGCCCTTCAGCTTGACGCCCTGCCACTGGCTCTCGCTGAGCAGCGTGACGACGTTCGACATCGCGTGGATGCGCCCGATCAAGAGCTCGCGCGCGACATCGATATCGGCGCCGTGCCGCAGCGTGCGGGTCACGATCGACTGGATCACCGCGAGGATGTTCTTGACGCGATGGTTGAGCTCGTCGATCACGGCGGTCAACCGGCGCTCGAAGCCGATGCGGACCTCGATCTCGCGGCTGAGGCGCAAATTGTTGTAGGCGACATAGCCGAACAGGCCGCAGACGATGCCGGTCAGCGCGAGGCCGATCGCCGCGACGATGGTCGCGGTCTGCTGCGCACGCACCGTGGCGTTGCTCTTGGCGTAATAGTCGAGCGACCAGTCACGGCCGCCGAACGTCACCGTGCGCACCATCGACGGCAGCGGGCCGTCCTGGCGCACCGCGCGCGAGGTGACGATGCCCTGCTCGTTGGCGGTGAACTCGTCGTTGGAGTCGCGCGGATCCTTCAACGCCACCGCGAATAGTGAGCTATCGTCGTTGGTCAGCATCAGCGACGACAGCTCATAGGAGAAGGTGATGAAGCCGGCCGGCTCGGATGCGCCCTCCTGGAACACCGGCGCGGCGAGCACGACCCCGACCGGGCCGTTCTGCCGCAACAGCGGCACCGGGTCGGAGGCCACCGGCTTGGCGTTGGCCATCGCCCGCGCCAGCATCGGGCCCACCACCGAGTGGCGGTCGAAGGCGCGGCCCGGAATGCTCAAGGTCTCCGGATTGCGCGGCTCGACGTCCATCAGCACGTTGATCGGCTTGTCGAGCGCCTTGAGGTCGAGCGCCTGGTCGTCGAAATCCCGGATGGTCGGATTGGTGAAGCCGTTGGCCTTCAGCTCGGCCTCCGCCGCGGCGAGCTCGTCCGGCTTGAGCCGCGCGATCCAGGCGGCAACGACGAAATCGGTCTTGAAGGCGTAGATCGCCGAGCGCAGCGGCTGCAGCATGTTGGCCTTCACCATCGACGGCGCCCGGAACAGCCCGGAGGCGACCCGCGCCAGCAGCTCGCGCTCGGTCAGGCGGTCCTGCACCAGGCTGGCATGGACGTCGATCGCCCGCGCCAGCGCGATGCCGTCGATCGCGAGCTCCTGATCGTGCACCCGATAGGCGGCAAGACCGGAGAGCAGAACTCCGATCAGTGCAATCAAGGCAACGATGAAACCCAG
This sequence comes from Bradyrhizobium australafricanum, assembly GCF_020329495.1. Taxonomy (NCBI): domain Bacteria; kingdom Pseudomonadati; phylum Pseudomonadota; class Alphaproteobacteria; order Hyphomicrobiales; family Nitrobacteraceae; genus Bradyrhizobium; species Bradyrhizobium australafricanum. Next base: position 50,877 of record NZ_JAGKJL010000013.1, on the reverse strand, counting down.
TCGAACCACACGCTTACTCGGCAATCAGGGGGTGGCGAAAGGGGACGGAAGTCATCTGGCTTCTGCAAGGGCGGCGACAAATCAGGATGCGATGAAGGCCCGCCGCAAAGGAATATGGAATAGCGATCATCGGTCCGCAACAGGAGCCGGTCGGCAGCATTAACGACGACGCCACCCGGCGGTCTTTGGCGGCGCCAAAGGTTGCTAATCGGCAAAGTTGGAAATTGTTCCGGCGATTGCGCAGCTTTTTTGCGGCGGCCAGCGACATCCAGCCAAGTGCCTCACCGTCATCCTGAGGAGCGCGCAGCGCGTCTCGAAGGATGAACAGCCCCACCGGTGGCCGTTCATCCTTCGAGGCTCGCTCCTCAGGATGATGGGGATAAGGGTTCGCACCGCCACAATGATTAACGTCAGCCTGCCTTGACCTTGCCCTGCGACCGAAGGCCGCCCTTGGTCTCAATGAAGCTGATGATGCGATCGAGGCCGTCGCTCTTCTTCAGGTTGGTCATCACGAAGGGCCGCTCGCCGCGCATCCGCCTGGCGTCGGTGTCCATCTTCTCGAGTGACGCACCGACATGGGGTGCGAGATCGATCTTGTTGATCACCAGGAGGTCGGATCGCGTGATGCCGGGGCCGCCCTTGGAGGGGATCTTGTCGCCGGCGGCAACGTCGATGACGTAGATCGTCAGATCGGCCAATTCCGGCGAGAAGGTCGCCGCCAGATTGTCGCCGCCGGATTCGATCAGCACCAGATCGAGGTCGGGGAATTTCGCCCGCATGTCGGCGACCGCGGCGAGATTCATCGAAGCGTCCTCGCGGATCGCGGTGTGCGGACAGCCGCCGGTCTCGACACCGGCGATGCGGTCCGGCGTCAGCGAACCGGAGCGCACCAGAAACTCGGCATCCCATTTGGTGTAGATGTCGTTGGTGATCGCGGCGATGTCGTAGCGCTCGCGCATCGACTTGCAGAGCAGGTCCATCAGCGCGGTCTTGCCGGAGCCGACCGGGCCGCCGACGCCGACACGAAGTGGGCCGTGGGAAGTGGGCATATCAGGTGCTCTTTCCTTGTCGTCCCGGCCGAGTGCGCAGTTGCGCACGGCGCCGGGACCCATAACCACCGAACTCGATTGTTGCGACGCGCTGGGGCCACAGCCCTGCAAAACCACAAGCGCCTGTGGTTATGGGTCCCTGCTTTCGCCGGGACGACAGCGGAGGGTGCATCATGACCGGAACAGCCTCGTGTATTGCGTCTCGTGACGCAGGCTAGCGAGATCGGCTCGAAAGGTCGCGCTGCCGAGATCGTCGAGCGAGGCCGCATTGGCCCGCGCCGCGGTTGCTGCCACGATCTGCTCGAGATCGGCCAGCACGCGCTGACTGGCGGTCTGCCCGAGCGGGATCAGCCGGCTGCCCGCGGAAATCCAGTTGGAGAGCACGGCATGCAGGAAGGCGTGCAGCGCCGGCGCAAGCCGAATGCCGTGCGCGGCGCTGACGAGGCCGACTGCGACCGGATACACGATCGGTCCGTCGCAAGCCGCAATCATTGCGTCGAGGCCGGGCGAATTCCACGCGGCACCGGCAATCTCGATGAAGGCGCGCCCCTGCGTCGTGGTCTCGAGCTGCCGCTCGCGCGACGGCACGAAGGCCGCGGCGAGTTCGGCGATCTCCTTCAGCCCGGCAGGATTATGCTCAGACGCCGCGCGAAAACTCTGCGCGAGAAACACAGCGTCGCAAAATCCGCTGCCGTCGGAAAGCATCGCGGCGAGCCAGCCGCGCAGCGACGCGGCATCCGTGATGTCGCCGGCCTCGACCGCCCATTCGATGCCGCTGGAATAGGCGAATGCCCCCACCGGAAAGGACGGCGACAGCCACGTCATCAGCCGGTACAGCGCGGCCGCCTCGTCCTCCGCCATCCCGCCGCGCATCACGGCGGGATCAGGCTCATTTGTGGTCATGAGCATGGGAGTGATCGTGGTGATGATGAGCATGCTCGCAATGCTCATCATGATGATGGTGGTGATCATGGTCAGGCCCATGATCATGGCCATGGTGGTGACCGTGATCATGCGCATGGCTGTGGGCATGATCGTGCCCGGTGTGACCATGCGCGTGCTCGTCGGCATGCGCATGCTCGGCATAGGCGCCGCCCTCGGGATCGAACGGCGCCTCGATCTCGATGACACGGGCCCCTAACCCCTTCACCATCGCCTCGATCACGTGATCCCTGCGGATGCGCAACCCCTTGGGCATGATCTGCGTCGGCAGATGACGGTTGCCGAGATGCCAGGCGACCCGGATCAGATGATGCGGATCGCTGCCGCGGATTTCCGCCAGCGGCTCGGGAGCTGCGACCACCTCGACGAGGCGGCCGTCCTCCAGCACCAAGGCATCGCCGCCGCGCAGCGCGACGGCGTTTTCGAGATCAAGCAGGAATTCGAGCCCGCGCGTCCCTGACATCACCATCCGCCGCCGGTGCCGGTCGTCGAAATCGAGCACGACGGTATCGGCTGGCGCTTCCTTCCAGCGGTGCTGTCCCAGGAGTTTGGTGGCGCGGATCATCGATGCCTCAGAGCTTCTCGACCTTGGCGTCGCTGATGATCTCGATCACCGTCGGCCCGGTCTTCATGTTAGCGGAATATTCGCGCCATACCTTCATGTGCGGCGCCCTGGCATGGCCGTTGAGATCCTCGCGGCTCTCCCAGCGCTCGACCACCACATAGAGGTTGGGATCGTTGACGCTGACATTGCCGTCATAGGAGATGCAACCCTTCTCCTTGCGGGTCTCGACCGTGCAGGCCTTGTGCCCCTTGATGAAGTCGTCCTTGTTCTCCGGCTTCATCGGCGTGGTGGCGATGACATAGATCATGGATTATCTCCCTTCTTTTTCTCGTTAGCGGACGTCGACCTTCTCGGGCGTGATCACCTCGATCTTCGGCGGCGCGGCCATGCATTTCACCGCGACCCGACCGAACGTCTTCATGTGCTCGGCGGTGCGATGCGGTACCAGCGCCTCCGCGTTCTCCCACTGCTCGACGAACACCATCTTGCTGTGGTCGGTGACGCTCTCATGCAAATCGTAAGCGATGTTGCCGGGCTCCTTGCGGGTTTCCTTGATGCAGGCCGTCGCCGCAGCGATGAATTCGGCGCGGGTCTCGGGCTTGATGGTCAGCGTGGCAACGACGTAAATCACGGAAATTCCTCCCGGTTTTCTCTTTTGGCGCGAGTCTTGTTTTGACGCGTTTTCTTTCCGCGAACCGGAAATCCACTTCGCTCGAAAACGCTCTGGTTACCGGGAGCGGTTTTAGAACATAAAATAGCGCTGTGCCATGGGTAGGACCTCGGCCGGCGCGCAGGTCAGCAGCTCGCCGTCTGCGCGTACCTCATAGGTCTCGGGGTCGACCTCGATCTCGGGCGTCGCGTCGTTGTGGATCATGCTCTTCTTCGAGATCTTGCCGCGGGTGTTCTGCACCGCGTAGAGTTTCTTGGCTGTGCCGAGCTTGCGGGCGAGACCGCCGCTCGCCGCGGCCTTCGAGGTGAACACCACCGAGGAGGCGGTGAGCGACTTGCCGAAGGCGGCGAACATCGGCTGGTAATGCACCGGCTGCGGCGTCGGGATCGAGGCGTTGGGATCGCCCATCGGCGCCGCCACGATCGAGCCGCCCTTGATGATGCAGTCCGGCTTGACGCCGAAGAAAGCCGGCGACCACAGCACGAGGTCGGCGAGCTTGCCTTTCTCGACGGAGCCGATCAGCTTCGATACGCCGTGCGCGATCGCGGGATTGATGGTGTATTTGGCGATGTAGCGCTTGACGCGGAAATTGTCGTTGTCGTTGCCCTTGTCCTGCGGCAGCGACCCGCGTTGCTTCTTCATCTTGTCGGCGGTCTGCCAGGTGCGGATGATGACCTCACCGAGCCGGCCCATCGCCTGCGAGTCCGACGACATCATCGAGAGCGCGCCGAGATCGTGCAGGATGTCCTCGGCGGCGATGGTCTCCTTGCGGATCCGGCTCTCGGCGAAGGCGAGGTCTTCGGCGATCGACGGATCGAGGTGATGGCACACCATCAGCATGTCGAGATGCTCGTCGATGGTGTTGCGGGTGAACGGCCGGGTCGGATTGGTCGAGGACGGCAGCACGTTCTTCAGCCCGGCAATCTTGATGATATCCGGCGCATGGCCGCCGCCGGCGCCCTCGGTGTGGAAGGCATGGATGGTGCGGCCCTTGAACGCCTTCACCGTATCCTCGACGAAGCCGGATTCGTTCAGCGTGTCCGAATGCAGCATCACCTGGACGTCGTAATCGTCGGCCACCGAGAGACAGGTATCGATGGCAGACGGCGTGGTGCCCCAATCCTCGTGCAGCTTCAGCGCGCAGGCGCCGCCCTTGATCATCTCGACCAGCGCCGCCGGACGCGACGCGTTGCCCTTGCCGGAAATGCCGAGATTGACCGGGAAGGCGTCGAACGACTGGATCATCCGCCCCATGTGCCACGGGCCGGGCGTGCAGGTGGTGGCGAAGGTGCCGTGCGAGGGGCCGGTGCCGCCCCCTAACATCGAGGTGACGCCAGACATCAGCGCGTGCTCGATCTGCTGCGGGCAGATGAAATGGATGTGGCTGTCGAATCCGCCGGCGGTGAGGATCTTGCCTTCGCCGGCGATCACGTCGGTGCCGGGGCCGATGATGATGGTGACGTTGGGCTGGATGTCCGGATTGCCGGCCTTGCCGATCGCCGCGATCATGCCCTCCTTGATCGCGACGTCGGCCTTCACGATGCCCCAGTGATCGACGATCAGCGCATTGGTGATCACGGTATCCGCCGCGCCTTGCGCGTTGGTCACCTGCGACTGCCCCATGCCGTCGCGGATCACCTTGCCGCCGCCGAACTTCACCTCCTCGCCATAGGTGGTGAGATCCTTCTCGACCTCGATGATGAGGTCGGTGTCGGCAAGCCGAACCCTGTCACCGGTGGTCGGGCCGAACATGTCGGCATAGACGGAACGCTTGATCTTCACGGACATGTCAGCCCCCCAGTTTCAGTCAGCGCGGCCTTGGCACGCGCAATCGTGTCGTCGAAAATGCGGTCGAGCCGCGGATTGATGCCGCGGCAACCGGCAACGACCTTGTCGGCCCAGGCCGCATAGTCGGCGAGATCATCGCGCTCGTCCTTGCTCGGATGCGGCACGATCCGCGCGCCGATATTGCTGATCTTGTCGGCGATCTTGATCAGCTTTGCACCGGGAGATTTGTGCGGAGCATCCTCGATCTGCTTTTGCCGGCGGGCAGGCTTTGGCAGGCTCATGTCATCGGTGCACTCGACCACCAGCGAGGCAACGCGCGCGGTGAACTTCTGCGCGAGCTCCTCGCGCGTGGTCTCGGTGTCCTCGATGGCGTCGTGAAGCCAGCCTGCCGCCACCAGCTCGGCATCGGCGCCATCGGTCACCTGCGCGAGCAGATTCGCGACCTCGGCGAGATGGTTGATGTAAGGCTCACTCCCCCGCCCCTTGCGCGCCATCCCGTTATGACGGTGCGCGGCAAGCTCGGCAGCTTCGGAGACCATGCGGACAGCGGGAAGCATGGCGCTACAGCTTCCCCTTCACCTCGGCGCGAAAGCCGTAGATCACGCGCTTGCCGGCGAGTGCGACGAGCTGGACGTCGCGGGTCTGGCCGGGTTCGAAGCGGACGGCGGTGCCGGCGGCGATGTCGAGGCGCATGCCGCGGGCTTTCTTGCGGTCGAATTTCAGCGCCGGATTGGTTTCGAAGAAGTGGTAGTGCGAGCCGACCTGGATCGGACGGTCGCCGGTGTTGGCGACCGAGAGCGTCACGGTCTTGCGGCCGGCATTGAGCTCGATCTCGCCGTCCTTGATGAAGCGTTCGCCGGGGATCATTCGTCTCTCCTGTCATTCCGGGGCATGCGAAGCATGAACCCGGAATCTCGATCAACAATCTCTGGATTCCGGGTTCGGCCGCTCCGGCCGCCCCGGAATGACGCTCGTGGCTAGCGGATCGGCTCGTGCACGGTGACGAGCTTGGTGCCGTCGGGGAATGTCGCCTCGACCTGGATGTCGTGGATCATCTCCGGGATGCCATCCATCACCTGCGCGCGGGTCAGGACCTTGGCGCCGGCCTGCATCAGCTCGGCGACGGTGCGGCCGTCGCGCGCGCCCTCGACGATGAAGTCGGTGATCAACGCGACGGCTTCGGGATAGTTCAGCTTGACGCCGCGCTCGAGCCGGCGCCGCGCCACCATGGCCGCCATCGATACCAGGAGCTTGTCCTTTTCGCGGGGAGACAAATTCATGCGAGCACTCTGATCGTTCTTGAAAGGTTTAGTTGAGCCACAGCCGCGGCAGCGGGACAGTGGAGGCGCGGCCGAGCACCGTCATCATGTCGGCGCGCAGCCGGGCCGCATCTTGGGCACAGAAGCGGGCCATTGCAAAGCCATTCCAGGCGGAGATGCCGACCTCGCCGCCGAAGCTTTCCGACGCCTCGCGGATGCGCTCGACCAGGGCTTCGTCGCCCGGCACGATCAGCGCCGTGCCGATCGCGCAGCCGCCGCCCGCGATCGCGGGTCGCGCAAGCTTCTCGCCGATCTCGCCGTCGAGGCGGATGGTCTCGGCAAACACCAGCCGGCCGCCGCGTCGCATCCGCCAGCGGTCGACGAACTCGCCGTGGCGCATTGTCTCGCCCATCGCGGCGCGGCCGAACACCACGATCTCGCAGAGCAGGAGCGAGGCACCCTCGGCAAGGTCGATGTCGAAGCCGCGGTGAATGCGGGCACGGTCGAACAGGATGGTTTCCTGCGGCAGCCAGGCGAGATGCGCGCCTGCGGCAACGGTCAGCGCGATATCGAGTCGTGCCGCCGCTGCCGGTGCACGGTAGACTTTCTCAGCCGCCGCGGTGGTCAGCGTCAAACGCGCGCCCTCGCCGGCCGCGATCGCGATCTCAAAGCGGTCCCCGCCGGCAATGCCGCCGGCGGTGTTGACGAACATGGCCGAGAGACCGTCGTCCTCCGGCGATGGGAAGCGGACGCGCAGCGAGCCTGACTCATGCAGGTCGCCACGGCGGGTGGCGCCGTCTTTCAGATGCACGCCGAACCTGACCGCACCCTGGGCGCGGTTTGCCGCAAACGTTGCCGCTGCCGCGCCTGCGATCCCGGTCCGCATTCCCCCGACGCTCCCTTCGCGCGCCACAACAGGCGGCGTCACATCCTGTTCACAGCGCCATCTGGCGGCTGATCTCGGCGGGATCGAGGCTTGCGCGGTCGCAGGCATATTTCACCGCACCCCGGTCCATTACGGCAAAACTGTCGCCGAGTTCGCAGGCAAAGTCGAGATATTGTTCGACCAGCACGATCGCGATGTTGCCGAGGTTGCGCAGATAGGAGATGGCGCGGCCGATATCCTTGATGATCGAGGGCTGGATGCCCTCGGTCGGCTCGTCGAGCAGCAGGAGCTTTGGCCGCATCACCAGCGCGCGGCCGATCGCGAGCTGCTGCTGCTGGCCGCCGGAAAGGTCGCCGCCGCGGCGGCCCAGCATGGTCTCCAGCACCGGAAACAGCGAGAACACGTCGTCGGGAATGTTGCGGTCTTCACGCTTGAGCGGACCGAAGCCGGTCTTGAGGTTCTCTTCCACCGTCAGCAGCGGAAAGATCTCGCGGCCTTGCGGCACGAAGCCGATGCCGCGACGCGCCCGCTCATAGGGCTTTAGCGCGGTGATGTCCTTGCCGTCGAAATTGATCGTGCCGGAGGCGATCGGATACTGGCCGACCATGGCGCGGAGCAGCGAGGTCTTGCCGACGCCGTTGCGGCCGAGCACGCAGGTGACTTTGCCCGGCTCGGCGGTCAGCGACACGCCGCGCAGCGCCTGCGCCGCACCGTAATAGAGATTGATGTTGTCGATCTTCAGCATCGCCCTAGCGCCCCAGATACACTTCGACCACCCGCTCGTTCGACGACACCTGGTCGATCGAACCTTCGGCGAGCACCGAGCCCTCATGCAGGCAGGTCACCTTGACGCCAAGCTCGCGCACGAAGGTCATGTCGTGCTCGACCACCATGATGGTGTGGTTCCTGTTGATCTCCTTGAGGAGCTCGGCCGTGAGATGGGTCTCGACATCGGTCATGCCGGCGACCGGCTCGTCGACCAGCAGCACCTTCGGGTCCTGCGCCAGCAGCATGCCGATCTCGAGCCACTGCTTCTGGCCGTGCGACAGGCTGCCGGCGAGGCGGTTGCGCGCATCGGTCAGGCGGATGGTCTCGAGCACATTGTCGATGCGCTCGGACTCGGCCTTGCTGCCGCGCCAGAACAGCGTGCCGCGCACGGAATGATCGACATTGAGCGCGAGCAGGAGATTGTCCTGCACGGTCTGGCTCTCGAACACCGTCGGCTTCTGGAATTTGCGGCCGATGCCGAGCTCGGCGATACGGGTCTCGTCGAGGCGGGTCAGGTCGACGGTGCCGTCGAACAGCACGGTGCCCTCGTCCGGCTTGGTCTTGCCGGTGATGATGTCCATCATCGTGGTCTTGCCGGCGCCGTTCGGGCCGATGATGGCCCGCATCTCGCCGGGTTCGAGCGCCAGCGACAGATTGTTGATGGCGTGGAAGCCGTCGAACGAGACATGCACGCCGTCGAGGTAGAGTATGGCCGAAGTGGCGCGGGTGTCCATGACGTTCATCTGCCTACTCCGCCGGGTTCGGTGCGCCGATGCCGTCTTCGCGCGCGGCACTCTCGGCGTCGGGTGAGCTGCGCCGCGCCTTCAGCGGCTCCCACCAGGCGTTGAAGGTGCCGACGATGCCCTTGGGCAACAGCAGCGTGACCAGGATGAACAGCGCGCCTAGCATGAACAGCCAGTACGGCGCGAGCGGCCCCGAGGTGAAGAACGTCTTGGCGTAGTTGACGACGACGGCGCCGAGCGCCGCGCCGACCAGCGTGCCGCGGCCGCCGACCGCGACCCAGATCACCGCCTCGATCGAGTTGGCGGGTGCGAACTCACTGGGATTGATGATGCCGACCTGCGGCACGTACAGCGCACCGGCGACGCCGGCCATGCACGCCGACAGCGTGAACACGAACAGCTTGTAGGATTCGACACGATAGCCGAGGAAACGGGTCCGGCTTTCGGCGTCACGCACTGCGATCAGGACCTTGCCGAGCTTCGAGGTCACGATCACGCGGCAGATCAGGAACGCGATGATCAGCGCAAGGCAGCTCAGCAGGAACAGCGCCGCGCGGGTGCCTTCGGCCTGCACGTTGAAGCCGATGATGTCCTTGAAGTCGGTCAGCCCGTTATTGCCGCCGAAGCCGAAATCGTTGCGGAAGAACGCCAGCAGCAGCGCATAGGTCATCGCCTGCGTGATGATCGACAAATACACGCCGGTGACGCGCGAGCGGAAGGCGAGCCAGCCGAAGCAGAAGGCGAGCAGACCCGGCACCAGCAGCACCATCAGTGCCGCGAACCAGAACTTGTCGAAGCCGTACCAGTACCAGGGCAGCTTGCTCCAGTTCAGGAACACCATGAAGTCGGGCAGGATCGGGTTGCCGTAGACGCCGCGGCTGCCGATCTGGCGCATCAGGTACATCCCCATCGCGTAACCGCCGAGCGCGAAGAACGCGCCGTGGCCGAGCGAGAGGATGCCGCAATAGCCCCAGATCAGATCGATCGAGAGCGCGAGGATGGCGTAGCAGACATATTTGCCCCACAGCGCGACCAGATAGGTCGGCACCTGGAACATCGAGCCCTGCGGCAGCAGCAGGTTCGATAACGGGATCAGCACGCCGATCGCGGCGACGATCAGGACGAACGCGGTCGCGGCGCGGTCGAGCGAACGGGTGAGGATGTGCGGCGTCATGCTTCCACCGCCCGACCCTTGAGCGCGAACAGGCCGCGCGGCCGCTTCTGGATGAACAGGATGATCAGCACCAGGATCGCGATCTTCCCGAGCACCGCGCCGGCCATCGGCTCGAGGAACTTGTTGGCGATGCCGAGCGTGAAGGCGCCGACCAGCGTGCCCCAGAGATTGCCGACGCCGCCGAACACCACGACCATGAAGCTGTCGATGATGTAGCTCTGGCCGAGATTCGGGCTGACATTGTCGATCTGCGACAGCGCCACGCCGGCAATGCCGGCGATCCCCGAGCCGAGGCCGAAGGTCAGCGCGTCGACGCGCGAGGTGGCGATCCCCATCGAGGCCGCCATGCGGCGGTTCTGGGTCACCGCGCGCATCTCGAGTCCGAGAGCGGTGTAGCGCAGCATCGCCAGCAGGATGGCAAACACCGCGAGCGTGAAGCAGAGGATCCAGAGCCGGTTATAGGTGATAGTGATCTGGCCGAGCTCGAAGGCGCCGCTCATCCAGGAGGGGTTGCCGACCTCGCGGTTGGTCGGACCGAACGCGGTGCGCACCGCCTGCTGCAACACCAGGGACAGGCCCCAGGTCGCGAGCAGCGTCTCCAGCGGACGGCCGTAGAGGAAGCGGATGATGGTGCGCTCGATCACGACACCGATCAAGCCGGCGACCAGGAAGGCGAGCGGCACCGCGATCAGCAGCGAGTAGTCGAACAGCGCAGGATAGCGGCTGCGGATCACCTCCTGCACCACGAAGGTGGTGTAGGCCCCGAGCATCACCATCTCGCCATGCGCCATGTTGATGACGCCCATCACGCCGAAAGTGATGGCAAGCCCGATCGCGGCGAGCAGCAGCACCGAGCCGAGTGACAGGCCGTACCAGGCATTCTGCACCATCGACCACATCGCCAGATTGCTCTGGATCGAGGACACCGCGCTCGCGGCCGCGCTGGCGACCAGCGGCGGCTGGTCGGCGCCGAGCCCGGTGAGCAGCGCCAGCGCCTCCTGATCGCCACGCGCCTTGACCACGGCGACGGCGTCGAGCTTGTCGCTGTCGGATGCGTCCGACTTGAACAGGATGATGGCGGCGCGCGCCTCGGCGAAGGCCTGCTTGACCGACTTGACGCTCTCCTTGGCGAGCGCGCTCTCGACCGTCGGCAGCACATTCTCCTCGTGGCTCTTGAACACCGACTGCGCGGCGGCGAGGCGCTTGGCCGGATCCGGCGACAGCAGCGTCAGGCCGCCGAGCGCGGCCTCCACGGTGCGGCGCAGGCGGTTGTTGAGGCGGACGGCGGCGGCGTTGTCGGGGAGCTTGTCGTCGACGGCAGCCCCCGTGGCGGCGTCGACGATCTTGCCGTCGGTCCGCGTGATGAAGACCTTCTTGCTGTCGGGATCGGCCGAGAGCCGGCCGTCCTGCAACGCGCTGATGATGGGCGAGGCCAGCGCATTGCCCGACGCGGCGACCTCGCCGATCGCAGCCTCTGTGTCGGAGAACTCGTCATTGGCGAATTTGGCGACCGAATCCTCGAACGGACCGGCCAGCGCCGGCACAGCAAGGCAGCTCAGCAGCACGATCGAGAGAAACAGCGCACGAAAACGATCAATACAATTGGCGAACACGTCAGTACCCCGGCAGGAGTGTGAGGAGAAGGCGGCGAGCTGTGCCGCCTTCTCCAGGTTCTTGGATGGTTGTGTTGTGTCGTTGTTCAGGTCAGGAGCTCAGGAGCCCTATTGTCAGGAACCCTGGCCGCCGCACTTGTTGGTCTTGGTGTTGAAGTTGCCACACTTCTTGCCGACCCAATCGCCGATCAGGTCCTTGGAGCCCTCGAGCTCCTTCGACCAGGCGTCGCCGGCCACCAGGCCCGGGGTCTTCCAGACCACGTCGAACTGGCCGTTGCCCTTGATCTCGCCGATGAACACCGGCTTGGTGATGTGATGGTTCGGCAGCATGTGCGACACGCCGCCGGTCAGGTTCGGCGCCTCGATGCCGGGAAGCGCATCGATCACCTTGTCCGGATCGGTCGACTTCACCTTCTCGACCGCCTTCACCCACATGTTGAAGCCGATGTAGTGCGCTTCCATCGGATCGTTGGTCACGCGCTTCGGGTTCTTGGTGTAGGCCTGCCACTCCTTGATGAACTTCTCGTTCGCCGGGGTCTTGATCGACTCGAAGTAGTTCCAGGCGGCGAGATGGCCGAGCAGCGGCTTGGTGTCGATGCCGGCGAGCTCTTCCTCGCCGACCGAGAACGCGACCACCGGGATCTCGGTCGCCTTGATGCCCTGGTTGCCGAGCTCCTTGTAGAACGGAACGTTGGCGTCGCCGTTGATGGTGGAGACCACCGCGGTCTTCTTGCCGGCCGAGCCGAACTTCTTGATGTCGGCCACGATCGTCTGCCAGTCGGAGTGACCGAACGGCGTGTAGTTGATCATGATGTCGTCCTGGGCGACGCCCTTCGACTTCAGATAGGCTTCCAGGATCTTGTTGGTGGTGCGCGGATAGACGTAGTCGGTGCCGGCCAGCACCCAGCGCTTCACCTTCTCTTCCTTCATCAGATAGTCGACCGCCGGGATCGCCTGCTGGTTCGGCGCCGCGCCGGTGTAGAACACGTTGCGCTCGGACTCCTCGCCCTCATACTGTACCGGGTAGAACAGGATGTTGTTCAGCTCCTTGAACACCGGGAGCACGGATTTGCGCGACACCGAGGTCCAGCAGCCGAACACGACCGCGACCTTGTCCTTGGTGATCAGCTCGCGGGCCTTTTCGGCGAACAGCGGCCAGTTCGAAGCGGGGTCGACCACGACGGGCTCGAGCTTCTTGCCGAGCACGCCGCCCTTCTTGTTCTGCTCGTCGATCAGGAAAAGGATCGTGTCCTTCAGCGTGGTTTCGCTGATGGCCATGGTGCCCGACAGCGAGTGAAGGATGCCAACCTTGATGGTGTCGTCAGCCGCTTGCGCGGGCGCGAGGGACGAGGACGCAGCCAGACCCAAAACCAGGCCGGCCGTCGCCGCGAGCGCGCGGCGGCGGGTCATCGTCGTTATTTTGTGAGAAAGCTGAGTAAGCATGAAATGTCGTCTCCCTGACGCAGGCGTGGAACGCTGCGAACGGCCGCTTGGCCGCCTGCGGTTAAGGGAATCGCAAGAACTGTGCCACGGTGCGCAAGCCCCGTAAGCCGATGAACCGGCTGGATAATTTCATCGGTTCCGGGCAAATACGGAAGCCGCCTGCCCAATCATTGAGCCGCCAACTTGACTGCCGAAAGAGCAATCAGATTATTTTGTAGGCAAAATCGCCGTCTTGGCTAAATTTACGGCATCGATTTGTGACAGTTTGCGCGATGGTTCAGCGAACTCCAGGCACCAAGAACGGCGATCTCATCTTGAAACCGCCCAGTTCCTGGTCCATATCCTCGCCATGCCCGCGACATCGCGGTGCCTTCGCGAGCTGCGTGTTCAAGCTGCCCCAAGCGGCTTCTGGCTCGCCTTTCAGCTAACCCAGCTTGACGCCCCAGACACGCGGGTGTCCCCGAATGCCTTCCTGCGCTTCCGGCCGATATGGGCCGGGACGACGACGGCTTTTATGGAAAGAACCACCTTTTGACCTCCTTTCAGGATTTCGGCCTCGCCGATCCCATCGCCCGCGCGCTCCGAGAAGAAAATTATCTCACGCCGACCCCCATCCAGGCCCAGACCATCCCGCTAGCCCTTGCCGGTCGCGACGTCGTCGGCATCGCCCAGACCGGCACCGGCAAGACCGCCTCCTTCGCGCTGCCGATCCTGCACCGGCTGCTCGAGAACCGCGTGCGCCCGCAGCCCAAGAGCTGCCGCGTGCTGGTGCTCTCGCCGACCCGCGAACTATCCGGGCAGATTCTCGACAGTTTCAACACCTATGGCCGCCACATCCGGCTGTCCTCGACGCTCGCCATCGGCGGCGTGCCGATGGGCCGCCAGGTCCGTTCCCTGATGCAGGGCGTCGAGGTGCTGGTCGCCACCCCCGGCCGCCTGCTCGATCTCGTGCAGAGCAACGGCCTGAAGCTCAACCAGGTCGAGTTCCTGGTGCTCGATGAAGCCGACCGCATGCTCGACATGGGGTTCATCAACGACATCCGGAAAATCGTCGCCAAGCTGCCGATCCGGCGCCAGACGCTGTTCTTCTCGGCCACCATGCCCAAGGACATCGCCGAGCTCGCCGAGGCGATGCTGCGCGACCCGGCCCGCGTGGCGGTGACGCCGGTGGCCTCGACGGTGGATCGCATCGCCCAGCGCGCGATCCAGGTCGATTTCGCGGCCAAGCCGACGGTTCTCGCCCAGTTGCTGAAGCAGGAGCCGGTCAACCGCGCCCTGGTCTTCACCCGCACCAAGCACGGCGCCGACAAGGTGGTGAAAAGCCTCGCCAAGGCCGGCATCGAGGCCAATGCGATCCACGGCAACAAGTCGCAGAACCACCGCGAGCGCACGCTGGCGGCGTTCCGTTCCGGCGAGATCCGCACGCTGGTGGCGACCGATATCGCCGCCCGCGGCATCGACGTCGACGGCGTCAGCCACGTGGTGAATTTCGACCTGCCCAACATCCCGGAGACCTACGTCCACCGCATCGGCCGCACGGCGCGCGCCGGCGCCGACGGCGTCGCGATCTCGCTGATCGCCGGTGCCGAGGAGATGGGCTATCTGCGCGATATTGAGCGGCTGATCCGGATTACCGTGCCGCGGGAAGACCGCCGCACACAGGGCGGCCGCGAGGCCGCCGCGCCGGCGCAGGCCACCCACCCGCACCGGGGCGGCCGCTCCGCGCCCCGTGCACATAATGTCCGTGGGAATGAGGCCGCTCCGGGCGCAAAAGGCCCTCGCCGCCGCCGCCGTCGAGGTGGTAATAATGGCGCGCCGCAGACGAGCCGGGGCGAGTCGCCGCGTCCGTCGCAGGCCGGCAACAGCGAAGGCATTCAGGGCGTCGCCTTCTTGCATCGCGAGAGCCGGCCGAATTCGCAACCCAACCGCAACAACCGACCGAAGCACTAGCCGTCGCTCGATCTGGAGAAACATATGGCTAAGGAAGAGCTGATCCAGTTCGAAGGACTGGTGACCGAAATCCTCCCCGACGCTCGTTACCGGGTGCAACTCGATGCCGGGCACGAGATCGTCGCCTACACCGCCGGCAAGATGAAGAAAAACCGCATCAAGACGCTGGCCGGCGACCGTGTTACGATCGAAATGTCGCCCTACGATCTCGAAAAAGGGCGCCTGATCTTCCGGCACAAGGACGAACGTCCGAGCGGCGCGCCCGGCGGCCCGCCGCGGGGCGGAGCCCAGCGCGGCGGCCAGTTCCGCCGCCGATAAGCGGGGTATTGCAACCGCTGCGGGCATGACGTCCTGATGTCCTGCGCACAATTGGCCGGCGGCTGCGCCGGCCAAAAAATCGCGCACGTCAGGATTGTTTTCAGGATTGTTTTGAAGCCTTCTATCGAATAATATCCTACCCATCGATTTTCGGCCGGACGACATTAGCCAATACCGGTACAGCCGGTTCAGACGCTGACGACCCTTCCAAAAATTCGATCTCACCACCCCGCCGATCAGCGGGTCTTGAACTTGTATATCTGAGAAGGGACTACCCACGTGAGCATGGGAACCGTGAAGTGGTTTAACGCGACCAAGGGCTACGGCTTTATCCAGCCGGATGAAGGCGGGAACGACGTGTTCGTGCACATCAGTGCAGTCGAGCGCGCCGGCCTTGGCACTCTGCGTGAAGGCCAGAAGATCTCCTACGAGATCGTGGCTGACCGCCGTTCCGGCAAATCCTCGGCCGACAATCTGCGCGCCGCCGGATAAGCCGATTTCCCGGGAGCGCGAAGCTCCAGGAAATTGTCGCTAAAGCATCAAGGGCCGCACCTTCGGGTGCGGCCCTTTTTGTCTGGATTGCCAACCGGCGTCCGCGTCGTTCGAAAGCTCTAGAGCTTTTCCCGTTCCGATGGAATCGGAACGGGGCTCTAGATTCTTGTTTTGACGCGTTTTCTCCACGCGAACCGGTATCCACTTCGCTCGAAAACGCTCTAATAGGTCGAGCAGGTCGTCGGCATCGTGGCAGACGTCGGGGCGTAGAACACGCAAACCGACTGCCGCGGCCTTGTGAAGGCGACATCGGTGAGATTGATGCCGCTCTTGGCCATCACATAGCCGACCGTCGGAACGTATTTGTAGCTGACTTCGCTGAAGATCAGATAGGTGCCCGCAACCAGCAGCGCCGCCGGAACGACGCTGGTCACGACATCACCCTGGCTGCGGCTCGAGGCCGTCAATGTGGCCTGCGTGGCGCCCGTCGCCATCACCCCCGCCTTGCTCCACTGGATCCGCGCGACCTTCGAGGCATCGACGTAGATCTCCGACAAGGTGACCTTGGTCGGCGTCGGATCGTACGGCGTCATGATGCCGACGCTTGCACTGAAGAAGTTCTGCAGGTCGGCATCCACCACCTGCGTCGACTGCGAGGTCAGGTCCGAAGCGGCGCGCGCCATAAGCGTGACCTTGCGGTCGACCGCGACACCGGATGAAAACTCGACGGTGCCGAAGAACAGCACCAGCATCAGCGGCAGGACGAAAGCGAACTCGACGGCAGCAAGGCCCCGGCGGTCATTGCAGAGGGCCACGACGGAGCGCAGCAAGGCCGCTGCCTGGGTTTTCATGACGTTGCTCATGAGCATGTCGCCCCGGCGGTCCCGGATGGCTCGTTCTTGAATGTCGCGGTCGCGGTCAGCAGCCGCTTGCCATTGGCGAGGTTGGCGACATTGAAGCCAAGCTTGGTGACGAACAGCGGCCACTGATAGAACAGCCGGACCACCACGACGTCGCCGTCCTTGCCGGGACACCATTTCATGGCCGGAATGAATGCGTTGTTGGAATCGATTGGAGGCGCGATGTTGACGCTGCTGAAGCCCGTCGCAGCGGGATAGCTGCGCACGTCGACCGATATGCCGTTGGCGCAATCGAACAGCGGGTTGACCTGGCCGCAGACGAAGTCCTTGAACTGCTGCTGGGTATAGCTGGCGCCCTGCGCCTGACCGGTCATGATCATGCGCGCCGAATCCTGCGTCACCGTCTCCAGCACCTGGCTCGCAAAGAAGATCATCGCCACTTCGATGATCGCAAACAGCAGTCCGAAAAACAGCGGCGCGACCATCGCGAATTCGACCGCGGTCGCGCCACGGCGGTTTCTGCGAAAGCGATGGAGGAGGCGCGTGAAAGAATGAGCGGGTAGCGGCATCAACGACCCCGGATCAACATAGCGGCAACAACTACCCAAGACTCATTGTCGAAGTATTTCGCCGGATCGAGACAGGGCGACCCGATCCGTCAGGCCTTTCTTAACCATGTCGGATGAACCGCCTGCGGCAGGCGGCTGCCCCGGCGTGCGAAGCGCCGGCGCGGACACGCGCTAGTTCTGCGGCTTCGCGGCCGCGCCCGAGCCGGAGGCCTGGCTGTTGAGCGAGCCGGCCTGGTCCATGGTCGACTTGAAGTAGGTCTCGCCGTCGCCGAGGGTGATGCGACGCTGGCAGACCGGCATGCAGCTGTAGGTCTCGCGATCGACGCCGCGATAGACGGTGACAAGCTGGTCGGTCGGACCTTCGACCTGGATCTGGCGATCCACCAGCACCTGGCCGGTGCGGTCGAGTGCGATGAAGTTGGTCGCGCCGTAGCCCTTGCCGGTCACGACGACAACACCGCCATTCTGCAGGGTGACGTCGGCGATCAGCGGGTTGCCGACCACGATGGTGGAGATGCCGCCGGGCAGCTTGACGAGCTTGGCCTGATCGACATTGACCGCAATCCGGTCCGGATCCGGCGCTGCCGTTGCGAATGCGGGCCACAGCAGAACGGCTGCGGCCAGCGAGATGAATCCAATGCGCGCGACGGCGCCAATACGCTGGAATTGAAACGACATACCTTACCCCGGGACGTTAACAAGCCGGCAAAAGCGATACGCAGCGGACCGGCGCCCGACGCAGGCAAATCTGACGGCAATTCATTTAAGAAGAGCAAAAATCGACCGCTGAATTGCGCGGATGTCACGACTTCCGGAACGGATCGACCAACGGCCCGGTGATCCCGCGGAAAAACGCCCCCGCGGGGACCGCCGCCTAGCCGGCACCACGCACATGCACCACCACGCGATGGTCGGAGTAGAGGCGCTGCCATCCATCGATGTGATCGAGAAACTTGGAGGCGGGCGTTGCTGGATCGAGCATCACCGCATCGATTCTGTAGGTCTTGAGCAGGTCGAGGAAGCCGTTGACGTCCTTGAGCTGGAGCGCACGGTAATACGCCATCTCGAATTTCTCGCCGTAAAGCTCGGCACGGCCGTCGACGAACACCGGCACCTGGCGCCAGATCAGATAGCCGCCGAACTGCAGATCATTGAGCACGCGCTGCACGTTTTGCGCCTTCAGCGCGTCGACGGCGGCAGCGGGCGAATGGATCGTCGGCGGCGACATGTCCCGACGCGCCGCGATGAACCAGGTCGCGGCGCAGAGCACGGCGATCAGCATCACGGCCGGCGTGGCCTTCAGCCGGACCACGCTTGCGGCACGCAGGCCGAACTGGGTTGCCACCGGCGTCAGCACAGCCAGCGGCAACAGCAGGGCGAAGAGCTCGAGATTCCTGACATGGGATAGCGCCATGTGCAGCAGGCCCAGCGCCAGGGCGATCCGCGGCAGCGGCAGCTTCACCCCGCAATAGAGCGCCCCCCCGATCAGGCCGAGAATGGTCAGCTCGAATGCATCGACGTGGCTGAAACTCGCCGGCATCCACTCCGTGATGAGATGCAGCAGTTCACCGAGGCTGAGAATCTTCAGCGAGGCGAGGATCGTTCCCCAGCCATAGGGCGTCACGCAGCACGCGGCCAGCGCGCCGAGGCCGAATGCGGCCCAGCGCAGCGCCAGCGGCAATCTTTGCGCCGGCGCGGCGTTCCACAGCGCATCGAGCGCGAAGGCGCCGGCCAGCACCAGGCCAAACAGAAAGCCGCCATGCAGATTGGCCCAGAGCGCGATCAACGGCAGCAGCCAGAACGAGGGGGCCTCGCGGCGTTCGCTGGCGACCATCAGGCCGCTCGCCCAGACCATCATGATCGGCAGCGCAAGCACATGCGGACGGGCCAGCAGATGCCCGCAGGTCAACACCAGCGCCGCCAGCGCGATCAGGCTCGCATGGATTGCCGGCAGCGCACGGCCGAGGATGGCGGTGAGCAGCGCGAAGGTGGCGGCACCGCAGGCCGCGGCCAGCACCGCAGGCCCGGTCCACCCGGCAAGGTCGTAGGCCTTCGCGAACAGGACCTGCGCCAGCCACGACGACGACACCCAAGGCTCACCCGCTTTCGTGAAGGAATAGATATCGACCGACGGCAATGCGCGGTGGTCGAGGATCCACCGGCCGACGGCAATCTGCCAGTAGGTGTCGGAATCGGCGAGCAGCCTGTCGCCGACGACCAGCAGCAACGCATAGACGCCGCACGCGATCCAGAACCAGGCCGGGACTTCGGCGAACACCGAGGCCCGCGCCTGTGGGATGGTTGCGGTCTCAGCACTCATGCGCGCGCAGTCCGGTCAATGACGGAACGGATAGGCCAGCTGTCCGCCGATTTCGGCCGGCACGCCCTGCTCGGCGTCGACGCCGTAATCATCCGGAAGCTTGCCTTCGGGCATGCGGAATGTCCCGAACAGAATGTCCCAGAGCGGAAACGTGCCGGCGAAATTGGTGTCGCCACCCTCCTCGAGCGCGGTGTGATGCCAGCGATGAAACACCGGCGTGGCGATCACATATTTGAACGGGCCGAGCGTCCAGTTCAGGTTGGCGTGCACGAAGGCGGAATGGAATGTGGTGAAGGGACCGACCCACAGCATGATGTTCGGCGAGATGCCGGCCATCAACAGGATCACGTCGACCGAGATCGTGCCGATCAGCAGATTGACTGGATGGAAGCGCGCCGCCGAGATCCATTCGAGATCCTCGGAGGAATGATGAATGGCGTGGTACTTCCAGAAGCCGCCGCCGTGAAACATCCGGTGCAGCCAATACAGCATGAAGTCGGAGGCGACCAGGAAGATGATCGATTGCAGCCAGAGCGGCAGCTGCGCCAGCGGGCCGTGTCCGTTCTCGTAGAACGAGATCAGCTCGTCGGCACCGTGCACATCGAACACCGCGGCCGCGCCCACCACCAGCAGCCCGATCCGCAGCACGCGGGCGAATACCGGCACGAAGAACCAGTAGCAGATGTCCGTGACCAGCCCGCGCTTCTGCCACCACGGCTTGCCGGGATTGCAGGCCCAGAAGTGGGTCAGCACCGTGAAGAACAGCGCGAGGCCGATCGTGATCGGCACCACCCTCATCATCGTCTGGCCGAGCATCTCGATGACTTCGATCGGAAGGGTGGACATGGCAGCCTCATACTACGGAAGCCCCATGGGTATAGATGTGCGCTTAAGGAGCCGTGAATAGGCGCCGGATGTCTGGTCGCAGCAACAATCCGCAATTTTAGCGGACCGTTTAATGCCAAATTTACTGTGCGCAACATCAGCGGGTTCCCGCAGAGTTTATGCGATCAAATTAACTGCGCCGAAATCGTCCAACACTAGGGTGCCGCAATGGTCACGGTGCTGAGAACGCCGGCGAGACCAAATCTAGTTCGACCAGCCACGTGTACACAGGAGTGATTTTATGAAGAACCTCGTTTCGCGCTTCGTGAAGGACGAATCGGGCGCGACCGCCATCGAGTACGGCCTGATCGCCACCGGTATCGCCATCGCGATCATCGCTGCAGTCAACGGCGTCGGCACGAAGCTCTCGGGTACCTTCAACTCGATCTCGGGCTCGCTGAAGTAAGCCGGCTTCGACGAATTCGCAGCAAAGGTCCCGGCAATCCCGGGACCTTTGCTATTTGTCGGGGGCCGATCGGCAGCCTCTGTTGAAGGTGCCGGCAATCCTTTTCCGATTGTTCACCATTGGCCGCTAGCGTCGGGTCTCGACCGCAGCTCCAGCTTGACGGCATGAATTCATGATCCTCGACATCGCACGCTTGATGCTGTTTCCGGCCCTGATGGCCTTTGCGGCGGCGAGCGATCTTCTGACCATGACGATCCCGAACCGGATTTCGCTGGCACTGGTGGCGGGCTTCTTTGTCCTGGCGCCGCTGACCGGGATGGGCGTCCACGAGATCCTCACCCATGCCGGCGCAGGCGCGCTGGTTCTCGTGGTGGCGTTCGGCATGTTCGCGATGGGCTGGGTCGGCGGCGGAGACGCCAAGGTCGCGGCCGCCGCCAGCCTGTGGTTCGGGTTCGAGCACCTGCTGCCCTATCTGGTCTTTGCCTCGCTGTTCGGCGGTGCGCTGACCGTGCTCTTGCTGCAGCTGCGGCAATGGCCGCTGCCCTACCCGCTCGCGTCCCAGGCCTGGCTCAGCCGCCTGCACGACAAGCAGACCGGCATTCCCTACGGCATCGCACTCGCTCTCGGCGCCCTCCTGATCTATCCCGAGACGGACTGGATCAAGACGATCGATCTCGCGCACTTCGCCATGCGCTGAGAAAGCAGCGGTAACCGCCCGTTAAGGCGATTTAGATACGCCTCATTAACCATGCTTTGACGAATAGCTGGTCAACTCCCATCACGGCGGCGGCAGCGTCGCGGCGTCATGTGGAAAGTGAAGCGTAATGGATAAGGCCCGCATTCTGGTCCTGGCAATTGCAGGCTGCGCCGGCCTTGCGGCGCTTTATTTGGCGAGCGGAAGCGACGACAAGCCGGCGGCTCCTCCGCCAGTTGCGCAGCTGCCGACCGTCGACATCCTGGTCGCGCGTAGCGACATCGGCCTCGGCCAGGCAGTGAAGGCCGAAGATCTGCAGTGGCAGACCTGGCCGGCGGCGACCGCCAGCGCCAGCTTCATGCGCAAGGACAGCCACGCCGACGCCATCAAGGACGTCACCGGCTCGATCGCGCGCGCCCCGTTCATCCAGGGCGAGCCGATCCGCGAGCAGAAGCTCGTCAAGGCCGACGGAAGCGGCTTCATGGCCGCGATCCTGCCGACCGGCATGCGCGCGGTATCGACTGAAATCTCTCCCGAGACCGGTGCCGGCGGCTTCATCCTGCCGAATGACCGGGTCGACGTCCTGCTGTCGAAGCGCGACAAGAATCCCGACCGCAACGGCGCCGACATCGTCAATTCCGAGGTCATCCTGACCAATATCCGCGTCCTTGCGATCGACCAGGCGCCGAAGGAGAAGGACGGCACCAACGCACTGATCGGCAAGACGGTGACGCTGGAGCTGAAGCCTGACCAGACCGAGACGCTGGCGCGCGCGCGCCAGAGCGGCGTCCTGTCGCTGGCGCTGCGCAGCATCGCCGACAACAACGGGACCGACGTCAGGACCGAGGACAACCACCAGAGACGCGGTGAGACGATCAACGTCATCCGCTTTGGCGTTGCCAACCAGGCAACGATGCAGAAGTGACCATGAGGACACAGGTGATGAAGGGCGGGGCAACTCAACGGACGATGCGGGCCTTCATGGTCCGCGCATTGTCGTTCTCGGCCGTCGCGGCGCTCACGCTCAACCCGGCACTGACGCCGGTGGTGGCGGGCGACTACCGCGCCGCTCCCGCCGCGGCCGACGGCCAGATGAACGCCCGCTTCCTCTCACTCGGCGTCGGCAAATCGGTGGTGATCGATCTGCCGAGGGACATCAAGGACGTGCTGGTCGCCGATCCCAAGATCGCCAATGCCGTGGTCCGCTCGGCGCAACGCGCCTACATCATCGGCGCGACGGTCGGCCAGACCAACATCGTGTTCTTCGACGCCGCCGGCCAGCAGATCGCGGCCTATGACATCGCGGTCAAGCGCGACCTCAACGGCGTGCGCGCGGCCCTGCGCGCAGCGCTGCCGAATGCCGATATCCAGATCGAGGGTGTCGGCGAGGGCGTCATGCTGACCGGAAGCGCGGCGAGCCCGATCGAAGCGCAGCAGGCCGGCGAGATCGCCACGCGGCTGGTCGGCAGCGCCGACAAGGTCGTGAACTCCATCACGGTTCGCGGCCGTGACCAGGTGATGCTGAAGGTGACAGTCGCCGAAGTCTCGCGCAGCCTGATCAAGCAGCTCGGTATCGACCTCACCGCGAACCTCAACTACGGCACCACCGTGGTGAAGTTCACCAACAACAACCCGTTCACGGCGAACAACGCACCGCTGGTGCCCGGTAACGCCCTCACCACATCGTTCGGCGCCGCTCCATCGGTGTCGGCGACGCTACGCGCCATGGAAAGCGCAGGCGTGGTGCGGACGCTCGCCGAGCCGAACCTGACTGCGATCTCCGGCGAATCGGCGACCTTCATCTCGGGCGGCGAATTTCCAATTCCGACCGGCGTGACCTGTCAGACGACGACGGGAGGCGCGATCGGGAATTGCGTTCAGACCGTCAGCTTCAAGAAATTCGGCATTTCGCTCAACTTCACGCCCGTGGTGCTGACCGAGGGACGGATCAGCCTGCGCGTGATGACGGAAGTGTCGGAAGTCTCGACCGAGAACTCGCTGACCGGCGGCGCCGGCGGAACGACGATCCCCTCGATCAAGACCCGGCGCGCCGAGACCACGCTGGAAATTCCCTCGGGCGGTTCGATGGCGATGGCCGGCCTGATCCAGGACCAGACCAAGCAGGCGATCAATGGCCTTCCCGGGCTGGCGTCGCTGCCGGTGCTCGGAACGCTGTTCCGCAGCCGGGACTTCGTCAACAACCAGACCGAGATGATGGTGCTGGTGACGCCCTATGTCGTTCGCGCGGTGGCGCAGAAGGACCTGTCGCGTCCGGATGACGGCTTCGCCAACGCGTCCGATCCGCAGGCCGACCTGCTGGGCAGCATCAATCGCGTCTATGGCGTGCCCGGCCGCACCGAGCCGGCGCGGAATTACCGCGGCACCTACGGCTTCATTACGGACTGAGGCGGACGATGACACAGACCACATCCAGGACATCCGCCGGTTACCAGCGCGGCATCGCCCTCGCCGGAGCGCTCGTCAGCCTCGCGATGACGCTCGGCGCCTGCCAGCACGCCGCCGACAACAGTTTCGCGATGGTGAACGCGCCGGCCGACTATCGCCAGCGTCACCCGATCGCGGTCACCGAGGCTGATCGCTCGATCGTGGTCTTCGTCGGCCGCAGCCGCGGCGGCCTGACTGCGGAGCAGCGCGCCGAGGTGATGGGGATGGCGCAGGACTGGATGCGCGAGGGGACCGGCGCCGTCACCATCGACGTTCCCGCCGACACGCCGAACGCACGGACCGCCCAGGAATCGCTGCGCGAGATCCAGGCCACGTTCGCCGCCGCCGGCGTGCCGCCGCGCGGGATCCTGGTTCGCAAATACCGTCCCGAGGATCCGCGCCAGATGCCCGCGATCCGCGTGAACTATCCAAAGATGAAAGCGGTCGCCGGGCCGTGCGGCCTCTGGCCGGAAGATCTCGGCCCGTCGATCCACAACGGGTCCTACATCGAGAACAAGCAGTACTACAATTTCGGCTGCGCCAATCAGCGCAACCTCGCAGCCATGGTCGAAGACCCGACCGACCTCGTGCAGCCGCGCGCGGAGACCCCTGCCTATACGTCGCGTCGCAACATCGCCTTCGACAAGTATCGCAAGGGCACCACCACCGCCACGAGTTATCCCGAGTCCGACAGGGCCAAGCTAAGCGACACAGGAAAATGATCACCTACGCGCAGCAAAACTCCGAAGAGCAGACGGACGCCCCGCCGCAGGCCGTGGACGACCATATTGCTCCGGCGCCACGGGTTTCGGTCCAGGCGTTCTGCGAAACGGTCGAGACCGCTGCCGCCGTGCAGTCGGCGGGCGAGGATCGCCGGCTGGCCAAGGCTCACCTCAAGATCCAGATGGGCGGCATGGCTGCCGCCATCGAGGCCTATCGCTCGGCGCCGACGCCCAATGTCATCATCCTCGAGACCGAGGGCCGCGGCGACATCCTGGCCGGCCTCGATCAGCTCGCAACGGTGTGCGACGCCGGCACCCGCGTGGTCGTGATCGGCCGCGTCAACGACGTGACGCTGTATCGCGAGCTGGTGCGCCGCGGCGTCAGCGATTACGTGATTGCGCCGGCCCATGCGATCGACGTGGTGCGCGCGGTCTGCAACCTGTTCTCGGCGCCGGAAGCCAAGGCGGTCGGCCGCATCGTCGCCGTCGTCGGTGCCAAGGGCGGCGTCGGCGCCTCGACCATCGCCCACAATGTCGCCTGGGCGATTGCCCGCGATCTGGCGCTTGATTCCGTGGTCGCCGACCTCGACCTCGCCTTCGGCACCGCCGGCCTCAACTACAACCAGGATCCCGCGCAAGGCATCGCCGACGCCGTGTTCTCGCCGGACCGCGTCGATACCGCCTTCGTCGACCGTCTGCTGTCGAAATGCACCGACCATCTGAGCCTGCTGGCAGCGCCGGCCACGCTCGACAAGGTCTACGATTTCGGCGCCGAGGCGTTCGATGCGATCTTCGATACGCTGCGGACCACGATGCCCTGCATCGTGCTCGACGTGCCGCATCAATGGTCCGGCTGGACCAAGCGCGCGTTGATCGCGGCCGACGACATCCTGATCGTGGCGGCGCCCGACCTCGCCAATCTGCGCAATGCCAAGAACATGTTCGACCTGCTGAAGGCGTCGCGGCCCAACGACCGCGCACCGCTGTATTGCCTCAACCAGGTCGGCGTGCCGAAGCGTCCCGAGATCGCGGCCGGTGAGTTCGCCAAGGCGATCGAAAGCCAGCCGATCGCCGCCATCCCGTTCGATCCGCAGATCTTCGGTTCGGCCGCCAACAACGGCCAGATGATCGCCGAGATTTCCGCCAATCACCGCGCGGTCGAGATGTTTCTGCAGATGGCGCAGCGGCTGACAGGCCGCGGCGAGACCAAGAAGCCGAGGGGGTCCTTCCTGTCGCCCCTGCTCGAAAAGCTGCGGTCCAAATAGTGGTCCGCGTGGAGTCACGACGTCGTGTTTGGTAAGCGTAGCGGAAACGATGGGGACGTGCGGGCACCCAAGCCCGCGTTTCAGGCGCCGGAACCTGCCGGCGCGCCGGCGATGTCGCGCGAGTCCG
This sequence comes from Bradyrhizobium australafricanum, assembly GCF_020329495.1. Classification (NCBI taxonomy): domain Bacteria; kingdom Pseudomonadati; phylum Pseudomonadota; class Alphaproteobacteria; order Hyphomicrobiales; family Nitrobacteraceae; genus Bradyrhizobium; species Bradyrhizobium australafricanum. The sequence goes on along the minus strand of NZ_JAGKJL010000013.1, from coordinate 24,924 downwards.
CCACACCGGCGATCTCGTCGCCGCCGCTGGCACCCAGCAAGCCACCGCCTGCCCCCGCCGTCGAAGCCCGCCGCTCGGACAACTACTACCAGGTCAAGGCGACGATCTTCGGCGCCCTGATCGAGGCGATCGACCTTGCCCAGCTCGCCAAGCTGGACAGCGAATCGGCGCGCGAGGAAATCCGCGACATCGTCAACGAGATCATCGCGATCAAGAACATCGTGATGTCGATCGCCGAGCAGGAGGAGCTGCTCGACGACATCTGCAACGACGTGCTCGGCTACGGTCCTCTGGAGCCGCTGCTGTCGCGCGACGACATCGCCGACATCATGGTCAACGGCGCAGGCACCGTGTTCATCGAAGTCGCCGGCAAGATCCAGCGCACCGGCATCCGCTTTCGCGACAACCAGCAGCTGCTCAACATCTGCCAGCGCATCGTCAGCCAGGTCGGCCGGCGCGTCGACGAATCCTCGCCGATCTGCGACGCCCGCCTCGCCGACGGTTCGCGCGTCAACGCCATCGTGCCGCCGCTGGCGATCGACGGGCCCGCGCTCACCATCCGCAAATTCAAGAAGGACAAGCTGACGCTGGAGCAGCTCGTCAAGTTCGGCGCGATCACCCCCGAAGGGGCGACCATCCTGCAGATCATCGGCCGCGTCCGCTGCAACGTGATCATCTCCGGCGGCACCGGCTCGGGCAAGACCACGCTGCTGAACTGCCTGACCAACTATATCGAGCACGACGAACGCATCATCACCTGCGAAGACGCCGCCGAGCTTCAGCTGCAGCAGCCGCATGTGGTGCGGCTGGAAACCCGGCCGCCGAACATCGAGGGCGAGGGGCAGGTGACGATGCGCGAACTGGTCCGCAACTGCCTGCGTATGCGCCCGGAGCGCATCATCGTCGGCGAAGTCCGCGGACCCGAAGCGTTCGACCTGTTGCAGGCCATGAACACCGGTCACGACGGCTCGATGGGCACGCTGCACGCCAACAATCCGCGCGAAGCACTGTCGCGCTGCGAATCCATGATCACCATGGGCGGCTTCTCGCTTCCGTCTCGCACCATTCGCGAGATGATCTGCGCCTCGGTCGACATCATCGTGCAGGCCGCGCGCCTGCGCGACGGTTCGCGCCGCATCACGCACATCACCGAGGTGATGGGGATGGAAGGCGATACCATCATCACCCAGGATATCTTCCTCTACGACGTGGTCGGGGAAGACGCCAACGGCAAGATCATCGGCAAGCACCGCTCGACCGGCATCGGCCGGCCGCGCTTCTGGGAACGTGCGCGCTACTACAATGAAGAGAAGCGGCTTGCGGCGGCGCTGGATGCCTCCGACGCGCCGGCGCCGGTCTAGGGGAACGCAGGATGCAAATGCAAACTCTGGCTCTCGCCTTCCTCGCCGCCACGACGGTGGGCGGCATCGCCTGGGTCTTCCTGTACCCCTACCTTTCGGGGGAGAAGAAGGCCGAGTCCCGGCGCGCATCGGTGGCGCGCAGCGAACCCACGACGACACGAAATGCCGACCGCACGCAGCGCTCCCGCCGCGAGCAGGTCGAAGGATCGTTGAAGGAGCTCGAGGCGCGGCGACAGAAGGACAAGAGGGTCCCGCTCGGCGTGCGGATCTCGCAGGCTGGACTGGGGTGGTCGGAGCAGAAGTTCTGGATGATTTCCGGCGCTCTCGGCCTGTTCGGGTTTGGCGCGGCGTTCCTGGCCGGCGGCGGCATGCTCGGCGCGGCAGGCATCGGCTTTGCCATGGGTCTCGGCGCGCCGCGCTGGCTGCTTGGCTTCCTGAAGAAGCGGCGGGAAAAGGCTTTCCTGAAGGCACTGCCTGACGCCGTCGACGTCATCGTGCGCGGCATCAAGGCCGGCCTGCCACTGTTCGAATCGCTCAAGGCGGTCGTCAACGACGCGCCGGAGCCGCTGCGCAGCGAATTTCTCGCCATCATCGAAACCCAGGCGATCGGCATGCCGCTCGGCGAAGCCTGTTCCCGGCTCTACGAGCGGATGCCGCTGCCGGAGGCCAACTTCTTCGGCATCGTGATCGCGATCCAGCAGAAGTCCGGCGGCAATTTGTCGGAAGCGCTCGGCAATCTGTCGAGGGTGCTGCGCGACCGCAAGAAGATGGCCGAGAAGATCCAGGCGATGTCGATGGAGGCGAAGGCCTCCGCCGCCATCATCGGCTCACTGCCGCCGATCGTCATGATCCTCGTGTTCCTGACGACGCCGGACTACATCGCCCTGCTGTGGACGAATTCGATGGGCCAGCTCATGCTGGTCGCCTGCGCGATCTGGATGTCGATGGGCGTGCTGGTGATGAAGAAGATGATCAATTTCGATTTCTGACGGTGCAGCATGATTGATTTTCTGGTCGCCAAGCTCCACGACGTCAGGTTCATGACCATGCTGCTTGCCTTCTTCGCGGCAAGCGCGACGGTCTACACGCTGGTGATGCCGCTGCTCGCCGGCGGCGATCTCAACAAGCGCATGAAGGCGGTCGCCAGCGAGCGCGAGCGTCTGCGGCAGCGCGAGCGCGAACGTCTGTCCAAGACCGAGAAGGTGGCGCTGCGGCAGTCGCCGAAGCAGGTCGTCTCCCGGGTGGTGGACGATCTCAACCTCACCAAATGGCTGGCCCAGGAAGCGGCGCTCGAGAAGCTGGTGATGGCGGGCTATCGCGGCCACGCTCCCTACGTCACCTTCCTGTTCGCCCGCGCGGTGACGCCGATCGTGATGCTGCTCGGCGCGATCATCTATACGTTCTTCATTGCCGGCGCGAACTGGTCGCTCACGCTCAAGATCGGCATTTGCGTCGGCGCGGCCTATGCCGGCCTGCAGGCGCCGATGCTGTTCCTGAAGAACGCGATCGCCAAGCGTCAGCTCCAGATCAAGCGCGCCTTCCCGGATTCGCTCGATCTGCTGCTGATCTGCATCGAGTCGGGCATGTCGGTCGAGGTCGCGTTCCGGAAAGTGGCCAACGAGATCGCCGGGCAATCGGTCGCGCTGTCGGAGGAGTTTGCGCTGACGACCGCGGAACTGTCCTATTTGCAGGATCGCAAGACCGCCTACGAGAACCTGGCGCGCCGCACCGGCCTCGAAGGCGTGAAGTCGGTGTGCATGGCCTTGCAGCAATCCGAACGCTACGGCACGCCGCTCGGCCAGAGCTTGCGCGTGATGGCGCAGGAGAACCGCGACATGCGGATGAACGAGGCCGAGAAGAAGGCCGCAGCACTGCCGCCGAAGCTGACGGTGCCGATGATCCTGTTCTTCCTGCCCTGCCTGTTCATCGTGATCCTCGGGCCGTCCTACATCAAGATCGCCACGATGCATTGAGTTGCCTCGCCTGCGCCGGCTGCCTCTCTCTCCTTCCCCCTGAAAGGGGGAAGGCCGGGATGGGGGTCAGCCGCAGACACCGCTCCTCGTGGAGAGATGATCCCTACCCGCTTTGCTCTCACGAGCAAAGCGACCTCCCCTTTTCAAGGGGAGGTGGAGCTGCCGCGTTTGGTTTAGTCGTCCTTGGCGACGACCGGCGCCGCACGCGACGCGGTCCGCGGCCCGTCCTTGCGGTTGAGCATGTCGCGGAGATAGGCGACGTTGGCCGCCGCCTCATCCGACGGCAGGTCGGCCTTGACGATCGTTTCCGCCTCCGCGAAGCGGCCCTGCAGGCCGACGACCAGCGCAAGGTTCTGCCGGATCCGGGTGTCGGCGCGAGCGCTGGCATAGGCCTGGCGCAGCGTCTCTTCCGCCTTCGGCAAATCCTTGGTCAGCATGTAGGACAAGCCGAGATTGGACAGCACCGACGGCTCGTCCGGAGCCAGCCTGAGCGCACTGGCGTAATAGCGCCGCGCCTCCTCGTGCCGGTTCATCTTGTCGAGCGTGGTGCCCTGCACGGACAGGATCCGCCAGTCCGGATTGTCCGGGCTGTGCGCGCGGCTCAGCACGTCGAATGCAGCCTGCGAATTGCCGTTGTCGGCCAGCGCGCGGCCATAGGCGGCGAGCAGCGCCTTGTTGCCGGGGTTGGCGATCGTGGCCTGCTCGAGCACGGCGCAGGCCTGCGAGCGCTGGCCGGTCATGCGCAGGGCCTGGCCGTAGGCGACCGCGGCGGCGACATCCTTGGGATTCTTGCGATAGCGCTCGCCATAGGCCTCGACGGCGCGGCGCGGATCATCGGGCGTGGGATCGGACCGGGACGTGATCGATCCCGCCACGTCGGACATGGTCTGGCAACCGCCAAGCCCGGCGGCCAGGACCGCCAGAAAGGCTGCGGAAGCGAGATGCCGGGTCAGATTGGACTGTCGACACATGGCACTGTGACTCACGAAATCGGGCGAACGGTTCCAGCCGAGCGTGCCAGCAATAGACTGTTAACCCTAACGTCTGGTTAACTGGCGTCGCCGGCAGCCGACGCTCCGGTTCCGGCCCTGCATGTCGCGTGAACGGTTGGCGCGCTACCATCCGCGGCGAAAGGCGTGTAGTAGCCCACCAACGACGCCAGAACAGCCGAGAGCCGCATGCCATCCGTGTTCGAGACCGCGCCCACGACCGCCGCCACGCCGATCACCTTCGTCACCAAGGCGACATGGGATGCGATTCAGGGCGAGCTGCCGGCGCCGGCGCGCCAGTTCGCGGCGGCCAATGGCTTCGTGGCCAAGGCGGGAAAATTGCTCGTCCTGCCGGCGGCAGACGGCGGCATCGCGCAGGTGCTGTTCGGTCTCGAGGACGCCGACCACAAGGCGCGCGATCCGTTCCGGCCCGGCGCTCTGCCCGGCCTGCTGCCGCCGGGCGTCTACCGCTTCGCCAATGCGCCGCACGACACCAGACTTGCCGCACTCGCCTTCGCGCTCGGCTGCTATCGCTTCGGCCGCTATCGCGCCAACAAGGTCCCCGAGGTCCGCCTGGTACCGCCCGACGGCGTCGACACGGCGGAGATCACCCGGATGGCGGATGCCGCGGCGCTGGCGCGCGACCTCATCAACACGCCGTCCAACGACATGGGACCGGCCGAGCTCGCCGAGGTGGCGCGCGACCTCGCGACGCGGTTCGGTGCTGCCTTCAATTGCGTCGACGGCGACGAGCTCGCGCAGAACTTCCCGCTGATCCACGCCGTCGGCATGGCGTCGACGCGGCCGCCGCGATTGATCGAGCTGAGCTGGGGCGACCCCGCCCATCCGAAGGTGACGCTGGTCGGCAAGGGCGTCTGCTTCGACACCGGCGGGCTCGATCTCAAGCCTTCGAGCGGCATGCTCATCATGAAGAAGGACATGGGCGGCGCCGCCAACGTGCTGGCGCTGGCCCAGATGGTGATGGACGCGAAGCTCAAGCTGCGGCTGCGCGTGCTGATCCCGGCGGTCGAGAACGCGGTTGCCGGCAACGCGTTCCGCCCGCTCGACATCTTCAAGTCGCGCAAGGGCATCACCGTCGAGATCGGCAACACCGACGCCGAAGGGCGGCTGGTGCTCGCCGACGCGCTGGCGCTCGCCGACGAGGAGACGCCCGATCTTTTGGTCGACCTGGGCACGCTGACCGGCGCCGCGCGGGTGGCGCTGGGCCCGGATCTGCCGCCGTTCTACACCAATGACGAGGCGCTCGCCGGCGACGTCGCATCTTGTGCGAAGAGCGAGAATGACCCGTTGTGGCGGATGCCGCTGTGGCCGGCCTACGACGCCTGGCTCGACTCCAAGACCGCCGACATCACCAACGCACCGTCAGGCGGTTTCGCGGGCTCGATCACCTGCGCGCTGTTCCTGCAGCGCTTCGTCGAGCACGCGAGGAGCTGGCTGCACGTCGACATCTACGGCTGGACGCCGTCGGCAAAGCCCGGCCGTCCCGAAGGCGGCGAGTGCCAGGCGGCGCGCGCGATCTACAAATTCCTGAGCCAGCGCTATGCATGACCCCCGTCTGACGCCGGCCCGCGACGACCTCGCGGCGAAGTATCTGGAGGGCAAGGTCAAGGCGTTGCGCTTCGTCGAAGGCGAAGTGCTCGAGGTCGGCGAGGCCATCGCGCCGCTACGCCAGGCGCCGGCGAGCGATGCCGAACAGATGACGCAGGCGCTCCGGGGCGAGCGCGTCACGGTGTACGATCGCAACGGCGAAGGCTGGGCCTGGGGCCAGCTCGCCGATGACGGCTATGTCGGCTGGATTCCCGAGGCCGCGCTGGCCAAGCCCGGCGCCGCCCCGACGCACAAGGTCACGGCGCTGCGCACGCTGGCGTTTCCGGGCCCGTCGATCAAGCTGCCGCCGGTCGAGGCACTGGCGATGGGGACAAAGCTCGCCATCGTCCGCGAGGACGGTGCGTTCGCGGTGACCCGCGAGGGCTGGCATCTGCCACGCCAGCATCTCGCGCCGCTCGACACGATGGCAGGTGATTTCGTTGCGATCGCCGAGCAATTCGTCGGCTCACCCTATCTGTGGGGCGGCAAATCGAGCCTCGGGATCGATTGCTCTGGCCTGGTGCAGATCGCGCTGACCGCCGCCGGCACCGGCTGCCCGCGCGACAGCGACATGCAGCAGGAAGGCCTCGGCCGCGAATTGACGACCGCGGAATCCAAGCAGCTGCAGCGCGGCGACCTGATGTTCTGGAAGGGCCATGTCGCCATCGTGCGCGACGCGACAACGATCGTGCACGCCAACGCGCATCACATGGCAACGGTGGTGGAGAACACGCAGGCCGCGATCGCGAGGATCAGAGCGGCCGGCAGCGACGTGCTGGCGGTCAAGCGGCTTTAACGGGATGCCGTAGGATGGGTAGAGCGAAGCGAAACCCATCAAGCTGCTACCGCGCGGAAAAAAATGATGGGTTTCGCTGCGCTCTACCCATCCTACGAAGCTCGCTACGTCGCCACTGCACCGTCGCCGGCCGCTTCGATGCGGAATGCGGCGGCGAACAGCGCGCGGGTGTAGTCGCTCTTCGGATTCTTGAACAGTTCGGAGGCCGGTCCCTCCTCCTCCACCTTGCCCGATTTCATCACGATCAGATGGCTCGCGAGCGAGGCGACCACGCGCAGATCGTGCGAGATGAACATGTAGGTGAGGTCGCGCTTGCGCTGCAGGTCGCGCAACAGGTCAACCATCTGGGCCTGCAGCAGCATGTCGAGCGCGCTGGTCGGCTCGTCCAGCACGACGAAGTTCGGCTCCAGCACGACCGCGCGCGCGATCGAGATGCGCTGGCGCTGGCCGCCGGAGAATTCGTGCGGATAGCGGAAGCGCCAGTCGGGATCGAGCCCAACATCCTTCATTGCCTTGATCACCCGCGCCTCGCGTTCCTCGCGCGAAAGCTGCTTCTGGTGCACCTCGAGGCCCTCGGCAATGATGTCGGCCACCGACATGCGCGGGCTGAGCGACCCGAACGGGTCCTGGAACACGATCTGCATGTCGCGGCGGAACGGCCGCATCTGCTTGAAGCGCAGGCCCTGGATGTCGTTGCCGAGGAATACGATCGGACCATCGGACGAGATCAGCCGGAGCAGCGCGAGCCCGAGCGTGGTCTTGCCGGAGCCGGATTCGCCGACCACGCCGAGCGTCTCGCCCTTGCGCACCGCGAGACTGACGCCATCGACCGCCTTGATGTGGCCGACGGTCGAGCGCAGCAGCCCGCGCTTGATCGGAAACCAGACCTTGAGATTGTCCGCCGACATCACGACCTCTGCGCCCGGCTGCGGCGGCGCCGGATCGGGCTTCGGCTCGGCCGCGAGCAGCGCCTGGGTATAGGCGTGCTTCGGCGCGGTGAAGACCTGCTCGACCGGCCCCTGCTCGACGATCTTGCCGTTGTTCATCACGCAGACCGTGTCGGCGATGCGGCGGACGATGCCGAGGTCGTGGGTGATGAACAACAGGCTCATGCCGAGCCGCGCGCGGATCTCGGCCAGCAGCGCCAGGATCTGCGCCTGCACGGTGACGTCGAGCGCGGTGGTCGGCTCGTCCGCGATCAACAGATCGGGCTCGTTGGCGAGCGCCATCGCGATCATCACGCGCTGGCGCTGGCCGCCGGACAATTGGTGCGGATAGCTCTTGAGCCGGGTCTCCGGCTCGGGGATACCGACCTGGCCCAATAGCTCCAGCGTCCGCGCCCGCGCCGCCGCGCCACTGACGCCCCTGTGCAGCGACAGGATCTCGCCGATCTGGGTCTCGATGGTCTGGAGCGGATTGAGCGAGGTCATCGGCTCCTGGAAGATGATCGAGATGTCGTTGCCGCGAACCTCGCGCATCTCCCGATCGGACGCGGTCAGGAGGTCGCGGCCGCGGAAGCGGATCGCGCCTGAGGGATGCGAGGCCGTCGGATAGGGCAGCAGCTTCAGCACCGACAGCGCGCTGACGGATTTTCCCGAGCCGGATTCGCCGACCAGCGCGACGCACTCGCCGCGCTTGATCGAGAACGAGATGCCGTCGACCGCAAGCGCGCGGCCGAAGGCGACCGAGAGGTCGCGGACATCGAGCAAAGGCTGGTTGATCGCGTCCATGCCTCAGCCCTTCGAGAACGTCTTGCGTGGATCGAAGGCGTCGCGCGCGGCTTCGCCGATGAAGATCAGCAGCGACAGCATGATCGCGACCGAGAAGAAGCCGGTGAGGCCGAGCCACGGCGCCTGCACATTGGCCTTGCCCTGCGACAGCAGCTCGCCGAGCGAAGGCGAGCCGGGCGGCAGGCCGAAGCCGAGGAAATCCAGCGCCGTCAGCGTCATCACCGAGGACGAGACGATGAAGGGCAGGAAGGTCATGGTCGCGACCATCGCGTTCGGCAGAAGATGGCGGAACATGATCACGCCGTTGGAGACGCCAAGCGCACGCGCCGCCTGGATGTATTCGAAATTGCGGCCGCGCAGGAACTCGGCGCGCACCAGGCCGACCAGCGAGACCCACGAGAATAGCAGGAGGATGCCGAGCAGGATGAAGAAGCCCGGCGGCAGCACCGCCGAGATGATCAACAGCAGATAGAGCGAGGGGATGGCGGTCCAGATCTCGATCAGCCGCTGGAAGATGAGATCGGTCCGGCCGCCGAAATAGCCCTGCACGCCGCCCGCGGCGATGCCGATGATCGAGGACAGGATGGTCAGCGTCAGGCCGAACAGCACCGAGATGCGGAAGCCGTAGATCAGCCGCGCAACCACGTCGCGGCCCTGATCGTCGGTGCCGAGCCAGTTGTATTCGAGGTCGCGGCAGCCGGTCAGTCCCTTCCGCTTCACCACGTCCTTGCACTGCTCTTCGGTCAGGAGCCAGGTCGGCTTCGACGGCACCGCCGTCGGCGGGTCGAGGTTGCGGCTATCGTAGGAGTAACGGATCGGCGGCCAGATCATGCTGCCGCCCTTGGCGGCGATCTGCTTCTGCAAGTATGGATCGCGATAATCGGCCGCGGTCTCGAAGTCGCCGCCGAAGGTGGTCTCGGCATAGGTGAAGATCACCGGCCAGTAGAGACGGCCGTCATATTTGACGACCAGCGGCTTGTCGTTGGCGATGAAATTGGCGAACAGCGACGCCACGAACAGCACGAGGAAGATCCAGAACGACCAGTAGCCGCGGCGATTGGCCTTGAAGTTCTGCCAGCGGCGCCTGTTCAGCGGCGACGGCGAAAAGCCGTGGTGCGTGGCGGGCACCGCCTCGCCGAGCGGCGATTGCGTCGAGGTCTCGACCGGTTGGGGCGCGAGCATCGTCATCAGACCTCCCGCGCTTCAAAGTCGATCCGGGGATCGATCCACATATAGGCGAGATCGGAGAGCAGATTGACCACCAATCCGACCAGCGAGAAGATGAACAGCGTGCCGAACACCACCGGATAGTCGCGGTTCAACACGCTCTCAAAGCCGAGCAGGCCGAGCCCGTCGAGCGAGAAGATGGTTTCGATCAGCAGCGAACCGGAGAAGAACGCGTGGATGAAGGCGCCCGGGAAACCGGCGATCACGATCAGCATGGCGTTGCGGAAGATGTGGCCGTACAGCACCTGGTTCTCGCTGCAGCCTTTGGCGCGCGCAGTCATCACATATTGCTTGCGGATCTCGTCGAGGAACGAGTTCTTGGTCAGCAAAGTCATGGTGGCGAAAGCGCCGAGCGCCATCGACACCAGCGGCAGCGTCAGGTGCCAGAAATAGTCGATAATCTTCCAGTACCAGGGGAATTGCGACCAGCCGTCCGAGGTCAGGCCGCGCAGCGGGAAGATGTTGAGGAACGAGCCGCCGGCAAACAGCACGATCAGGAGGATCGCGAACAGGAAGCCCGGGATCGCAAAGCCGATGATGATCACCGCCGAGGTCCAGGTATCGAACCGCGAGCCGTCCTGCACCGCCTTGCGGATGCCGAGCGGGATCGAGATAAGATAGGTCAGCAGCGTCATCCAGATGCCGAGCGACATCGAGACCGGCAGCTTCTCCTTGATCAGCTGCAGCACGCTGACGCTGCGAAAATAGCTGTTGCCGAAGTCGAACCGCGCGAAATTCCAGACCATCAGCGCGAACCGCTCCGGCGCCGGCTTGTCGAAGCCGAACTGCACCTCGAGCTTCTTGATGAAATCTGGGTCGAGCCCCTGCGCGCCGCGGTATTTCGAGTTGATGGCCGCGCCTGCGCCCGCGCCCTGGCCGCGCTGGGCGCCGAAATCGCCGCCGCCTCCCGACACGCGCGACGTGCCGCCGGTGTCGGCGCCGTTGATCTGCGCGATGACACGCTCGACCGGACCGCCGGGAGCAAACTGCACGACCACGAAGGAGACGAACAGGATGCCAAGCAGCGTCGGCAGCATCAGAAAGATACGTCGGGCGATATAGGCGCTCATCGGCTACTTCGCCTGCTCGAGCTTCGCGGCCTTGGCCGCATCATACCACCAGTTCTCCGGGGCGCCGACGCCCGCATATTTCGCCGGCTTCTCCGGATGCCCGAACTGGTCCCAATAGGCGACACGGTGCTTGTTAGAATACCATTGCGGCACCCAATAGCGGCCGGCACGGAAGACGCGATCGAGCGCGCGGCAGGCAAAGGTCAAGTCCGCCCGCGTCTCGGCAGCGATAGCTTTTTCGATCAATGCGTCGATCGCCGGGTTGGCAACGCCCGCCAGATTGTAGGAGCCCTTGGTGGTCGCAGCCTGGGACGAGAAGTAAGGCCTCAGGCTGTCACCCGGCGTCGCCGACATGGATATACGCTGGGTCGTCACCTCAAAATCGAAAGCCTCAACACGCGCACGATACTGCACTGCGTCGATCTGCCTGATGTTGGCATCGATGCCAAGCGGCTTGAGATTCTTGATGAAGCTGGCGTGATGCGGCTGGAAAGTCGGCTCATCTAGCACGAACTCGATCGTAAGCGGGTCGCCGTTAGGCAATCGCCGCTTGCCATCCTTGACGACGCATCCTGCATCGTTGAGCAACTGCGTCGCCTTTCGCAGCAGTGCGCGGTCCTGTCCCGATCCATCCGACACCGGCGGCACAAAGGGCTCGCCGAACACCTCATCCGGCACTTGGCCGCGGAATGGTTCGAGCAGTTTCAATTCCTCGGGCGAAGGTAGTCCACTAGCCACCATGTCCGAATTCTGGAAAGGCGAGACGCTGCGCGCGTAAGCGTCGTACATGATGGTCTTGTTGGTCCATTCGAAATCGAAGGCATAGATTAGCGCTTCGCGAACGCGCGGGTCTTTGAACTTGTCGAGACGGGTGTTAATGAACCAACCTTGCCCTCCGGACGGTGTTTCGTCCGGCAATGTCTCGCGCTTGACCCGCCCGTCCTTGATAGCCGGGAAATCGTACCGCGTCGCCCAGACACGGGACGTGAATTCCTCGCGAAACAGATAATTTTTGCCTGTGAAGCCTTCGAACGCGACATCGCGATCACGGTAGAACTCGTAGCGCACGGTGTCGAAATTGTAACTGCCGCGATTGACCGGCAAGTCGGCTGCCCACCAATCCTTGAGGCGGTTATACTCGACGTAACGATTGACCTCGAACTTGCCGACCGTGTACGGCCCGGAGCCCAGCGGAACTTCGAGCGTGGACTCATCAAACTGCCGCTTCGCGTAATAGGCCTTCGAGAAGATCGGCAGACCCGCAACATAAAGCGGCACGTCGCGCGCGCGATTAGGCGCGAAGGTCACGATGACGGTGCCGTCGTCGGGCGCCTCGGCCTTCACGAAATCGCGCAGTTGCACCACGATCAACGGATGCCCCTTCTCCTTCAGCGTATTGAGCGAGAACGCGACATCCTGCGCAGTCAGCTTCGAGCCGTCGTGAAAGCGAGCCTCGGGCCGCATCGTGAAGCGGTAGGTGAGCTTGTCGGGAGAAATCGAGACCGATCTTGCGGCCAGGCCGTACATCGCGTCAGGCTCATCACCCGCGCGTGCCATCAACGAATCGAAGGTCATCTCCATGCCCTTCGCGCCTTCACCCTTGAGGATGAACGCGTTGAACGAACTGAACGTAAAGAAGGACTGGTTGTAGGCACGGGTCGAAGGGATCATTGAGAACGCCCCGCCCTTCGGCGCTTTCGGATTGACGTAGTCGAAGATCTTGAAATCCGCCGGATATTTCAGGTCCCCGAACACCGACATGCCGTGCATCTCGGTTCCGTTGTCGGCCACCGCCGGTGCAGCACGCAAGCCTGCAGCACTCAACGCACCGATGCCGAGACCGAGTGCGTGCCGACGGGAGAATAGCGCCATGCGCGGATCCTTGAGTTTTATGAACGCTTGAGCTTGGCCGCCTTGTCGGCGTCGTACCACCAAAGATTTGGGAATCCCGAAACAGCGTATTTCGGCAGCGGGTCGGGATGGCTGAAGCGATCCCAATAGACATAGCGCTGCTTGTCGTAATTGAAGTGTGGAACAAGATAGAAGTTCCAGAGCAAGACCCGATCCAGCGCCTTGGCGGCGGCGACCTGATCGACGCGGCTGGTGGCGAAGATGATGCGTTCGATGATGGCATCGACCGCCGGATTCTTGATGCCGGGAAGATTGTTCGAGCCGGGCCGGTCGGCCGCCTGCGAACCGAAATTGTCGCGCTGCTCGTTGCCGGGCGAGATCGATTGTCCCCAGACCTGGGTGACCATCTCGAAATCGAAATCGCGCACCCGGTTCTGATACTGCACCGTGTCGACGGCGCGCAGATTAACGGTGATGCCGAGGCGCTCCAGGCTCGGCTTGTAGAACAGTGCGATCCGCTCCATACCGGAATCGCCGCTGTTGCCGAGTATCTCGACCGTGAACGGCTGACCGGACGAATCGACCAGCTTGCGGTCGCGAATCTCGAAGCCGGCTTCCTTCAACAGCCGCGTCGCCTCGCGCAGATTGGCGCGCACGTTTTCCGGTGTGCCGCCGACCGGATCCTTATAGGGCGTCGTGAAAACTTCCGACGGCACCTTGTCGCGCACTGTCTCCAGGATCTCGAGCTCCTTGCCTTCCGGCAGACCGGTCGCCATCAGATCGGGGATGCCGTCGAAATAGCTTGAATCGCGATGATAGTCGCCGGTCGAAAGCACGCGGTTCATCTCTTCGAAATCGAACGCGTAGTTGAAGGCGCGGCGCAGTCTGGGGTCGGCGAATTTCGGGCGCCTCAGGTTGAACACCCAGCCCTGCATCCGGCCTTGATTGCGGACGGTGAAGAGCTCCTTGAGCAGCCGCTTCTCACGCACCGGCGGAACGTCGTAGGCCGACGCCCACTCCTTCGCGCTGCGCTCGCCGTACCAATCGAACTGGTCGGCCTTCAGCGCCTCGCGCGCGACGGTGTCGTCGCGGAAATATTCGTAGCGCAGCTCGTCGAAATTGTTCTGTCCGATCGCGATCGGAATATCCTTGCCCCAGTAGTCCTTGACGCGCTCGAGCACCACCGATCGTCCGGCAACGAACTCCTTGATCCGGTAGGGACCCGAGCCAAGCGGCGGCTCCAGCGTGCTCGCGGTGATGTCACGCTTCTTGCCCTGCGCGTCGGTGCCTTCCCACCAATGCTTGGGTAGGATGACGAGCTGGCCGGTGATCATCGGCAGCTCGCGGTTGCCCGGGCTGTCGAAGGTGAACTTGATGTCGCGATCGCCGACCTTCTCGGCCTTTTCGATGTGCCGGTAGTAGGCGCTGAACATCGGGCTGTTCGCCTTCCACGCCTCGAACGAGAAGATCACGTCCTCCGGCGTGACCGGCTTGCCGTCGTGCCAGCGTGAGCCGGGCCGCAGGCGGTAGATCACGTAGGAGAAATCGTCGGGGAAGGCTGCAGCCTCGGCGAGCTCGCCGTAATACGTATCGGGCTCGTCGAGCGAGGCCTCCATCAGCGAATCGTAGATGCGGGTGACGGAAGAGGCGACCGTGCCCTTCAACCCCGCAACGACCAGGTTGAAGCTGTCATAGGTGCCGGGCTGGAACAGCCGCACCACGCCGCCCTTCGGCGCGTCCGGCTTGACGTAGTCGTAGCGCTTGAAGTCGGCGGGATATTTGATTTCGCCGTAGGTCGAGAGGCCGTGCCGCCATTTCAGCCCGTTGGGGGCTTCGTCGGCGAAGGCCGGCGTGATCGCCGACAGGCCGGGGGTGAGTCCGAGCGCCGGAGCCATTGCCGCCAGTGCACTGCCTTGAAGGAGGTGTCGTCGGGTGATCGCCAAATTCGGTCTTCCTGCTTGCGGCCCCGCTTACATGGGACCCAATATAAGGCAACGGTTCGACAAATTACGTTGCTTTTTCCTCATGATATTGGCCCGGGAACAATATCGGTGCGGCGAAACGTCCCGATAACAACCCCGCGACAGCGGATTCCCCATGCGAAAACGGCCAGGCATTGCCTGGCCGTTTCATCCGCATGCTTGCGCGAAGCAAATCGTTACTTCGAGGCGGTCGGGAGCGGAGCCGGGTGCTCCGAGTTCGAATTCAGATAGGCGATGATGTCGGCGCGCTCGCTGTCCTTCGGCACGCCGGCAAAGCCCATCGCGGTGCCCGGGATGAAGCCTTTAGGGTTGGTCAGGAACTTGTTGAGGTCGTCGAACGACCATTCGCCGCCCTTGCCCTTCATCGCGGCCGAGAAATTGAAGCCACGGCCCTCGCCCTTCTTCTCGCCGACGACGCCGAACAGGTTCGGACCGACGCGGTTGGGACCGCCCTTCTCGAAGGTGTGGCAGGCCTGGCACTTCTTGGCGGCCGCGGCGCCCTTCTCGACGGACGCGGTCTGCAGCAGCTTCTCGATCGGCTCGGATGCGGCCGCAGCGGCCTCGCCGCCACCGCCATGGGACTCTTCCTTCACAGCGATCTCAAAACCCGGCTTCTCCGGCAGCTTCGGCGCGAATTTCGCGCTGGCGGCAAAGCTCATCACCAGGACGACGATGCAGGTGCCGAGAACCGCACCGAGGATTTTGTTGAGTTCGAAGGAGTCCATTTTGGGTCAGGCTCCGGGCCTTGAATGTCGACTTCAGGCCGGGAATACGGCCGCGGGGAAAGACCTGGGAATCGGCCTTATCGCACCGCCCCAAGCAGGGTTGAGATATCGGTTTGCCCGCGCTCTGGCAACCCGTATAAACGCGCCGAATTCAACCTCCTCCCCGGCAATTTCCGCAGGCCGGACGGGCCCCGACACGAATGACCGATCCCCGTACCTTGGTGCTGATTCCGGCCCGCATGGCCGCCACTCGCCTTCCGGGAAAGCCGCTCCTCGAGATCGCCGGCGTGCCGATGATCGTCCATGTGCTGCGGCGGGCCGAGGCGGCGGGCATCGGCCGGGTTGCGGTTGCGACCGACACGGCCGAGATCGCTGCGGCGGTGAAGGCTGCCGGCGGCGAGGTCGTGATGACCCGTCCCGACCATCCGTCCGGCTCGGACCGGATTTATGAAGCGATGACGACCCTCGACCCCGGCGGCCATGCCGAGATCGTGGTCAATCTGCAGGGCGATTTCCCGACCATCAGCCCCGAGACCATCCGCAGCGTGATGCCGGCGCTCGACGATCCCGCAGTCGACATCTCGACCCTGGCCTCGCGCATCCATACCGAGGAGGAGGATCAGGCCCCCAGCGTCGTCAAGGCAGTCGGCTCGCCGATCGGGCCGAACCGGTTGCGCGCGCTGTATTTCACCCGCGCCACCGCGCCTTATGGCGACGGGCCGCGCTACCATCATATCGGCCTCTACGCCTACCGCCGCGCCGCGCTGGAGCGGTTCGTGGCGCTGCCGCCCTCGCCGCTGGAGCAGCAGGAAAAGCTCGAGCAACTCCGCGCGCTGGAGGCCGGGATGCGGATCGACGTCACCATCGTCGATACCGTCCCGCGCGGCGTCGACACCCCGGCCGATCTCGAAACCGCCCGCAGAATACTTTCCAAAGCCTGACCGGCTGGTAAAAGGCCACCCATGACCAAGAAGCTGAAAATCGCGTTCCAGGGCGAGCCTGGCGCCAATTCCCATATCGCGATCGTCGAGGCCTATCCCGACGCCGAGCCGATGCCCTGCCCGACCTTCGAGGACGCGCTGGCCGCGATTTCCTCGGGCGAGGCCGATCTCGGCATGATCCCGATCGAGAATTCGGTCGCCGGCCGCGTCGCCGACATCCATCATCTGTTGCCCGCCTCGGGCCTGTTCATCGTCGGCGAATGGTTCTTGCCGATCCGCCACCAGCTGATGGCGATCAAGGGCACCAAGCTCGCCGACATCAAGAGCGTGGAGAGCCACGTCCACGCGCTCGGCCAGTGCCGCCGCGTCATCCGCAAGCTCGGCATCAAGCCGATCGTCGCCGCCGACACCGCCGGCAGCGCCCGCGACATCTCCGAGCGCGGCGACAAGAGCGTGGCGGCGATCGCCTCCCGCCTCGCCGCCGATATCTACGGCCTCGACATTCTCGCCGAGGACATCGAGGACGAGGCCCACAACACCACCCGCTTCGTGGTGCTGGCGCGCGAGGCCAAATGGGCCACGCAGGGTTCGGGGCCGCTGGTCACGACTTTCGTGTTCCGGGTGCGCAATTTGCCCGCCGCGCTGTACAAGGCGCTGGGCGGCTTTGCCACCAACGGCGTCAACATGACCAAGCTCGAAAGCTACATGGTCGACGGCAATTTCTTCGCCACGCAATTCTATGCCGATGTCGACGGTCACCCCGATGACCGCGGCCTCGCCTTCGCGATCGAGGAATTGAAATTCTTCTCGCGCGAATTCCGCATCGTCGGCGTCTATCCCGGCCATCCGTTCCGCGCGACCTTCAGCGAGACGCAGGATTGACGCAGTCATTCCGGGGCACGCGAAGCGTGAACCTCAGATGCGCAATTGCGCATCGGGGAATCTCGAGATTCCGGGTTCGATGCTGCGCATCGCCCCGGAATGACGGGGTCAAGCCGCCGCCCTCTTCGCAAGCCCGAACGCCTCGGCGAGCAGGCTGTACGACTTCTTCCGCGCGGCATGGTCGTAGACCGCTGATATCACCATCAGCTCGTCGGCCTGGGTCGCCGCGATCAGCGGCTCCAGCTTCGTCATCACGGTTGCGGGGCCGCCGACGAAGAGGCGGGCGCGGTTGCGCGCGATCGAGGCGCGCTCGGCGTCGGTGTAGGGATAGGCCTCTGCCTCCTCGACGCTAGGCAGCGGCAGATACTGGCCGCGGTCGCGACGCAGCCGGTTGAGATCCATCGACAGCGCAAGCCGCTCGGCTCCAGCGTCGGTCTCCGCCGCAACAACCGCAACCGCCAGAATCGCCTGCGGCGTCGCGCGCCAGTTCGACGGCTTGAAATGCGCGCGGTAGTTGGTCATCGCCGCAATTGCGTCGTGAGTGGCAAAATGATGCGCGAATGCAAAGCCCATCCCGACCTGGGCCGCGAGTTCGGCGGAATAGTCGCTCGAGCCGAGCAACCAGATCGGCGGCAGCGGCGAATCATCCGGCATCGCCACCACATTGTTGTAGGGATGGCCGGGCGGGAAATCGCGCGTCTCCCACAAGGTCAGCTCGTGCAGCCGCTCGAGGAAATCATCGCCTTCGCGGCGATCGAGCCGGCTGCGCAGTGCGTAGGCGGTGGCGCCGTCGGTGCCGGGCGCGCGGCCGAGGCCGAGATCGATGCGGCCGGGAAACAACGCCTCCAGCATCTTGAAGCGCTCGGCGACGACCAGCGGCGCGTGGTTGGGCAGCATCACGCCGCCGGAACCGACACGGATATGCGACGTCACCGCCGCGATCTGCCCGATCATCAGATCGGGCGCCGGGCTCGCGACGGAAGCCAGGTTGTGGTGCTCGGCGAGCCAGTAGCGGACGTAGCCAAGGCCATCGACATGGCGTGCCAGGTCGATGCTGTTGCGGAGCGCAACAGCCGGCCTGGTGCCGGTGGTGACGACCGACAGGTCGAGGACGGACAGCGGAATCATGGCCGTCAACCTAGTGTGGCGCCACGAGGCGACAAAGGCCCCGGCCACGCAGACCAGTCCCGCGGCGGAACGCCGGCGTCGGTAGCCGCTGATTTTGGGACGATATACGACGGTTCATTGACGCACCAAGCTACCCACAATCGATTTCGATCTCAAATCACTTGCAGAATCCTTATTGTATCAATATTTTCAATACATTAATGCTACCGTCGCGAAACCAACGGGTTGCCCACCGAGCGTCCACGATAGTCAATCTTTGCCGAATCTGCGCCACGAATGGGCAATTTCCCATATCCGATGGGCTGTTTGATTCGACGCGTTTGGCTTATCTTGGGGCCTTCATATCCAGGCCGGATGTCTGCCCTCCAGTTGCGGAGCCTTTGCGTATCATGACCGAGACCATTTCCTCCGTGCCGAACGCACCACGTGCGCCCAAAGCGCCGAAAATCTCCTTCGAGTTCTTCCCGCCGAAGACCGAGGAGATGGAGCGCAATCTCTGGGAGACCATCAATCGCCTGGCGCCGCTGACGCCGAACTTCGTCTCGGTCACTTACGGCGCCGGCGGCTCGACCCGCGAGCGCACCCATTCGACCATCACACGCATCCTGCGCGAGACCGATCTGCTGCCGGCCGCGCATCTGACCTGCGTCAGCGCCTCGCGCGGCGAGATCGACGACATCGTCGACCGCTATCATGAGGTCGGCGTCCGTCACATCGTCGCGCTGCGCGGCGATCCGCCCGGCGGCATCGGCACGCCCTACTTCACCCATCCGGACGGCTACCAGAGTTCGGCCGAACTCGTCGCCGGGATCAAGCGGCGCCACGCCGACATCGAGATCTCGGTGTCCGCCTATCCCGAGAAGCATCCGGAAGCGAAGGATTTCGACGCCGACATCGACACGCTGAGGGCCAAGGTCGACGCCGGCGCGACGCGCGCGATCACCCAGGTGTTCTTCGACAACGACCTGTACCACCGCTATGTCGACCGGGTGCGCGCGCGCGGCATCGAGATTCCGATCGTGCCGGGCATCATGCCGATGCACAATTTCAAGCAGGCGCGCAATTTCGTGACGCGCGCCGGCACCAGCGTGCCGGACTGGCTCGCCGAGAAATTCGAGGGCCTCGACAACGACGCCGAGACCCGCAAGCTGGTCGCCGCTACCGTCGCCGCCGGCCAGGTGCAGAAGCTGTTCAAGCACGGCGTCGACACCTTCCACTTCTACACCATGAACCGCGCGGACCTCGTGTTCGCGATCAGCCACCTGCTCGGCATCCGGCCGAACGGTGCCCAGAAAGCTGCCTGACACATGTCCGTTCCCGTTTCCCCCAAGCGTAACGCTTTGCTCGCGGCTGCGCGCGAGCGCATCCTGGTGCTCGACGGCGCCATGGGCACGATGATCCAGGGCCTGCAGTTCGACGAAGCCGCGTTCCGCGGCGCGCGCTTTGCGGACTTCCACCGCGACATCAAGGGCAACAACGATCTGCTGATCCTGACCCAGCCCGATGCGATCACGGACATCCACGCCGCATATTTGCGCGCCGGTGCCGACATCGTCGCGACCAACACCTTCTCCTCGACCTCGATCGCGCAGGCCGACTACGACATGTCGGACCTCGCCTATGAGCTGAACCTGCAGGGCGCCCGGCTGGCGCGCACCGCCGCCGAGCGGGTGAGCGCCGAGGACGGCAAGCCGCGCTTTGTCGCCGGCGCACTCGGCCCGACCAACCGCACCGCCTCGATCTCGCCCGACGTTTCCAATCCCGGCTATCGCGCGGTGACCTTCGACGATCTGCGCAAGGCCTATGGCGAACAGGCCAAGGGCCTGCTCGACGGCGGCGCCGACCTGCTGCTGGTCGAGACCATCTTCGACACGCTGAACGCCAAGGCGGCGCTGTACGCGATTTCCGAGATCATCGAGGAGCGCGGCATCGACGTGCCCGTGATGATTTCCGGCACCATCACCGACAAGTCCGGCCGCCTGCTCTCCGGCCAGTTGCCGGAGGCGTTCTGGCATTCGGTGCGGCACGCAAGGCCGATCACGATCGGCTTCAACTGCGCGCTCGGCGCCGAGGATCTGCGCGCGCATATCGCCGATATCGGCCGCGTCGCCGACACGCTGGTCTGCGCATATCCTAACGCCGGCCTGCCCAACGAATTCGGCCAGTATGACGAGACGCCGGACTACATGGCGCGGCTGATCGGCGAGTTCGCGGCCGCCGGCCTCGTCAACATCGTCGGCGGCTGCTGCGGCACCACGCCCGACCATATCGCCGCGATCGCCAAGGCCGTCGCCCCGCACAAGCCGCGCGTGGTGCCCGAGATCGCACCGCGGCTCAGGCTCTCCGGCCTCGAGCCGTTCACGCTGACCGACGCCATCCCGTTCGTGAATGTCGGCGAGCGCACCAACGTCACCGGCTCCGCACGCTTCCGCAAGCTGATCACCGCCGGCGATTACACCGCCGCGCTGCAGGTCGCGCGCGACCAGGTCGAGAACGGCGCCCAGGTCATCGACGTCAACATGGACGAGGGCCTGCTCGATTCCGAAGCGGCGATGGTGACGTTCCTCAACCTCGTCGCCGCCGAGCCCGACATCGCGCGCGTGCCCGTGATGGTCGATTCCTCGAAATTCCACGTCATCGAGGCCGGCCTGAAATGCATCCAGGGCAAGCCGATCGTGAACTCGATCTCGCTCAAGGAAGGCGAGGAGAAGTTCATTCACGAGGCGACCGTCGCCAAGCGCCACGGCGCCGCCGTGGTGGTGATGGCGTTCGATGAAACCGGCCAAGCCGACACGTTCAAGCGCAAGACCGAGATCAGCAAGCGCGCCTACGACATCCTGGTCGGCCGGCTCGACTTCCTGCCCGAGGACATCATCTTCGATCCGAATATTTTTGCGATCGCGACCGGCCTCGAGGAGCACAACAATTATGGCGTCGACTTCATCGAGGCGACGCGCTGGATCCGGGCGAACCTGCCGGGCGCCCACATCTCCGGCGGCGTCTCCAACCTGTCGTTCTCGTTCCGCGGCAACGAGCCGGTGCGCGAGGCGATGCACTCGGTGTTCCTGTATCACGCGATCCATGCCGGCATGGACATGGGCATCGTCAATGCCGGGCAGATGATCGTCTATGACGACATCGATCCCGAGCTGCGCCAGACCTGCGAAGACGTCATCCTCAACCGCGACCCCGGCGCCTCCGAGCGGCTCTTGGCGCTGGCCGAGAAATTCCGGGGCAAGGAGAAGCAGACCAAGGAGCAAGATCTCGCCTGGCGCGAATGGCCGGTCGAGAAGCGGCTGTCGCACGCGTTGGTGCACGGCATCACCGAGTTCATCGAGCAGGATACCGAGGCCGCCCGCCAGAACGCGTCCCGTCCGCTCGACGTCATCGAGGGCCCGCTGATGGCCGGCATGAACGTGGTCGGCGACCTGTTCGGCGACGGCAAGATGTTCCTGCCGCAGGTCGTGAAGTCGGCCCGCGTGATGAAACAGGCGGTCGCCTATCTGATGCCGTTCATGGAGGAGGAGAAGGCCCGCAATCTCGCCAACGGCATCACCGGTGGCCGCAACGCCGCGGGCAAGATCGTGCTCGCGACGGTGAAGGGCGACGTCCACGACATCGGCAAGAACATCGTCGGCATCGTGCTCCAGTGCAACAATTTCGAGGTCATCGACCTCGGCGTCATGGTGCCCGCCAACAAGATCATCGAGACCGCGAAGGCCGAGGGCGCCGACATCATCGGCCTGTCCGGCCTGATCACGCCCTCGCTCGACGAGATGAGCTTCCTCGCCGGCGAGCTGCAACGGCAGGGCATGAATCTGCCGCTTTTGATCGGCGGCGCCACCACGAGCCGCGTGCACACCGCCGTGAAGATCGACCCGAACTATCCGGGCGGCCCGGTCGTGCATGTCAACGATGCGAGCCGCGCGGTCGGCGTCGCTTCCTCGCTGCTGTCGGCCGAGAAGAAGCAGGCCTACGCCGCCGAGGTGCGGGCCGAATACGCAAAAATCTCGACGGCGCATTTCCGCGCCCAGGCCGACAAGAAGCGGCTGAAGCTTGGCGAGGCCCGCGCCAACAAGGTCGCGATCGACTTCGCCGCGGCGCCGCCGAAGAAGCCGGCTTTCTTCGGCCTGAAGAGCTTCGACGCCTACGATCTTGCCGAGCTCGCCGACTACATCGACTGGACGCCGTTCTTCCAGACCTGGGAGCTGACCGGCCGCTTCCCGGCGATCCTCGACGACCCCAAGGTCGGCGAGGTCGCCCGCTCGCTCTATGCCGACGCGCGCAAGATGCTGGACACCATCATCAAGGAGAAGTGGTTCACCGCCCGCGCCACCGTCGGCTTCTGGCCGGCGAACGCCGTCGGCGACGACATCGAGGTCTATGCCGACGAGACGCGGAAGCAGAAGATCGCGACCTTCCACACGCTGCGCCAGCAGCTCGAGAAGCGCGAGGGCCGCTTCAACGCCGCG
Source organism: Bradyrhizobium australafricanum (assembly GCF_020329495.1). Taxonomy (NCBI): domain Bacteria; kingdom Pseudomonadati; phylum Pseudomonadota; class Alphaproteobacteria; order Hyphomicrobiales; family Nitrobacteraceae; genus Bradyrhizobium; species Bradyrhizobium australafricanum. The sequence continues at coordinate 2,189 of NZ_JAGKJL010000013.1, read as the reverse complement.
CTGTCCGATTTCATCGCGCCGAAGGAAACCGGCATCGCCGACTATATCGGCGGCTTCGTCGTCACCGCGGGGATCGGCGAGGATGCGGTCGCCGACCGCTTCAAGAACGCCAATGACGACTACTCCTCGATCCTGTGCAAGGCGCTGGCCGATCGCCTGGCGGAGGCCTTCGCCGAGCGCATGCACCAGCGCGTGCGCAAGGAGTTCTGGGCCTATGCGCCCGACGAGGCGTGGTCGGCGGACGAACTGATCCTCGAGAAATATGACGGCATCCGCCCGGCGCCCGGCTATCCGGCGCAGCCCGACCACACCGAGAAGCGGACTCTGTTCGCGCTGCTCGACGCTGAGAACACCGCCGGCGTGAAGCTGACCGAGAGCTTTGCGATGTGGCCGGGCTCGTCGGTCTCGGGCCTGTACTTCTCGCATCCCGAAAGCTTCTACTTCGGCGTCGGCAAGATCGAGCGCGACCAGGTCGAGGATTACGCCGCGCGTAAGGCCATGACGGTCGCCGAGATCGAGCGCTGGCTGGCGCCGGTCTTGAACTACATCCCCGCGCAGGACGGCGCCAAGGGACCGGCGATCGCGCCCGCCGCGACGCCCGCCAACGACGCGGAGCTGGCCTCGCATCCGCAGGGCTGCACCTGCGCCGTGCATCTCGCCTGGCGCAAGAAGAAGGTGGGGGCTGGGTAGGCCTCCTCGACACGTGTCATCGCCGGGCTTGACCCGGCGATCCATCTTCAAAAACACTTCCGAAGATTGATGGATGCCCGGGTCAAGCCCGGGCATGACGTATTGGAGTGCCGTAGCCCGGATGCAGCGAAGCGTAATCCGGGATAGACTGCAACGGAACGACGGACCGGCCCCGGATTTCGCTTGCGCTTCATCCGGGCTACGGGTCTGGATAGACCTTTCTTCCCTTCTCCCCTTGTGGGAGAAGGTGTCGCGGACAAAGTCCGCGACGGATGAGGGGTCTCTATCCGCGGAGACAGACCCCTCACCCGTCCGCGATGCCTTGCATCGCGTCCACCCTCTCCCACAAGGGGAGAGGGGAAGAAATGCGGGGTGCACTCCATGCAGTTCTTCTCCTTCTGGCGCTCGCTGGCGAGCTTTCGGGTGCGGATTGCGCTCAGCCTCAAGGGCGTGGCCGCCGACGTCGTCTTCGTCGATCTCGATGCGGACGCGCATCGCACCGATGCCTATCGCAAGATCAATCCGCAGATGGCGCTGCCGGCGCTGGTGACCGACGACGGCACGGTGCTGTTCCAGTCGCTCGCGATCATCGACTGGCTCGACGAGACTTTTCCGACGCCGCCGCTGCTGCCGGCGGATGCGCTCGGCCGCGCCCGCGTGCGCGGGCTTGCGCTAATCGTCGCCTGCGAGGGCCATCCGCTGCTGACGCCGCGGGTGCGGCGCTATCTCGACCGCGAGCTCGATCTGCGCGACAGCCAGCAGAACGCGTGGCGACGACACTGGACGGTCGAGACGCTGGCGGCGCTCGAGGGCCACCTCGCCGGCCACAAGGCGACCGGCCGGTTCTGTCACGGCGATGCGCCCACCCTTGCCGACATCTGCCTGGTCGGCCATGTCACGGCGGCGATCAACCAGCAGATCAGCCTGTCGCCCTGGCCGACCGTGAAGCGCATCCACGAGACGGCCATGGCGCTGCCGGAATTCGCCAAGGCGCATCCGTCCGCGCAGCCGGATACGCCGGAAGCGATGCGGGCGAAGTAGTTTGCGGACGCGCTGCAAAGGACGGGCAGAGACGCAAACGTGTGCGCGGTTCTCTCTCGACCGTCGTCCCGGCGAAGGCCAGGACCCATACGCCGCGGCGGGTGTTGAGAACGGGACCCGTCGTTGCAGCACTGCTCAACAATGACCATCGGTGGTTATGGGTCCCTGCTTTCGTGTTTGGTCCCTGCAGATTGGTTGGATGGAATCGGTGTAGAACGAGGCGTGGCCTTTGTTAGGGAGCGCCTCGTGTCATGGAACTGAGCTTGCACGCGAACGCCACGACGACGCCGAAGACACGTGCCTACATCCAGCGCAGCCGGAAGTCGGTCGCTCAGTTGGCGGCCGAATTGGGGGTCAGCGAGACCACGATTTATCGCTGGCGCAGCCGCACGACGGTCGAAGACCGCTCGCACCGGCCGAAGAACCTCACGACCAGCCTCTCCGCGGTTGAAGAAAGG
>NZ_JAGKJL010000120.1:0-11447 GCF_020329495.1 Bradyrhizobium australafricanum | reverse complement strand
AAACCAGCGGGATGCTTTGACCCATGTCGCTCCCGATTTGTGCGAGCAATTTGCAGAACCGGCGACCAAGCCGCTCATCCTTAAACTCGCATCCCGCAACTTCCCGATCAACCCACGTCTCGATACCAGTCGTCAATCGCTGAGCACGCGCCCCGGCACGTTCCTTCACCAAGCCCATCGAGCACCCCGCGCTTCCGAATCAGGTGCTCAACAACGAATCACAACAGATTCTACCGATTCAAGATTTCGCCCGCGGCGCCTCGCTCAAATCCGACGTCAAATGTGGGTAATTGAAAGCTCAGCTTGCCGCTTACATCTCACCGCTTCTTGCTAACATTTACTTGCACTACGTCTTCGACCTCTAGCCTCGTCAGTGGCGAAGTAAGTCGGCAAAAGGGAATGTCATCGTCGTCCGCTATGCGGACGACAGTGTCATGGGCTTCGAAACGAAGTCCGAGGCCCTGCACTTTCTTGACGCACTGCGTGAGCGGATGACGAAGTTCGGTCTGTCGCTGAATGAGGAGAAGACGCGGGTATTGGAATTTGGACGGTACGCGGCCGAGCGCCGCGCACGCCGGGGGCAACGCCGCCCGGAAACGTTCGACTTCCTGGAGTTCACGCACATCTGCGCGGTGACCCGGATAAACCCGCACTTCATAATCCGGCGCGTGACCATCGCCTCTCGCTTGCGGGCGGCGCTGAGTGCGATACGGCACGACCTGAAACGCCGCCATGCGCCTATCGGTGAGACCGGCGTTTGGCTCCGTCGCGTGATGCAGGGATACCTGAACTACCACGGCACTTAAGCGATGCGGCTCGCTGCTGCAATCGTGGCCTTATGCAGCGGGCATTATGCCGGGCCGGCTTGCTGCCTTTGCCTTCGTGCCCGGTATCAGCAATGGCGGCAATGAGCTGACCGCTCGACAAATGCTCCGCTTCTACCGAAGGCGAATTGCTTCAGAATTGGCCGATCAGGCGATCTTGGGGAAGTATTAGGCGACCGCCCCAAGCTCTTCACCTATATCAATTTATAGATCGATTCGACTGCTCACCGCTGATGTTGTTGTATCTTGAGATTATCCAATAACTTCGATCCTTCGCTGAATGACCTCGACCAGGATCGCTCTACCAAGTCTAGATAGCTTTTCAGCAACTCGGAGGGACTTTTGACCTCGGCAACCACTTTTAGAAAATTGGCGTGATCGTGCAAAGAGGAAGCAGTCAATCTCAACCCGTCTTTCAACGTCGCCGCGAAGAAGTTTGTCGTTGCTTCAATCGACTTCTGCCATTCTGGAAACACGAATGAACCGCGCGAGGCTGGCGTCGACTCTTTAGTGTGCTCGGCGGCGCCCCCTGGCCCAGTGGGCGATGCCTGGGCCACTTGTGGCCCTTGTTGTGTACGGCGTTTCTCGTCTTCGGCTATACTCGTTGCCATTGTACGTCTCCTCTCTGAAGAACTGTAACGTTGTGATGTCTCGCGGCTCAACGCCCATCAATCCTCAGAGGGTAACACCGTCTCCAATATGTGGTACTTACCTCTTTTGGTAGGTTTGATCGCAAGGACTGACTTCACAACGACATACAACGTGAGCATGCTAGTGGCGGAGATTTTAGGCTGCCCGACTCCGGTAGGTGCCCCGATGGCAACTAGGTGACCCCGATGGCAACTTTGCGGCGATAGTATTCGCGAGCAGAGGCGATACAGATCCCTCACCGCCTCCGTCCAGAACGCGAACGTAGGTCGCCACACAGGCACCATCGCGGTCAGTGAGGATTGGTTCGAGAGGCAGGGCGCAGAAGTACGATGCGAGATCGCTCGCATGGTGGCGATTTTGGTTTCAAGGGGCTTCTCGGTTTGGATCGGCCGAGAGTGTGTGGTGTATTTTGCGAAGATAGATGCGCAGGCGTGGAGCAAACGCGCTTATTGGTCGTGCTTTGAGAGTAGGTGTTCCAGACGGGGGAAAGGTCTAAAAATGGCATATCGGCAAAGCCGTTGTAGGTGCTAAGCAGCGCCTAGGGTAGAAGCAGGTTGATCGAACTAGCGCTACTTTGGCTGATTTACTGATGCCCCCTATTTTTCACGGATTCGTCTTTTGCAGTGTTAGCGATCGAAGAATGAGATCGAGGATCGCGTGGCCTACGCTTGGCAGGCTAGGCTGACGCGGCGGTCCGTTGATTCGTTTTTTCATCCCACTTGTGTGAGGCGACGATGTTGCAAGAAGGCGTAGGCGATCATAGTCATCAGCGCGCTGCGAAAGACCTTGCCAGGATCGTCCCTCTAAGTGATCAAGTCCGAGTTCTTCTTTCAGCTGCTGATAGGTCTGTTCGCAAATCCATCGTGCCTTGATGGTGGCGGCTAGTGTCCGCAGATCTGTCGCGGCGGGTAGGTTGGCGAGATAGTAGTTTTTCTCCCCGGACGCGCGTTGCTCGCCGATGAGTCAAGCTTCGTCGCCTGGCCGCCCACAAGCCGGTCGGCCTGATTGAGCAGTTCCGCTTCCTGCGGTGTCGCGTCCCAGACACCATCGGCGATGAAATTGACCTGCCCCTGAGTATTTCCTCCAGATGGAGTTAGAGTCCGGCCTGAGCAAGGACGGACAGATGAAGCGAGCAAGGTTCACGGAAGAGCAGATTATCGCAGTGTTGAAGGAGCATGAGGCCGGAGCGACGACAGCCGATCTGGCTCGCAAACACGGGGTCTCGGAGGCGACGATCTACAATTGGAAGGCCAAGTTCGGCGGCATGGAAGCTTCCGAAGCCAAGCGGCTGAAGTCGCTGGAGGAGGAGAACGCGAAGCTGAAGAAGCTGCTGGCCGAGCAAATGCTCGATGCGGCGGCACTGCGCGAGCTTCTGTCAAAAAAATGGTAGGGCCCGCCGCCAAGCGCGCCGCTGTGGCGCACCTGAAGGCCGTGTTGGGCCTGTCGGAGCGACGGGCCTGCATGATCGTCGGCGCGGATCGGAGGATGATCCGCTACCGATCTTGCCGCGCTGCGGATACGGAGCTTCGTGTTCGGCTGCGCGACCTCGCCCACGAGCGCCGACGGTTCGGCTACCGTCGGCTGTTCATCCTGCTGCGACGAGAGGGCGAGCCATCAGGGCTCAACCGCATTCACCGGATCTATCGGGAAGAAGGACTGACGGTCCGCAAGCGGCGGGCTCGCCGCAAGGCCATGGGGTGCCGGGCGCCGATCCCGGTGGAAGCGAAGCCGAATGCGCGCTGGTCGCTGGACTTCGTCCACGACCAGTTCGCCAACGGGCGTCGCTTCCGCATCCTCAACATCGTCGACGATGTCACCAAGGAATGTCTGGGCGCCATTCCTGACACATCGATCTCGGGCCGGCGTGTGGCGCGGGAACTGACGACGGTTGTCGCGCGGCGCGGCAAACCCGGCCTGATCGTCTCCGACAACGGCACCGAGCTCACCTGCAACGCCATGCTCGCCTGGTGCAAGGAAACCGGCATCGACTGGCACTTCATCGCACCGGGCAAACCGATGCAGAACGGCTTCGTCGAGAGCTTTAACGGCCGGATGCGCGACGAGCTCTTCAATGAGACGCTGTTCTTCGATCTCAACGACACCAGGACCAAACTCGCGGCATGGGTCGCCGACTACAATGGCGAGCGACCTCATTCCTCGCTGCAATACCTCACGCCCGCGGCCTACGCCGCCACTCTCACCGCAACGGACGCTCGGCTGCGCACCCCCGACCAGCTTCGCCGATCGCCCGTTGCTTTTACCGCGCCGCAAGGCGTACAAGCCCCCGAGACTCTAACCGCCGCTGGATGAAAATTCAGGGGCAGGTCAAAATGGTGCAACTGATTACCCGTCGCAAGGCGCTCGCCTTCGGCTGAACGCTTTTGCGATCACCAGGGCCGATCAATCCCGCAACGTAAAGCGGACACATCCGCTGTCGGGTCTTATGAACCATCCAGGAATGGCTTCAACCACCGTCCAAGCTCGTCTTCCCATTTCGCCATGGTCAGCCCTCCAAGAGCCGACCACCCATGAATCATTTGTGTCATGACGCAAAGATGGGACCGTTCCACCGATGGCGTTTGACGCCCGGTCAATGAAAGATCGCAATGACAATCGGAGGGCCTCGGCATAAGGCCGCGCAGCCAAATCCGCGGAGGCAGCATGAGCGGCCGTTGAATAGGGGCTGCTGTACCCGCTGGACGTACTTCATATGGCTCAAACGACTGCCATGCGTCCGTCTTCTGCATCGATAACCAAGATCAGCAGTTGATGAGACGCAAGACATGCGCCCATGAGCGGCATGCTCGGCGAATAGAGGCCACCAATTCTGGCAGGTGCCTCGAGGGCGTTCGTTGGCGATACTGCCGGATCATCATCGCTTGGCTTGGTCGCTTATTGATTGACCCTCGTGAGGGCCAGGTCTGTTTGAGGTGCGACGGCGTGCGGGCGGTCGTCAGCAATCGCCCGCACGCTTTTCCGTCGCGTCGGCCTCACTGTGCTCTGTCGATACCGCACCGTTTGGCTCTACTTCTGCACGGTGCCGTGGCATGCGAGTTGTTGAGAGGCTTATCTGCTTGGCTGTTTATCTTCACGCAACACGGACCAAGCTTAGCGTAGCAAACTCCGCGCGGGCGGTCTCCAGACGCCCGCGCGTTTTTTCGTAGTCGCAGGCCGCGCGGCCGGCCACAGGTGTACTGTGGAGATTGTTCCGTGACCCGTGATGAGGCTTTAAAGAACGCGATAGAGGCGCTGAAGGAATGGTCCGAAGGGAAGGCCGATACGAGCGTCGTACTTGCCGCGATTGCGGAGCTTATGGCGACTAGGCCGCCACCAAGGCCGCCGTCAAGACCGGAGCTCTCTTCATAAGGAATGTGTTGAAATGGACAGGCTTAAATTTATCCCGGCTTTCGAGGCAGCTATTCGCTCTGCCGACTCTGAGAAGCTGGCCGCACTTCGGGAGATCGTCCGCCAGCGAGGAGGCCCCGACGAGTTCGCGAAGACGAGCACAGAGCTTGTACGCAAACATCCGCTTACACTCTTAAGGTTGATCAAGATCATCTGCGACACGGCGCATGAGGAGCATCGCTCATGAGAGGGTAAGCCGATGAAGCGCAAGCCACAATCGCGCTTTGTTCGTTGATGGCTTGGCCAGGATGGCTGCGCGATGACAGATAGCACTGACAACATCACCCCGGACATCGGACCGGCTTCCATCGACCTGACCGGCATTTACATGACAGCGGTTCAATTGGCCGCGCACTTCAAGAGTACGCCTGCAAACGATCGTCCGTTGGACGGAACGTCCCAGCTTTCCATGCGCGAGCACTTCCGCCGGAGAGGCAGCTTGGCGTGTGACAGAACTGCAAGAATGGAACCGCTGGCGTAAACGCGCATACCGCGCCGCGCTGCGAGCGCAGGTCGAGCGATCAGCTGTTCCGCGCGCCTCTTTCGCGCAAGATGATCGTCCAAGCGGATGGCCCGCTTGCACCTGCGCCCAGTAAGCAGCATGACCGGCGCACGAAGCCCAAAAATAGCCGCTGATCGTACCAGATCGGCGACCATAGAGAGGGCGCACGCAGTTAATCGCACGCGCTACAGTCGATCCACGGCCCAACGCCGCCCGCTTAAAATACATGCGGACGGCGTTGGCTCTAGCCCCAGGAGGCTGTATGCAGAATCCTGACCTGGACCAAGTATGGAGGAGGGGGCACGCCTTCGCCATCCGTGTGACTCCGGTACTACCCAGTGAGTAGGGAGGCTGTGCCGCGAGGTCTAGGGTCGCGGGCGACTAAGTTACTCCGGCCTCAGCGCGTATCGGGGTGATCCGGACAATGGTAACCGATTCGAGTGCGGAATTGATGGAGCCGGCGCGGAGATCGCCCCGCATGTGGTTGGCGGCGTGAAGCTACATGGCTAAGCGTTCGGTGTTTAGGACTTTACGGGCCGATTCAGAGATTCAGCCAGGCGTCGTTCGAGATCAGCCTCACGCTCCGCAATGGGGCGATCGAAAAAGTTGTCACGGGCAACAACTCCGTGAGCCTCGTCTGTATGATCTATGTTGCAGTCCGTGAAGGCGCAGCCGGTGAAGGCGAGTTGTTCGGCGCTGTTTTCAAGCACGATGGTACACTTCATGAAGGTGCAGCCATCAAAGCGGGCAAAATGAATCTGGCCGCGGAAATCAAAAGTCTCAGCGTAAAAGGTATCATTCCAGAATACGTGTTCTTCGTGGATATCGGCCACTCTGTCGCCTTTAGCCCGCCGTGCCGCTGAGTTGCCTTCCGTCGAGCCCTTCGACGCGACCGTCAAATACCTTGAACCGACCGCGAAGCTGTTGGCCAGTTTAACGTTCCCGAACTCCTCGGCAAGCGTGAGGTTCGCGACCGCTTCAAACTCTTTGGCTGTGAGATTGCGGCCGCGTTCCCTGTTCAATTCGCTGAGCAGGCCTTTACGGTCGCGCCTCATTTTTCTTTAACTCATCAGTGATTGCTTGCGCGCTTCACCGGCCTAGTTTGCACATCGTTCTCACCGGAAGATTGTCGATCAGTGAGCGGCGCCGTGAAGAGCGTTGTACTGCTGGTCAATCTTGCGCCATTCCAGATCGACATCGGGAAGATCTCTCGGAACCAATATGGCAGTGAGGCTCCGCAATTGCGATGCCGCGCGCGCCTGTATCCCTCCGACAAATCCAGGGCGACGCGATGATCTTTTCCCGAATGCAGTTGGTGGTGCGCGAGCAAAAACTGCTGGCGTGAAAGCCCTTGGTAACTGAGCGCGAACCGTGAAATGGGATCGAGCATTTTGCCCCCTCGGTGACCATCCCCAAGCAAATAGGGGGCGCTCAGAGCTTTGCGTGCGGATTCCGACGATGTCGCCCGGGTGTACCGATTTGAAGTCGCCGGGGGATTGCGAGACGATGTCGCCCACTTCTTCGATTTGATTTCGCCCGGGGCGAGGCGTTCTGGCCGGTTGGTTCTTTGGCATCGGGCAAGCCGCGTGGTCAATCTGGAATCGCGGCTCGAATCTGTTTTTCTTCTTCTGCGGTTGCTGTGGGCATGTGGGCAACGCCCTGGGCGTTGTCCAAGCGCAGCGCATGTCCACAGCGCCACGGGCTCAGGCCTTCGGGCGGATGGCCGGGTTCGACGCAAGCTTTCGCCGGAGAGATCGAGCCGATGGGCGCAGTGGACGAGGCGATCGAGGACGGCGTCGGTCGCCGATGACGAGATCGTCTCGGAACGGGTGGGCGACATCGAGCGGAATCCGCACCCCATACACCGCAGGCTGATGCCTTCCCCCAAGATTTGGTAGGTTGAAGTTTGTTGGACAGCGCCCTTTGATAACCAATGATCCGACGACCTGCAGGCCGAAAGACAGGCCAACGTTTGCCGGAAACGGCGCGGATTTCGGCGAAAGTTGCTTCGGGCTGTTGCGACAATGGAAGCGGTAGGACACACGGATGTTCCGCACTCTCTTTCTGATTCTGATCGCCTCAACTTTTGTCCTCACGACAAGATCGGACGCTCAAGGCACCGACGCCAATCCCATCTATCTTGACCAGGGTGTGGATTGGACCGCGGCAGCGAGAGTTGACTTCTATTCGCGCGATCAGGGCTCGCGTTTGATTGCGTTGTCTTGGATGCAGGCGCTGAAGCAAAGGAACGGACAGCCATTCCTCGCGGATGGTTTGTCACGGTACGGTTATCTACCGAATCCTGCAAACACGGCCAATCTTCCCGTCGGCTTTCACGCTTCTGGCCCTCAAGACTTCCAGGTCGTCGGAATGACCTGCTCAGCCTGTCACACGCGCCAGATCGAAGCTGACGGCAACGTGTATCGGGTGGATGGCGGTCCGGCGTTTGTAGACTTCTACGCATTGCTTGGCGATCTGGACAAGGCTGTGGGCGACGTGATTGCTAGCGACAGCTCGTTCGCTCCGTTTGCTGCAGCTGTCCTGCGCTCCACAACGCCGGACGCGGCCGACGTTGTGGACCTTCGTCGACAGGTCGAGGGGTGGTACTTGCGGTTTCACACGCTTATTGTGCGCGCGCTGCCCAAGACCAGCTGGGGAGTTGGCCGTCTGGATGCTGTGGGGATGATTTTCAACCGCATATCCGGGCTGGACATAGGCCCGCCCCCCGACTTCATGATCCCGGAAAACATGAAAACCGCGGACGCTCCCGTGAGATACCCATTCCTTTGGAATTCGCCGCGGCAAGACAAGACGCAATGGCCTGGATTCGCAAACAATGGAAATGACATCTTGGGGCTGGCTCGGAACGTTGGCGAGGTTCTGGGGGTGTTCGCTACGTTCGAGCCGAAGCGTCAGGGCGCGATCGTCCATTTCCTTGACAATAATTCCACCAATTTCGACGGCCTGAGCGAGCTTGAAAACTTGGTGAAGCGGATCGGCCCTCCGAAATGGCCCTGGAAGATTGACGCTGCGTTAGCCGCGCGGGGCAAAGCAATTTTTGAAAGTGATTCCGCTGAAGCGGGATGTAGCGGGTGCCACGGGATTGAAGACGGAGAGCAACGCTTTCCATTCATTAAAACGTGGAGAACTCCGGTCGAGAACGTTGGTACCGATACACGAGAATACGACATCCTCGCCTGGAAAGCGAATACGGGCGTGCTGAAGGGAGCGTACATTCCCTTCGCGACCGCCCCCCTCAAGGAGAACGATGAGATTCTTAACATTCTTGCGACCTCGGTCATTGGTTCGATCGCGGAACACCTGTTGGCCGGCGGCGCCCCTTCAACCAATGCCCGGGTGGCAGCGGCGCCAGATCCGGGATCGTCGGACACACCGGAGTCTCTGGGGCTGGTGCGACTACCGCCAACGCTGCAGGATCTGCTGACGGCTTTCGATACTGCCAGCGCCTCGGAAGCAATCAAAAAGGCCAGGCGGCAGGGAGCAGAACGAGCGTCTCACACTCGGCTCCCTCCGCGGGGCTCCTACGAGGCTCGTGTTCTGCAGGGTATTTGGGCCGCCGCACCTTATCTCCATAACGGATCGGTCCCTACGCTGGCGGAATTGCTCAAGCCATCAGGGCAGCGCAAATCGCAGTTTAGCGTCGGACGGAAATACGACATTGAAAACGTTGGTCTTGCTGCCACCCAGGATCCGCTGAGCGACAATCTATCCGTGACGGATTGCAGCAATATCAACTCTGGAAATAGCCGATGCGGCCACGAGTACGGGACAAGTTTGAGCGATCAGGACAAAAAGGCGTTGCTTGAATACCTCAAGACACTGTGACCCTCTTAGGCCCCCCTCTTTGACCGGGCTTCCAACATGCTGCCGGTTCCAGTTTCGTTTGCGCAAAAAGACCCTCATTCGCCGAGTTCTCGCTGTCGGCGCGAGCATTGGAATGGACATCTGATCCAGCGCAGCTGCTCAAGGTCGCACGAGTGTGACCCAACTCCTGCCCTTCTGCCGTATGCGTCGCTTGTGTGTAAGAAAAGAGGTTCCACATGCTCCCAATTTCAACAGCGCATGACAAAGAATGCGTTCGCTGTGGTTCTGGATTAGTCACCCTTGAGTGGCACGAGCGCGTCTCCGCGAATGAAGCTCAGGATCTTTGGCGCTGCTGGAACTGCAAACACCAGTTTGTCTCCGTCGTCACTTCAGATGAGAGAGAGCTCTCAGCGGCAGAGATTACAAGACCATTCTTTACGAGCCTGCTCGTCTGACCAATGACGCCCGAGCAGGTCGACCTTATCAGGACATCATTTGACGCGATGTGGCCGATCCGCCGCGACCTCGCTGACCTGTGCTACAACAGGTTCGTCGAACTAGCTCCTGACGCAAGACAAATGTTCGGCGGCGATACTGAGAAGCAGCGGATGAAGGTGCTGGATATGATCACGGCGCTGGTCGCCTCGCTCGACGAAGGACCGATGTTCCAATCGCTGATCGCGATTTCCGGTCACAAGCACGCCAGACTTGGCGTTCAGCCATCGCACTTCGTCGCAATGGGCGAGGCGTTGATATGGAGCTATGAACGCAAATTCGGCGCTTATTTCACCCCTGAGCTGAGAGAGTCCTGGCAAACACTTTACGCCACCACCCAGAACGAGATGCTGCGCGCGACTGGCCGGCGTAGTTCGTTTTGACAATGGCGGATGCGACACCCATAGGACGTACGTCACTGGCACAACGCTGGTCTGTGGAGTTGACAGCTCAACATGCTCGGACAAGCCGTTTCTCGAGCCTTCATCGCGGTCGGATTTGGCATGTGACGTGGGGTTCGCAGTGGCAGATCGGCGGGATCGCGAGTGAACGGAGTCGGCCGGACGGGACGAGCGCCCGAGGGCAGAATCTGCTCCCGCTCGAAGAGCCTGATATTGTGCTTCCGAGCTATCCAGTCATGCACATCCTCTCGTCTGCCACGGTAAGGGGCCCCGTGGGTGCGACCGTTGCTCGTGCTCTTGAGCCGACATTCCGCGATCCGCCGATTTGGAAAGTCTCCAAGGCGCGTATCGATGAATACTTGCGCGGAGTTGGACCGCTCAGTGTGTCCGCAACTACTTGCCGATCGAATATTCGATCTCGACTTATGTCTCGTTCATACCTGCTTTGGGATCGGCGTGGCCAGTGGTTCGCGCAATTCCCCGAATATTAGCCAGCGTTCCCGTGCCGCCCGTGATATACGAGACAGTCGTGCCACTAAGCGTTCCCGGCCCTCCGCTATGAGCGAGCACAGTTCCTCGGGTGAAGAGCTTGTCGCCATTCTCGAAGGCATAGACCGTGTATATGCTGCCGGGACCATTATTGTCGACGTAGTCGGAAACGCCACGCGTCCACGTTTCCTTGATCTTCAAACCATGGACGACAGGAGCGTTAGTCGGAAAAGTGCGATAAATTTCAAATGAACTCGCCTGAGCCCGCGACGTCGCCGACGTCGAGAAACTTTGTTGTGTGTATTTTGCATTTCCGCGCCCGCTTTGTAGGACACTCGCTGCGTCTGTTGCGCGAACGCGATCGCTGATCGGGACGGTGACACAGCAGAGCTGATGTCGTTAGAATGGTAGCGCGTCGTATCATGGCAACCTCCTGGACTAGCAACCGAACGCCTTTGTGACGTTCCGGCCTCGTGATTTACGGCGCTATTTCGCGGTAACGCTAAACGCAGAGTTGTCCGTGCCCGTGACGCGTGCGTCAACGTTTCGTTCCGTCCTAGTCGTTCGTGAAGAACTGGCGGCAGCGCCCGGCTCAAGCGGTGTTTCGAGCCGGGACGGTCTCGAAGAAGGCTCGGATGATGACACGCAAGAGCTCTGCGAGCCATCGCAGCAGCAGGCCGAAGTTATAGCCGGCAGCGGCGAGAACAGCGTTGATGCGGTCGCCGAGGCGTCCCTTGAGATAATTTCTGTCCATGCGGTGCTCGGCCTTGACGTGGCCGATGACGGGCTCGACAGCCGCGCGACGCTTCATCTCGCGACGGATGGAAGCTGTGACGCGGCGGACCTGACCCGAGA
>NZ_JAGKJL010000119.1:0-12179 GCF_020329495.1 Bradyrhizobium australafricanum | reverse complement strand
AGAGACCCTGTCGGCTCCAGCGGTTGAACCGGTTGTAAATCGTTGTGTAGGGACCGTATTCCGGCGGACAATCCCGCCAACGCGCTCCCGACCGCAGCATGTGTACGATCCCGCTGATCACGCGCCGGTCGTCCACCCGACGTGCACCGCGCCGTCCACGCGGCAGCAACGGCTCAAGACGCTTCCACTCCGCCTCGCTCAACCAGTAGAGTTGCTTGCGCATCAAGGCCTCCTCAAATTAGAGACCTTGAATCACGATTTAGCCCAACCGTGAATCCTTATTGAGTACGGACCCTAGTGCGAAAGCAGGGACGACGGCAGTGTACGCGGCGTGCTGCTGGCGCGTAAGATGCACAAATCGCCTCACACGCCCGCGCAGGCGATCGCCTCACCCGACCCGTCGTCCTCCAATACCGCCACTGCTGCGGCGCGGCGGGTCAGCACGGCGCGCTGGTTGATGTAGCCCTTGTCGGTGATCTCCCCGCCGTCGACCGAGGCGGGCTCGGCCAGCAGCAGCGCACGGGTGGCATGGCCGGAGGAATGGCCGCCTTGCGCCTTGAGCCGTGCCAGCCCCTGCCCGATCGCGGAACGGACCGCCAGATGGCCGATCACCTCGCTCGCATCGGCGCTCTCGGGCAGCCCTGCCAGCGAACGGCAGGCGGCGAGGTTCGGAAACACCAGGAAGCGCACCTCGTCGCGGCCATGGCCGGTGACGACGATGTCCTGCGCGAGCGGCGCCAGCCCCGCGATGCCGGCGACGCGCAAGGTGCCGACGCTGACCCAGGTGCCGGAATTGAGCTTGAAATCCTCCGCCACGCGGCCGTCGAAGAACAGGCCAAGTTCAGGCCGTGCGGGATCTGCGAAGGTGACGGCGTCGCCGATCTTGTAAAAGCCCTCGTCATCAAAGGCCTCAGCGGTCAGCTCGGGCGCCTTCCAGTAGCCCGGCGTGACGTTGGGCCCGCGCACGCGGACCTCGAGCTTGTCGCCCGACGGCACCAGCTTGAGCTCGGTGCCGGGAATCGGCACGCCGATATTGCCGGAGCGTTTGGCCAGGAAGTGGCAATCGGTCGCGAGCGGCGAGGTCTCGGTCGAGCCCCAGGCCGACACCATCGGCAGCCGGCGGCCGACAGTCCGCAGCGACAAGTCCTCCAGCGCGTCCCACAGATTCTGCGGCAGCGCCGCGCCGGCATAGAAGGCGAATTTGGTGTCCTCGAAGAATTTTCTGCGCAGTTCCTCGTCGGTGCGCAGCGCCGCGATCAGCATGTCGAAGCCGCGCGGCACGTTGAAATAGACCGTCGGCACCACGCTGCGCAGGTTGGCCAGCGAGGTCGCGAACAGCCCGGGCGCCGGCTTGCCGCCGTCGATATAGAGCGTGCCGCCGTTGCGCAGCACCAGATTGAAATTGTGGTTGGCGCCGAAGGTGTGGCTCCAGGGCAGCCAGTCCAGGATCACCAGATCATCGCGCGACTGCTCCAGGAACGTCCAGGTCTGCGCCTTGGCCTGCTGGCTCGAGGTCAGCATGCGCTGGGTGTTGATCACGGCCTTCGGCGTCCCTGTCGAGCCCGAGGTGAACAGGAATTTTGCGATCGTGTCCGCCGTCACCGCCGCGAACGCCCTGGCGACCCCGGGCGCTTCCGGCGTGGCAGCGACGGTGCGGAACGGCAATGCGTCGGCATCGTCGGAATTGCCGCTGACGATGGTTGCGCGATGCAGCGGCTTGACTGCGGCAAGCGCCGCCGCGAACGGCTTTGTGCTCGCGACGTAGATCGCGCCGGGGTCGAGCAGCTCGATCATGCTCTTCAGCTTGTCGAAGTCTTTCGACATCAAGGAATAGGCCGGCGAGATCGCGGCCGAGGGCACCCCGACATGCTGCGCGGCGAGCGCAAACAACGCGTGATCGATGCCGTTGTCGGAGAGGATAACGAGCGGACGTTCAATGCTCAGCCCCTGCGCCAGCACCCACGATGCGGCCCGCCGCACGACGCCGAGCGCGTCGCGATAGCTAACGGTGCTCCAGGGCGCCTCGGCATTGGCGCGCTCGCCGAGAAAGATGCGATCCGGTGCCTGCCGCGCCCAATGCTCCAGCCAGTCGCCGACGCAGCGGGCGCCCTGCTTCAGCGGCGTGGTGGAGCGGACCAGGATGCTGCCGTCGTCGCGGCGATCCGCAACGATCGCGGGCGTCGCGAACAGGCTGCCCGGATTGTCTCCGCTGGCGGCGGCCATCGTCATGGTTTCCTCCTCGCCCAAGTCTTGTCACCCGTGTCTTATCGGGATCGCGCTGCAACATGGTGCGGCGCCGCGGTCCCGGCCAGGCTCTTTGGTCATAATGTTGCGGACATCAATTGTTGTCGTCAACAACAATCTTTCCCTCTCGCCTTGGGCGCGCTAGCCTTGCGGTCATGGCAGGCCAGCAAAAGACATCGCGCAAGGTGGCAGGAACGGCAGCAGCAATCCGCCCCCGGGTGCACACCGCGAATGGACGGGCGCCCAACGGCGACGCCGGCGACAACATCGGCCTCGACGCGCTGGTCGGTCACGCCGGCTATGCGGTGCGCCGCTTCCAGCTCTGGATCTTTCAGGACTTCATCAAGACGCTGGCGACGGTCGATATCCGCCCAACCCAGTACTCGGTGATGACCGTGATCGGGGCCAATCCGGGCCTCAGCCAGATGGCGGTGGCAAAGCGGCTCGGGATCGAGCGCGCACGGCTGGTGCATCTGCTCGACAGCCTGGAAGACCGCGACTTCGTCAGCCGCGTCCCCTCCGCGACCGACCGCCGCTCCCACGCGCTGCATCTGACGGCGCGCGGCAAGACCGCGCTGGCGCAGTTCAAGCGGCTCGCCGCCGAGCATGAGCGGCATGTCGCCGAGAAGATCGGCAAGGAAAATCGCAAACAGCTGCTGCAGATCCTCGCCTGTTTCACCTGACCTCGCGACGAGATTTCGGCTTGACCAGATTTGCCTTTAAATTGGGCAGATACTCTCTCATACCGGCCTGCGCCCGTTCCCGACGAGCATTTCAAGCAACTGATATTGTGCAATAATCCGCCGCGCGACGGACGCGAGCGAATTGTACACAATGGCACATTGCTTGCTTCGATCAGGCTGCAATTCCCTTGCGGATGGCGTCCGACGCCTCCCGCTCACGAGATGAGGCCAAGCACGTGACTGAAACTGTCGCCGCGATCGTCGCCGCGCATCGCGCCGGGACCATGACCCCGGCCCAAACCGTGGCGCGCAGCTACCAGCGCATCCGCGAGCACAACGATCCCGCCATCTTCATCAGCCTGCGCGACGAGAAGGATGCGCTTGCCGAGGCCGTGCGGCTCGCCGATCCGACGTTGCCGCTCTACGGCGTGCCGGTCGCGGTAAAGGACAATATCGATGTCGCGGGCCTGCCGACCACCGCCGCCTGCCCGGCGTTCGCTTACACGCCGGTGAAGGATGCCGCAGCGGTCGCGAAACTGCGCGCGGCCGGCGCCATCATCATCGGCAAGACCAATCTCGACCAGTTTGCCACCGGCCTGGTCGGCGTGCGCTCGCCCTACGGCATTCCCAGGAACCCGGTACGCCGCGATCTGGTGCCGGGCGGATCGAGCTCGGGCTCCGCGGTCGCGCTATCCGCGGGCCTCGTGCCGCTGTCGCTCGGCACCGACACCGCGGGCAGCGGCCGCGTGCCGGCGATGCTCAACAACATCGTCGGGCTCAAGCCGAGCCTCGGGTTGATCTCGACCACCGGCGTCGTGCCGGCCTGCCGCACGCTCGACTGCGTCTCGATCTTCTCGCTCACCGCAGACGACGCGCTGGCCGCGCTCGCCGTGATGGCCGGGCGGGATGACGCCGATCCGTACTCGCGCGACCGACCGCTGGCCCCGCTGGCAAGCTTTCCGGCGAAGCTGAAGCTCGGCATTCCCCAAACCGGCCAGTTGAAATTCTTCGGCGATCACGAGGCCGAGAAGGCCTATGGCGAGGCGTGCAAGCGCTGGCAGGCGCTTGGCGCCGATCTCGTCGCGTTCGACCTCGCACCGTTCTACGAGACCGCGCGGCTGCTTTATGAGGGCCCGTGGGTGGCGGAACGCTATCTCGTGATCCGCGACTTGCTGGCGTCGTCGCCCGAGGCGGTCCATCCGGTGACGCGCGAGATCACCGTCGGCGGATCGCGCCCCACCGCTGCGGACACTTTCTCGGCGCTGTACCGCCTTGAGGCGCTGCGCCGCGTCGCCGAGCGCAGCCTCGCATCGCTTGATGCGATCGTGCTGCCGACCGCCCCGACCGTCTATTCCACCGCTGACGTGCTCGCCAATCCGATCGAGCTCAACTCGCGGCTCGGCACCTACACCAATTTCGTCAACCTGCTCGATATGTGCGGCCTGGCGCTGCCGGCAGCGATGCGGCCCGACGGCGCGCCGTTCGGCATCACGCTGCTCGCCCCCGCCGGCCGCGACGCCGAGCTTGCCGGCATCGGCCGCCTGTTTCACGCCGACACCGGACTTACCCTCGGCGCCAATTCACTTCCGCAGCCGCCGCTCACCGCCATACCGACGCAGGCCGGCTCCGACGACATCACCATCGCGGTGGTCGGCGCACATCTCTCCGGCATGGCACTGAACCACGAGCTGACGACGCTCGATGCGCGCCTGCTGGAAGAGGCGGTCACCGCGCCGGATTACAAGCTCTACGCACTCGACACCACGCCGCCGAAGCCCGGCATGCTGCGCATCGAGGCCGGTGCCGGCGCATCGATCAAGCTCGAACTGTGGGCGATGTCACCGGCAGCATTCGGAACATTCGTCGCCGCGATCCCGCCGCCGCTGTCGATCGGTACGATCAGACTCGCCGACGGACGGCAGGCGAAGGGCTTCATCGTCGAGCCCGCCGCGATCAACGACGCGAAGGACATTTCCGCCTATGGCGGCTGGCGCGCATTCATGGCGGAGAGGGCGAAAGCGTAGCTGCAGCGGAAGTGCGCTCCCTCGCCCCGCCCTTGCGGGGAGAGGGCGGGGGTGAGGGGCATCTCTCCGCGCGGCGGACTATCGAGAGACCTGTACCCCCTCACCCGTATTGCATCTGCGATGCAATCCGACCTCTCCCCGCAAGCGGGGCGAGGCAAGAAGAAGAAGCTACACCGACACCGCATAGGTCTCGTATTCCCCGCGCACCTGCTCGATATGGGCGCGCATCGCCGCGGCGGCGCCTGTCTTGTCGCCGCGCATGATGGCGACGACGACGCGGTCGTGCTCGGCGTGGGATTTTGCCAGACGGCCGAGGTTGCGGAACTGGGCGCGGCGGAACGGCTGCACGCGCACCCGCGTCGCCAAGGTGATCTCGGCGATGTAGGCGTTCTGCGAGCCGGCATAGATCGCGTTGTGGAAGCGCTCATTGACCTCGTGGAACCGCTCGGGATTGCCGGTGTAGCTCAGCACCCGCAACTCCTCGTGGATCGCTTCCAGCGCGTGGCGCTCCGCCGCCGTCATCCGCTCGGCGGCGAGGCCGGCGCAGATCGCTTCCAGCTCGGCCATCGCCTCGAACATGCCGGTGAGCCGTTCAAGCGAGGGCCGCGCCACCACGGCGCCGCGATGCGCGCGGGCATCGATCAGGCCACTGGCGGCAAGCTGCCGCAGCGCTTCGCGCACCGGGGTGCGCGAGACGTTGAAGCGCCGCGCAAGGTCGGTTTCATCGAGCCCGGCCCCCGGCGGCAGCGTGCCGCGCACGATCTCGTCGGCAAGCTGCAGCCGCAATTCCTCGGCGCGGGTGACCTTGTCGACCAGCGACGACGGCCGATCGATGCGGCGCACCGTCATCTCGGATTCTGCGTCCTGCGGCAGATCGTCCAGGCTCATCCTCGATCGCCCTTCAAGCACCTTTGGGTTCATCGATGACGCTGACATGGGCCGCGACGATTCTCCAGCCCTCGGGAAAGCGAATCCACGTCTGCATCTGCCGCCCCACTCTACCCGGTGCGCTGTCCCGGTAGAACAGCGTCGAGGCGATCGCGGTGTCGCGGCCATAGGTCGTGATCACGGTCCGCTCGATCTTGCGCATCAGCCCGACCGGCGAGCGTCCTGCGCGAAACGCCATGATCTCGGCATAGCCATAAAGGTTCTCGCCAATGCCGTAGCGCAGCGTGCGACTGTCGTTGCGGAACAGCTCGTCGAGCACCGCGACGTCGTTCGACACCAGCGCCTTCTCATATCGCTGGAACTGCGCGGTGACCTCGGCGACGACGTCGGGAAGATCGATATCCATATCAGAGTCCTCTCGGCGCCGGCGCGGCCGCAACGCCCATCTGTTCCAGCGCATAGGCGACCCGCAGCGCGACGTCCTCGCGCCAGGGCGCCGCGATGATCTGCACGCCGATCGGCATCGGCTCAAGCGGCACCGGCACGGCGACCACCGGCAGACCGATGAAGGAGATTGGCTGGGTGTGGATGCCGATATTGGCGCGTACCGGAAGCTCGACGCCGTCGAGCGTGAAACTGGCCTGGCCGATCTTCGGCGCGGTGCATGGCGTCGCCGGCGCCAGGATCACGTCGACCGACTGGAACAGCTCCATCACCTTCGCGCGATACCAGCGGCGGAATTTCTGCGCCTTGTCGACATAGACCGCCGGGATCATTGCGCCGGCAACGAGACGGTCGCGCACCGCCGGATCGAAATCGTTGGGACGCTTGCGCAGGCGATCGAGATGCAGCGCGGCACCCTCGGTCGTGGTGATGATGTAGGCCGCAGCGCGGGCCCGCGCAGCTTCGGGAAGCTCCACGACCCGCGTGGCACCGAGCGCCTTCGCAACACGCGCGACCGCCTCTGCCGCCTCCGGAAACAGATTCTGCTGGAAATAGCCGCCGGCGATCGCAACCCGCAGCCCGCCGATATCATTGGCAAGCAACGGCACGGTCGGCTCGACCGACTGCACAATGCAGGCCGGATCATCGGCATCAGGCCCCTGCATGGCGTCGTAGGCGAGCGCGAGGTCCTTTACACTGCGCGCCAGCGGGCCGAGATGATCGAGGCTGGCGACGAACGGATAGGACCGCGCGCGCGACAGCCGGCCATAGGTCGGCTTCAGGCCGAACGTGCCGCAGAACGACGACGGCACGCGGATCGAGCCGTTGGTATCGGAGCCGAGCGCGATCGGCACCAGCGCGCCGCCGACGGCGCTGCCGGAGCCGCCGGAGGAGCCGCCGGTCATCCGCGCCGGATCATGCGGATTGCGCGACGGGCCGTCATGCACGTTCTCGCCGGTGAAGTCGTAGGCGTATTCGCCCATGTTGAGCGCGCCGACCAGCACCGCACCGGCCGCTTCCATCCGCTCGATCAGCGTCGCATCGCGCGACGACGGCGGCAGGTCGCGGTTGATCTTCGAGCCGGCGCGGGTCGGAAGACCCTGCACGTCGAACAGGTTCTTGACCGCGAAGGGGACGCCGGCGAGCGGGCCGACCGGTTGACCGGCGGCGATCGCGGCATCGACCGCGCTGGCCCCGGCACGCGCGCGATCGGCGGTGACGTCGGTGAAGGCATTGAGGACCTTGTCATGCGCGGCGATCCGCGCCAGCGCAGCCTCAGTCGCAGCGAGAGCCGTGATCTTGCGGCTCGATACCGCCTGCGCGATCTCGGCGGCCGACATGGAAGCGGGTGCTTCGGACATCGCGATCTCAGGTCGAATAGACGGCGGCCGACACGACGTCGTCCGGCAGCGGGAAGTCATCGACCAGCCGCGCCAGCCGCAGCGAGACGTCGAGATTGGCGCGCACCGCGGGACGCCAGGCGTCCTCCAGCGGCAACGCCATCGCGCGGGCGACGGCGTTCATGTAGTCGTCGAGATGATCAGTCATTTCGCTCCCAATAACGATTTTGCGCATGATCTCCGCGCAAACGCGTTCCGCGTTTGTCGCGAGGAAAACCGGTCCCCACTTTTCCGGATCATGCGTCAAGACACCGGCAGCGGCGGATGCGGGATCGCCGTCAGCAGCTCCCTTGTATAGGCATCCTGCGGATTGCCCAAGACGTGTTCGGAGGTGCCCTGCTCCACGATGCGACCGGCGCGCATCACGATGACGCGATCGCACAGCAGGCGCACGACGTTGAGGTCGTGCGACACGAACAAATAGCTCATGCCCATCGACTGCTTGAGGTCCTGCAGCAAATTGAGCACCACCGCCTGCACCGACACATCAAGCGCCGCGGTCGGCTCGTCGAGGATCACGAGCTTCGGGTGCAGCGCGATGGCGCGTGCGATGCCGACGCGGGCCTTCTGGCCGCCGGAGAGCTGGTGCGGGAAGCGGTCCAACAGATTCACCGGCAGGCCGACCAGCCGCGCGAGCTCCTCGCAGCGGGCGCGGAGCGTGTCGCGCCCCCTGATGTCGCCCAGCTGCATGATCGGGTCCGCGATCGCCCGCGCCGCGGTGAAGCGCGGGTTGAGGCTGTCGGTCGGATCCTGGAATACCATCTGGATCTGGCTGCGTCGCAGCGATCGCGCGAACGACTGCAGCGTGATGCCGCCGATGTCCTCGCCATCGAACATGATGCGGCCGGAGGTCTGGTCCAGCAGCCGCATCACCATCATCGACGTCGTCGACTTGCCGCATCCGGATTCGCCGACCAGCCCGACGCTCTCGCCATGGTCGATCGAGAAACTGATGCCGTCGACCGCGCGGAAGGTCTCCTCCTCGACCGGCGGCTTGCGCCCGAACAGCTTTGCCAGCACCGAGCCCGCGCCCTGGCGCGGGTATTCCTTGACGAGCTTTTCGACTGATAGGAGAGGCTCCATCCGCCCCCTCTCCCCGTTCTTTACGGGGAGAGGGTTGGGGTGAGGGGCCGCATCCGCAGGCACGGCCCGTGGAGGGTCCCCCTCACCCGCCACGCTCTGGCGCGCGAGTGCGCCGCCGAGCGTGTCGGCCTCTCCCCGCACGCGGGGAGAGGCAAGCGAATCCTCCTCCGGCAACAGATCCCGGAGCGACACCCCGAGCCGCGGCGTCGCGCGCATCAGCTTCCGGGTGTAAGCATGCCGGGGCGTGGCGAAGATGTCGGCGGACTTGGCGGTCTCGACCACACGGCCCTTCTCCATCACCACGACACGGTCGCAATAGGCGGCGGCGAGGCCGAGATCATGCGTGATCAGGATCGTCGACATCGCCCGGCGCCGTGTCAGCTCGACGATCAGGTCCATCACTGCCTTCTGGGTGGTGACGTCGAGCCCGGTGGTCGGCTCGTCCGCGATCAGAAGCTGCGGATTGCAGGCCAGCGCGAGCGCGATGACGACGCGCTGGCACATGCCGCCGGACAGCTCGAACGGATAGGCGTGGTAGCGCTCGCGTGCGCGCGCGATCTTGACCTGCTCCAGCGCCTCGATCGCCTTCTCGCCGCGATCGGTGACCTGCGCCTGCTGCACATGCTGGCGCAGCACGTCCTCGATCTGGTGCCCGACCTTGCGGATCGGATTGAGCGCGGCGCGCGGATTCTGGAAGATCATCGAGACTTCGCGGCCGCGCAGATCGCGCATCTGGCTCTCCGAGGCCGCCTTGACGTCGATGCCGGAGAACATCACCGAGCCCTCGGCGATCCGGCCGGCGCGATCGAGGATGCGCATCACGGCATAGGAGGTCACCGACTTGCCGGAGCCGGACTCGCCGACGATGCCGACGGTCTCACCCTTGCCGACCGATATGTTGACGTGCTGCACCGCCTTGACGATGCCGCGGCGGGTGGTGAACTCGACCGTGAGGTCGCTGACGTCGAGCAGCGGCTGGGCGGTCATGCGCACCTCCCCTCATGGGATGCGTCATCCAAAAATCCGCAAAACAACCCCATGCAAAGAAGCGGAGCGGTAGCACGGCACCGGACCGGGACAGGCATCATGTTCTCCGCCTGTCCAGTGCACCCCCTCGCCCCGCTCTTGCGGGGAGAGGGTTGGGGTGAGGGGCATCTATCGGCACGTACAACTGGCTGAGGAGTGCGCGGAGAGCCCCCCTCACCCGGTCCGCTAACGCGGCCCGGCCTCTCCCCGCACGCGGGGAGAGGCGAAGAAAGCGCGCATGCGTTAGCCAGGTCCACATCATCACGTCCTCCGCTGCGGGTCGACGATGTCGCGCAGGCCGTCGCCGAGCAGGTTGAAGCAGAACACCGCGATCATCAGCGCAAGGCCCGGGAACAGTGCGATCCACCATTCGCCGGACACCATGAAGCCTGCGCCCTCGGCGACCATGATGCCCCACTCCGCGGTCGGTGGCCGGACGCCGAGCCCGATGAAGGACAGGCCCGCGGCGTTGAGGATCGCGTAACCCATGGTCAGCGACATCTGCACGATCATGATCGGCATGATGTTGGGCAGGATGTGCCCGAGCAGAATGCGGTACTCGCCGTTGCCGGACAGCCGCGCCGCCTGCACGAAGCCGGCATTGCGGCGGACGTTTGCTTCTGCGCGTGCGACGCGGGCGTAGAGCGGGAAGTTCACGATCGCGGTCGCGATGATGATGTTCTGCACGGTGTTGCCGAGCGCCGCGACGATGCCCATCGCCAGCACGAACAGCGGAAACGCCATGATGGTGTCGGCGATGCGGCCGACGATGCGGTCGGTCCAACCGCCGAAATAGCCGGCGGCGATGCCGGCCAGCCCGCCCATCAGGAACACCAGCACCACGGAGGCGACCGCGATGAAGGTGTCGAGCCGAGTTGCGACGATGACGCGGCTGAAGATGTCGCGGCCGAGCTGATCGGTGCCGAACCAGTGCGCGGCGGACGGCGGCTTCAATGCTGCCGCGGTGTCGGAGGCGAGCGGGTCGTACGGTACGACGTACGGCCCGAACAACGCGGCAAACAGGATCAGGACCAGCAGCGCGAAGGCGAAGCCGGTGACCTTGTTTTCGCTCAAGACGTAGCGGGTCTGTTCCAACGCCGCGGCAAGCCCCGACGTGCGGGCGGGACCTGCGGGCTCGACGGTTGGAGCTACGGTACTCATGCTCTAGCCCTCCAGCCTGACGCGGGGATCGATCACGCCAAAGAGGATGTCGATCACCAGATTGAGCAGCACGTACATGACCGCCATGGTCAGCACGAAACCCTGCACCGGCGCGAAGTCGGACGCGATCAGCGCCTCGACCGCGTAGGAGCCGATGCCGGGCCAGGCGAACACCTTTTCCACCAGCACATTGGCCCCTAGCAGGAACGAGAACACCATGCTGAGCGTGGTGATGACCGGCAGCATCGCGTTGCGGAAGGCGTAAGTGACGATCACCTTGCCGGGCGACAGGCCGCTGGCGCGCGCGGTGCGGACGAAATCGGACGCCAGCACCGCCAGCATCGAGGCCCGCGTCATCCGCGCGATCGGCGCCAGCGAGAAGATCGCGAGCGTCACCGCCGGCAGGATCAATTGGCTGAGCGCCGAGCGAAACGCCTCGAAGTCCCGCGCGATCAGCGTGTCGATGAGATAGAAGCCGGTAACGGTCGGCGGCGCGCTAGCGAACACGTCGAGCCGGCCGAGCGGCGCCGGCGACCAGCCGAGCCGGAAGTAGAACAGATAGACCAGCACGAGCCCGGTGAAGAACACCGGCAGCGACACGCCGGCCGTGGTGGTGACGCGGCAGAGATGGTCGATCCAGGAGCCCGGCCGCGTCGCCGCCAGCACGCCGAGCGGGATCGCGATCACGATGGAGACGACAAGGCCGAGCAGAGTGAGCTCGGCCGACGCCGGCAGGCGGTTGCGCAGCTCGGCCGCCACCGGCTGGCCCGTGGTCAGCGATGTGCCGAGATCGCCGTGGGCGAGATCGGTGGTGTAGCGCACGAACTGCTCGATCAGCGGCTTGTCGAAGCCGAGCTTCTTCCGGATCTGGTCGACCGCCTCCTTGGTGGCCGCGGGGCCAGCAAAATACGCCGCGGGATCGCCCGGCAGCGCACGCGTCAAAAGGAACGTCACGATCACGACCCCGATCAGCGAGGGGATCGCGAACAGCAGCCGCTTGCCGATCAGGGTCAGCATGGCGTGCTCCTAAGCACATCGCGAAGAGCCACAACGGGACTGGAGGGGCTCCCTCCCCTACAAGGCAGGACAATCGCATATGGGCCGCACGAGCTTATCGGCTGGCTTACTTCGCCTCTCCCGCTTGCGGGGGAGGCCGACGCGATCGAAGAGCGCGGCGGGTGGGGGCTCTCTCCACTCAGGGATTCCCAATGTGGAAGCACCCCCAC
>NZ_JAGKJL010000118.1:0-12260 GCF_020329495.1 Bradyrhizobium australafricanum | reverse complement strand
CGGTTGCAGGTGGAATATCCTGGAGCCTATCCGAACAAGCTTCTTCGAACGCTTCAACGTCGACTTAAATCCTGGCGCAGCGAGCAAGCGAACGCGTTACTGTTCGTTCCTACGGAGGAAACGCTTCCGGAGTATGAGGTCACAACACCCCAATGATATGCCAGGTGCCAGCGGAGGAGGCCGGGCGCTCCGAAACCCCGGCCATCTCCGCACCCGGCCTCCTCCTCAACCCAAGCCGGGAGCAAAATAAATGAGGCAACCCATCGCACTCGGGAGCATCGATATGTGAGGCAATACGTCTTCCATCCTGATCGCCGCGCGACATGGCCCCAACTCTGGCAAAAGGCGAGATCGTCATCCTCGACAATCTTGGCAGTCACAAGGGCAAGTCCGCTCGCAATGCGATCCGCGCCACCGGAGCGCACCTGCTCTTCCTGCCGCCCTACAGTCCCGATCTCAATCCGATCGAACAGGTCTTCGCCAAGCTCAAACATCTGATGCGAGCCGCAGAACCGCGCGATGTCGAGGCAACCTGGCGCAAGGTCGGCGAACTCCTCGACCTCTTTTCTGCACAAGAGTGCGCCAACTATCTCAAAAACTCAGGCTATGCTTCCGTGTAAAAACAGCGCGCTCTAGCTTTAGTCTCTAGCTCCGAACCGACGTGATCACGGCCAAAGCCTCGGCCGTTGGTGGCTGACAATATCCCTTGCTAGGAACGGTGCTAGCGGTCGGATCAGACCTGCAGGACGCAGAGAGCCAGCTCAGGCGCGACCAGTCTAGCGCAATAGGAGTGCAGTTCCTCAACAGGAGAAAACATATCGTCGAATCGCAATGCGCTGCTGATGGCTTAGCGTTCGCGTGAAAGTTTCGGACAGGCGCCTTGCCTGTGCGTCAGGTTGTGGTCAGCTGGTCTGGATATCCTCACCCGCAGAGCTTGCGCGGCACGAGCTCAACAACATGCAATTTTGCCGATAGGAGAGCGAAGCTGATGTATGGCAGAATCGTTGGTGCGTCCGATCAGTCGGCAAGCGGTAGCCAGGCCGAATGGGAAGAGGCGGGAGACAGCTCCCGCTTTTCGGAGGCGGTGGCGGGTATGGATCCGGGTGAGTCCTCATCAATGACGCGATACACTCTCACTTCCAGTCCTCCGATCTTCGAGATTACTGACCGATCTTCCTTCATGGATGGAGTAAAAAGATATTTGGGTAGCGACATCATGCAAATCGCAAGTAACCCAGAAGAGTACTCGGATTTCGTATCCGAGAAAGCCGAGCGCGCGGCAACGGTTGCTGGAAGCTATGCCAGCACTTACGATGATCCGAACAAACAGGCAAAATTCTACAGCTATCAACTGGGTGACGAAAGTGTCGGGCTTCTAAGGGCAGGTGGCCCCGCCACGATCAAAGGAGAACGTTTTCTGCGGCAGTTTGGGCGTAGCGACGTCACGTCCGTGGTAGATCTCCGCGTTACTCATCCGCTGGTCGAGAATGCTGGGGATATTTTGCTGGAGCATCAGTTGCGAATGGACGGCAAATATCCGCTGGTCTTGTCACGTGCTGCCGTAGAAGGCATGGAACCACGTCTGGCGGAAATGGGTTTTGTCCACTTCGGCCGCAATTACTGGGTGCTTGATCCTCACGAGCATCCCGAGGTGTGGACGAAGAACGAGAACGATCAGTGGCAGCGAACGGACAAGCCTACAAAGTATCTTTCCAATTCTGATGGTAATGATGTCGGCAATTTCGAGACGGTATCCTCCGACGATGATCCTGCGTTCTATTTGGAGCGCGCCATGGAAAGAATGGGTCTGGCGCAAGACGATTCGGAATGACGAGACTGGCTCGAAAATGACTGGTCCTTCCTCATTGCTAGCGCAAAAGTCTTAACCTCCAGAAGGGAGCGCATGCTCGCTCGCGCTCCCTCTCGTCTGGATCTCGGGCTTGCGGTCCTTGCCGGAAGTAGCCTAGCGTTGTGCTTCGCCGAATCGGCAGGACCTAGATACCCCGGCCGGTGGACCGAAAGGAGCGGGCACCCGCGAGCTGCGATCGTAAGTTGTTGCAACATGCTTGGCGGTCGCAACCGTGAAGTTTGAGCCGGAACAACTCGAATACCACCGGCGACGGCTAAGTGTGGTTTCGCGGTTGCAATCCTGCCCCCAATCGCATCAGCGTGTCTTGGCATAAACACCAAAATCCAGACGCTTCACTCATTCAAAAGTATGCCAAGATCACTTGTCGTGGCATTCACGTGCGCAATCTGGCTTATTCGGTGCTGTCGGAAGGCATTGATGTTCTGCGAGCGACAGTGCGTTTGATGGGCCGGCAAGTAGTTCCAGAACGGTGGCGAAGGCTGTGCCGCGTAGTGATGTCGCAGCGCAAAGCCTAATGTTCGCGTGGATTGGCCTTGACCCGTAGAACCGTGTCAAGAAGGATCTTGCACTGCATGGTTGATTGCACAGCGACAGTAAAAGACGTCTAACATTAAGCGAGCAGCGAATGCAGCCAGATGCCGTCTACGCGATTTGCGGCTTTAAAGATATTCCAAGCTGCCGAGCCATGGGATTCCATCTTATGGTCATAGATGATGAGGGTAATCGACGGCCGTGGTCCATCGTTGTGATCCGATGGGGAGGAGCGTGCTTGGCTATGTCAATAAATGCCCGCACAACGGCGTCAATCTGGACTGGGAGCGGAACGAATTCCTCAATCCATACGGCGTTCGACTGATGTGCGGCAAGCACGGATCGACCTTCGAGCTCGGCACCGGCCAATGCGTCGAAGGTCCTTGTAAGGGTGGAACGCTCACGCCGATCGCGTTGATAGTCCTGGATGGAGATATCTGCGCCGTCGGCGTGAGTCTTGTCGAAGACGATGCTTCCCGCAACGAATGAAGCTTGTTCAGACGGGCCGGTTTTCGTTGCGGTTTTTCACAGGGGCCATCCTCTTAAGTCCATCTTCGTACGAGATCTCGTCATCGGACAGATCGAGATCCTTTGCCGCGTCGAGCAGGTAATCGAGCTTGCCACCTGAATCGAGTTTCTTGATGTCATCCTTGTTGACCCCGACCAGGTCCATCATCTCCTTCCAAACCGTGGATTCATCGCACGGCAGGACGTGAAAGATAACGTCACCAAGCTTGACTCGGTATTTCGCGAGCAGGTCTATGTTGTTGCAGAACATGAAGTAGCTGCCGTCTGGGCTTAACGCGCCGTCCAGCACGCCCGCAACGTCGGCCAGATACGCGAATGAATGCAGATAGCCGGCCAGCACCGGAATGACCCGTTCTCCGCTCTGCGCAATCGTCAAAACCTGCTCGATCGAATAGTCCGGCGGCCGTTTCTCGTCCGCGACCTGGGTCTGGAATTTCAGTGCGATGTCGCCGCGAAAGCCGAACCGGCCAGGCTTTATGGTCCCGCCTTTGAATACGGCATTGAGCAGGCGGCCCTCCCTCTCAAGTCTGCCGAGCGCGGTGTTCTCGATTGTAGTCATTAAAATCGTCCTCGATCTAAGCGTTTCACCGACGCCTTGGCCGGTGCGAGACGCACTGCAAATTGCTTGCCGTCCACGCACAGCAGTCTTCGACGTAGCTTGGAAGAAAAAGGCGTAAATGGGCTCAGGCCGCCTCAAGCAGCCTTGTCGGAAATTCGACGCGAGTGCCAAAGCCAACAGGCACGATCCGAAAAAGCAAACATCATCAATCCTCTGCACGTTGGCACACGACTTGCCATAAGCAAGTGGTCCGAAGCAGATGAAGGATAAGCCATGATCAACCTGACGGATAGCGCGGTGAATGCGGTCAAGAGCGCGATTTCATCATCGACGCAGCCAGCAAGCGGCCTGCGCATTATGGTCGAGGCAGGCGGCTGCAACGGGTTCAAATACATGATGGGTCTGGCCGATCAACCGAAGCCCGACGAGAAAGTGATCGAGTGCAGCGGCCTGAGGGTGTTTGTCGACAACAAGAGCAATGAGCATCTGGTCGGCACAACCATCGATTTCGTGATGGCGCTGGAGAGCCCAGGCTTCACCTTTCATAACCCGAACGCCACTTCGAGCTGCTCGTGCGGAAAATCGTTCAGCTAACAAGAAAGAGACGTCAAGCATGCCGACCGAATCGGAGCA
Source organism: Bradyrhizobium australafricanum (assembly GCF_020329495.1). Taxonomy (NCBI): domain Bacteria; kingdom Pseudomonadati; phylum Pseudomonadota; class Alphaproteobacteria; order Hyphomicrobiales; family Nitrobacteraceae; genus Bradyrhizobium; species Bradyrhizobium australafricanum. The sequence continues at coordinate 8,139 of NZ_JAGKJL010000118.1, read as the reverse complement.
ACTGAGAAAATTACCGGCCGCCACGAGCTGACGAGAACTACCGATTCGGGGCGTAATCGAAGAGACCCGACCCATTCCGCGACGAGGTGGCGATAGTCGACTGAACCGGATCGATCACAGCAGGATCGTGGTCAGCCTTGGTGCCTGCGCGTTCTGCAAGCTTTCGAGGGAGGCGCTTGACGACATTCAGGCGTGGCTTGTCAATAGGCTCCGCGAATTCGTCCGCTTGATCCCGGTAGCTGCCGTAGCCAAGGCGTGAGATTAAGCGAGGATCAAGTGCCGATTTATCTCGACAACAACGCGACGACGCGGACCGATCCGTCCGTTGTGCAAGCCATGTTGCCATTCTTCACCGAGCAATTCGGCAATGCGTCATCGAGCCATACATTTGGCGACGAGGTCGCAGTCGCGCTGAAGCAGGCGCGCCGTAGCCTGCAGGATCTGTTGGGCAACGCCCACGATCATGAGATCGTTTTTACCTCCGGTGGGACCGAGGCGAATAATGCCGCCATCCTCTCGGCGCTTGCGATCCAGGAAGACCGCGACGAGATCGTCACTACATCGGTTGAGCACTCCGCCGTCCTTTCGCTGGTCGAGCAGTTGGCGACGCGAGGAGTCAAGACGCATATCGTACCGGTAGATTCCCGTGGCCGGCTCGACATCGAGGCGTTTCGCTGCGCGCTCGGGCCCCGTACGGCGGTCGCCTCGATCATGTGGGCCAACAACGAGACCGGTACGATTTTTCCGGTGGAGTTTCTGGCCGGATTGACCCGTGAGGCAGGCGCCCTGTTTCACACAGATGCGGTCCAGGCCATCGGAAAGATACGTGTCGACCTAAAGGACAGTGCGATCGACATGCTGTCGCTTTCAGCCCATAAACTACATGGTCCAAAAGGGATCGGTGCTCTCTATCTGCGCAAAGGGACAAAATTCCGGCCGCTGATCTGGGGCGGATCACAGGAACGTCGGCGCCGCGGCGGAACTGAGAATATTCCCGGCATCGTCGGTCTTGGAAAAGCGGCGGAACTGGCGCTGGATCGGCTCGAGCTGGAACGAGTTCGCATTGGTGCGTTACGAGACCGCCTGGAGCAGGGGATTCTACATACTGGCGAGTGCGCGGTGCTCGGCGATGTCAGCAACCGGCTAACGAACACGGCTAAGATCGCTTTCGATGATCTCGACGGCGAGGCGATCGTCCATCATCTCAATCGCGCGGGCATTGCCGTGTCGATGGGATCAGCTTGCAACTCCGGCTCAATGGAACCATCGCATGTTCTGCGCGCTATGCAGGTACCGGAGCGGAGCATGCGCGGCGCGGTGCGCTTTTCCCTGTCGCGTGAAACGTCCGTTGCCGAAGTCGATGACGTCGTGTGCGCACTTTCCGACATTGTGGCTCGCCTGCGCGCCAATTTGCGGGAATCTGCCGGCCTGACCAACCATGCGCCGCAGTCGAGGGGGGTGAAGTCGTGAAGATCATGATCCGCCGCTCTCCGGACGCGGGCCTGTCGATCTATGTGCCGAAAAAGGATCTCGAAGAGCCGATCGTGGAATCGGAGCACGAGACGCTATGGGGCGGCTGGATCAAAATAGCCAATGGCTGGGTGCTCGATTTGCCGGAGATGGCGAGCGATACACGCCTGCCGGTGACAATCAACGCCAAAAAGCGGGGCGAGAACGGTGACGATCCGTGAAGGCGACCGCACAGATCGATTTCGTCAACGGGACCGATGCCAAGGCCATTCTCGCGGACGTCGCTGCCGGGCTGAGGGCCGCGAGCGTTGTTCCCTATCTTGGCCCTGGCCTCGCCGAACTGTCCAGATCCGATATGCCGACGACACCTGAGGCGTTATCTGAGTTCTTCGCCAGCAAGGTTGCGCTGCCGCGGCGGGCGAAGGGCAATGCATGGGCCGCGGCACAGCACATCGAGATCAGCAAACATCGCTCCACCGTGACGGCATTGATGGCGCAGGCCTTCGCTCGGTCAGTCGAGCCGACCGGGTTGCACGATCATCTTGCGTCTCTGTCGCTGCCCATCATAGTCGACACATGGTATGATGGGGCGATGCGCGCGGCGCTGGATAAGCGCGATGGATGGGGCGAAGTGCAGGGTATCAGCCGCGTCGGCATTGGTGAGAATCGCTGGTATCGCTTTTATGACGCGGTTGGCCACGAGGTCGACAGTGTCGCGGCGGACAGCTGGACGACGGTATTATACAAGCCGCACGGCGGCGTGCAGCCGGCGAATAACTTCCTGATTTCCGACGCCGACTATGTCGAGGTACTGACCGAAATCGACATCCAGACACCGATTCCGGACATCGTCAAGGAAAGGCGGATCGGACAGAGCTTTCTCTTCGTCGGTTGTCGCTTTAACGATCAACTGTTGCGTAGCTACGCCCGGCAAGTCATCAAGCGATCGGCCAACACCCACTATGCGATCGTCGATCTGGATGCGATCTCACGCAATGAGCTCCGTTTTCTGCGCGAGCAAGGCCTGATGCCGCTTGCGATTGGACTGCCTCGCGCGGTCGAGATACTGCTCACCCATTAGCAGCGTTGCGAAGCCGGATCCCCCAGTTCGCATTGGCCTGTTGTGAGAGGCCACATCGCATCAAGGCCAACAGAGATGGCGCCGGGGCGCGCGAGCGTGGTGCGTGAATGCAACAGCCGTAGAGCTCTGCGTCAAAAGCACGACGTACTTGTCTCGCTTCCTACACCCGCATCATTGCTGGTCCTGCATGCCTGGGCGTTGATACTCCCGCCAACTCGTTGGCGTAAGCTGCAATGTGATCGTCTCCGCCATGGCATGCGAGTTGCTACTGCTCTTCTTGAGGCTCTCGGGGCTGGTTCCGGGAAGCGATGATTGCCCGCAGGAGAAATGGAAAATGAACGCGGTCGTTGGACGCGGGAAATATGCCGAAGCTGCGGTAGATGCCGGAAAGATGGTGCAGACCGCCGCCGAGCATAAGGGCTGCCGCACCTCGTCCAACATTGGCCAAGCGAGTTGCGGCTCGCAGGCGGGACAAGGCGATCTGCCGACCGAGATCTGGGAAAGAGTGAAGGACCATCCCTGCTACAGCGAAGAGGCGCATCATCACTACGCCCGCATGCACGTCGCCGTGGCGCCAGCCTGCAACATCCAGTGCAATTACTGCAACCGCAAATACGACTGCGCCAACGAATCGCGTCCGGGCGTGGCGAGCGAGAAGCTCACGCCTGAGCAGGCGGTCAAGAAAGTGCTTGCGGTTGCAGCCACCATTCCCCAGATGACCGTGCTTGGCATCGCCGGTCCGGGCGACCCGTTGGCCAATCCAGAGAAGACGTTCAAGACGTTCGAACTCGTCGCCAAAGCGGCTCCGGACATTAAGCTGTGTCTATCAACCAATGGGTTGGGCCTGCCCGATTATGTCGACATCATCGCCGAGTCAAAGATTGACCATGTCACGATCACCATCAACACGATCGATCCCGAAATCGGCGTCAAGATCTATCCATGGATCTTCTTCGACCACAGGCGCCACACCGGCATCGACGCGGCAAGGATACTCACTAATCGTCAGCTGCAAGGCCTGGAGATGCTCAGCGAACGGGGAATCCTGTGCAAGGTCAACTCTGTGATGATCCCGCATATCAACGATCATCACCTGGTCGAAGTCAACAAGGCGGTGAAGTCGCGGGGCGCCTTCCTTCACAATATCATGCCGCTGATCTCCGCACCCGAGTACGGAACAGTATTTGGCCTCAACGGTCAACGCGGGCCGACAGCGCTGGAATTGAGGGCGCTGCAGGATGCTTGTGAAGGGGAGATAAACATGATGCGCCACTGCCGTCAGTGCCGGGCAGATGCTGTGGGTCTGCTCGGAGAGGATCGCAGCGCGGAGTTTACCACTGACAAAGTCATGAAGATGGACGTCGAATATGACCTCGACGTGCGCCAGGCTTATCGCGACCGGGTAGAGGATGAGCGTGCCGCCAAAGGCAAGGCCAACAACGAGGAGCTCGGGAAATTGGCTGGGGAGACGAGTGAGATCTCGCTTCTGGTGGCAGTCGCAACCAAAGGCTCGGGGATAATCAACGAGCACTTTGGACATGCAAAGGAATTCCAAATCTACGAACTTTCCACTTCCGGCACAAAATTCGTCGGCCACCGCCGTGTGGACGTCTACTGCCAGGGCGGTTATGGGGAGCAGGATAGGCTGTCCACCATCATCCAGGGCATCAATGACTGCCATGCGGTGTTCGTGGCCAAGATCGGCGGCGGCCCGAAAGGCAATCTGATCAAGGCTGGAATCGAGCCGGTCGATCAATACGCGCATGAGTTCATCGAGAAGTCGGCGATCGCCTGGTTCCGGTCCTATCTCGACCAGGTGAAAAGCGGTGAGATCCAGCACGTGAAGCGCGGCGATGCTTCGATTCGACAGGGAGCCCTGAACTCTGCGGCGTGAGGAGGTTGTGTGCCATTCAAGATCATCGCCTCGCAGTGTACGAGCTGCTCAGCCTGCGAGCCATTGTGCCCGAACGCTGCAATCTCGGAGAAGGCTGGGATCTTCGTCATTGAGCCGGCAAAATGCACCGAATGCGTTGGCTATTTCGACGAGCCGCAATGTGTTGCTGCCTGTCCGGTCGACAATACCTGCGTCATTGACACGTCCTGGCCGCGCCACCACGCGCCAGCCTGAAGGGTGAGCTCCATGAACGGATTCCCGCCGCCGCTTGATGATGTGGACGAAACTGTACCCGGGAACGCGGCGCAAGGCCATGCCCTGTTTCTGCGGCGGCGAAACGAGGGCCATCGCAGCCTTGCCAGTCGAGCTGGAACTCCATTTGATGCAACCGAGTGACGCTGATGCTGGCTGACCATACCTATGAGCTTAGTCGCGCCGTGGCGCACCGCATCGCGCCGCAGCAGCTCGGCCAATTGATGAGCGACGAGGAGCTCGAGTTCCGCCACATCGTGGCACGCGGTGTGTCCAATGAGCGGCCGCTAGCCACAGCGAACGACCTAGACGCCCCTGTGCGGGTCGAGAACATACAGCGCCTGTTGCCGGGGCCGCTAACTGCTCCACAGCGTGCCCCTGGCCCACACGTCTACCATGCAGTGGCGCGCTGCATTGCCGCGGGTGAACCGGCAGATGGAGATAAGGACGAATTGATGCGGGACCTCGCATGCGCCGGTATGGCGGCGTCCCTGCGTGTCCACGAGGGAGTGGTGCATGAATAAAATCGTTCGCGATAGCGACGTCGTCGAGCTCAGTGGGCCGCCGGTCTTCAGTTTTAGCGAAAAGGTCCGCGCCAATCGCACTATCCGCAACGATGGTACATATCGCGGCAAGGAGATCGGCGAGATTTTGGTCAAGAAGGGAGATGTCGGTTACGTCGTTTCGATCGGCACGTTCTTGCAGCAATTCTACATCTACGGCGTCGAGTTCCTCGAAAGCGGCTGCCGCGTTGGCATGAAGCGCAAGGAGCTTGAGTCGGTGGACGCATGCGAGGAGATCGATGATCTGCCATTGCCGGAAGAGACTGTGTATGACTGAGGTTCGCTTTCCGAAGTATCGGCGGGGCCAGCGCGTCAAAGCTGCAGTTGACCTCATCAACGACGGCTCTTTTCCCGATACCGAGCCCGAGGGTCTCGTGCTGAGCGCCGGAGCAACCGGCGAGATCGTAAGGGTCGCTATCCATACGGAAGCGGACGTCCGATCTATACTGTCGATTTTGGCGAGCGGCGGCTCATTGGCTGTCTTGAAGAGGAAATCACCGCGCTTTGAGGGGGCTTTCGCGATGAATGCCGGGCTGATGAGGAAGGTAAAGACCGGGCTGGTCCCTCACCCGAACGAGCTGGATCGCAAGCGGATCGAGCGCGGTTTGAGCTCGCGCAATCGATATCTCTATGTCTCGCCGAACGTGACGCCGGTGAAGGGCGGCTATCTGGTCGAGAGTCCATGCTGCTCGCGCAATATCGACAAGGATGGCGGCCTCATTGATGTCGCGCTGATTCTTTATGATGCCGTGAGCGGGATCTGGAAAGTGTTTTGCAAGAACCACGCGCAAGGAATCTGGGAGTTTTACAGCCTTTACCACCGCCTGAGTTCAGCAATCGACGACTTGAACGCGGATCCCGAGCGCTTGTTCTGGCAGTGACGAATTGCCGTTGACGAATCATGGAGAAGTCACGATGGCGCTCACTGCGGAGGAACTGATCGAAATCGAGCGACTGCTTGCGGTCGATGATGCCGACACGGGTCCCTTCGTCGAGCTGCGGCGCCGCTTTCCGCAGCTTGCATGCGTTCGCTGCGACGCGTCGGATGTGACGGATCAGCCGTTTCGGCAATTTCCTAGTTTCGATCTGCATTTGCTCGACGGGTCGGATCACTGCGTGCAGATTACAGCCGATCCGAAGCGGGCGACCGCTATCGTGTTAGCGAAGAGGAATACTGTAGGTGAACGGAATTGAACTGGCAGAGCATCGGCTTGATGGCCCGGACGGGAAGGAGGCAAATACATCCTTCATTCCACTGTCCGATCCCGATATCAGCTTCGCCGAGCTCTCCGCCGTGGAAGCGCTTCTGTGCTCGCCGCAGATCTCCAATGGGCGGATCACCGAGGCGTTCGAGCAGGCGTTTGCCGTCTATCTTGGCCGCAAATATGCGGTAGCAGTATCGAGCGGCACCATCGGGCTGCTGCTGGCGCTCAAGGCACTCGGCGTCGGGCCAGGACAGGAGGTCATTGCCTCGCCGTATTCCTTTCGCGAGACGGTCCATGCGATCGGTCTTGCAGGCGCGCGGGCGGTATTTGCCGACATCGACTATTGGTCGGGAACATTGCTCCCAGAGAAAGCCGAAGAGCGCATCACGGCCAACACGCGGGCGATTGTCGCCGGTAATCCCAACGGCCATCCCGCGCCGTGGTCAGAACTGCGTGTGATCGCGCAGCGCCATCATCTGGCACTTTTGGAGGATTCCACCGAAGCAATCGGATCGCGGTACAAGGGCGAACTCGTCGGCCGGTTTGGCGATCTGGCGGTTTTCGACTTTGCCCAACCCCTGGCCCTAAGCTGCGGCGAAGGCACAATGGTGGTAACGGACGATATCGACCTTGCGGTTGGCGTGCGCCGCTATCGCGCCCACCGCCTGGACGAGCGCTCTTCCGTGATCGTCGGCGCCACAGCACCGTACCAGGCCGGCATGAGCGATCTCACGGCAGCCTTGGGGCTGGCGCAGCTCCAGCGTCTCGATGAAATCCTGGAGCGTCGTCGACTGGTGGAGCAGCTCTACAGCGCGCATATGCAATCATTTTAAGGTATTAAGCCGCCTTACGTAGGCCCTCATGTGACCGAGGTCAACTGGTTGCTCTATCTCGTCCATCTGGGAACGCGCTTCACGCGATCCGGCCGCGACGCTATCGTCGAGGATCTGCGCGCCGCCCAAATTGAATCCGTCGCCTATAGCCATCCTCTGCACTTGCAACGCCATTATTTCGACCTCGGCTATCGCCGTGGCGATTTGCTGGTTACGGAAAAGATCGCCGATCGCGTCCTGGCACTGCCGTTTCACACTCATCTTTCGAACGACAAGATCGAGTTTATTGTCGAGACCATGAAAGATGCGTCGATCAACGTGGGCGCGGGTGCAGCGATCTACTGAGATGCGAATCATCCACCACACGGAAAGACGAGCATTTGAATAGCGATGATCGTAGTTGTGCTTCATCGCGCCAGATGAGCAAGGTCGAACGACCAAGGGCGGGCCCGTGAGCACGAAGAAGACCTGCTCGAAGGTAGCGAGGGCGCGGTCTGGAATCCACGGCTCGAGGCCACGCGCGAAGCTGCTGGAAACCGAGCTAGTCGTCCGTGAAGAATGCGGATTGACCTGAGAAATAAGCAGAATTGGTCTTGATGTAGTATTCGATTTCGCAGGAAAGCGGGGTATTGGACCTCGCTTTCTTGCGTTTTAGGTTTTGCTTTTGGGTGATTCGTGATTCCCTGACGGCGTCGTCGACATTGGGGAATGCGATGAGCAAGCCGCGGGATGATCGCCAGAAAGACCTGTTGCTTCCGGCGCTTGATCAGATCATCGACATGGGTCATCCGCTGGTGCGGTTGGCAGCGCTGATCGACTGGAACATCCTGAATGAGCGCTT
>NZ_JAGKJL010000117.1:0-12563 GCF_020329495.1 Bradyrhizobium australafricanum | reverse complement strand
GCTGCTTCCTTTGATTGCATGCTGGCGGTACGAACCCCGGGAGCTCCTCTGACCGCTCGCGTTGTCGCGGCCCGCGGTTCCGCCTTCCCCTTTGAGAGACAGGGTCGGCTACTCCGATCACGTTCGATTTCGGGGCTATTTTCCCGTTCACTTCATTCCGGCCTACAACCTCCCTGTCTACGCTTCGCAACGGCCGTTACCGGACGCCACGCAAGACTCGGTTCGCGGCTGCTCGCTAGGCTTTGCCGCGGCCGTCATCTCAGACGGCAGACTTCAACGCGCTTGCAAGGCGCAACTCCACACCGAACCTTGGGTGTCCGTCGTCAGAAAATTTGAGACTGATCAGGCGTTTCGAGAAGGGAGGCTCTGGCTCATCGGGGGGTAGAGTTTAAGCCGCTTGCGATTGATGCTGCAAGCGGCGGTTTGCGATGGTGTTGCGCTTGATGCGTTTTCGCTCAGTGAGGATTGCCTCAGCCCGCCGAAGTAGACATCGGCAGGCGCGAGGTTATCGATGCTTTCATGGTAGCGGACGTGATTGTAGTGTTCGACGAAGGCCCGGATCTGTCGTTCGAGGTCGCCGGGCAGGTAGTAGTTGTCGAGCAGAATCCGGTTCTTCAGGGTCTGATACCAGCGCTCGATCTTTCCCTGGGTCTGGGGATGATACGGAGCGCCGCGCACATGTTGCATGCCCTTCTTCTCGAGCCACCTAGTCAGATCATCTGCCACGTAACTCGACCCATTGTGGGTTAGGAGCCTCGGCCGCTGAGCGACGCGGTCGAGGTCAGAGGCCAGGAGCGCCTGGTCGAAGCGTGGCCGTGACGTCGGAGGCAGCCATCGTGGGACCAAGCCGCCAAGCCACGATGTAGCGCGAGAAGTCGTCGAGCACGGTCGAGGGATAGTACCACCCCCAACCGGTAATCTTGAGATAGGTGAAGTCGGTCTGCCAGAGCTGATTGACGGCCGTCGTCTTTGTCCTTGAACTCGTTGGCCGCCTTGATCACCACATAGGCCGGGCTGGTGATAAGGTCATGCGCCTTCAGCAACCGATAGACCGACGGTTCGGAGACGAAATACTTCCGTTCGTCGGTGAACCGCACGGCCAGCTCACGCGGCGACAGTTCCGGAGTCTCCGGTCGCCAGCCTGATCCCTTTCTATCACGCTGCCAGAGACTCTGTCTGCTGCAGCTGCTGTGGGCATGTGGTCAACGCGTCAGCGTTGTCTACCATGTCCACAGCCTTCACTGCCTGCATCCGTTCGCGCCAGACCGCCATCGGCGTGCGATAGCCGTGCGCCTGATGAAGGCGACGATCGTTGTAGAAGGCGATCCAGCTCGCGACCCCTGCCTTGGCCTCGCGGCCATCGGTATAGCCCTTTAGATAGATGTCCTCATGTTTGAGCGACCGCCATAGCCGCTCGATGAAGACGTTGTCTATCCAACGACCGCGAGCATCCATGGAGATCTTGATGCCTGCGCCCGCCAACGCGCCGGTGAAGGCCGCACTGGTGAACTGGCTGCCCTGGTCGGTGTTGAAAATCTCCGGCGTGCCGTACTTCGCCAGCGCCTCTTCCAGAGCCGCCACGCAGAACGAGGCGTCCATTGTGTTCGACAACCGCCACGCCAGAACCGCACGGCTCGCCCAGTCGATGATGGCGACGAGATAAAGAAAGCCGCGGCCGATGGGCAGATACGTGATGTCGGTCGCCCATACCTGGTTTGGCCGGTCGATCGTCAAGTTGCGCAACAGATAGGGATAGATCTTGTGGCCTGGCGCCGGCCTCGTCGTGTTCGGCCTTGGTCCCAGCGCCGCGATGCCCATCTTGCGCATCACCCGCTGCACGCGCTTGCGATTGGCCTGAAGCCCTTAGCCTTCAGCATCGCGGTCATTCGCCGCGAGCCCAGGAAAGGCCAGGCGGTGAACAACTCGTCGATCCGCCGCATCAGGGCGAGGGCGTTGTCGTTGGCCGGCCGTGGCGGCCGGAAGACGCCAGAGCGCGCGATGCCAAGCAGCATGCATTGCCGGCGGATCGACAGCGCCATGTCAGCGCGATCGAGCATTCCTCGACGGTCCGGCCTGCTCATCTTCCGGACCTCCGCGCTAAAAAATCGCACTCGACTGTCAGTTGTCCAATTTGGCGTGCAGCTTCTCGATCTCGCGTTCGCGCGCGTCCTCGCTTTCTCGGCCTACACCCGCGTCAAGGGCCCGGGCCGCCTGGTCCAGCAGTTGCTTCTTCCAGGCATAGATCTGGTTCGGGTGAACCCCATAGCGCTGGGCCAGATCGGCCACCGTCGCCTGCTCCCGTACCGCTTCCAGCGCGAGCTTTGCCTTCAGTGCAGCGTAGATCTTGCGTCTCGTCTTCGTCGTCATATGCCCTCCGTCTATCAAACGGAGCGGCCCCTTCCAACTACGCACGTGGTCCCAAAATCGGGGTCCATCTCACCGTTCGCAAGTGAGGCGGAACTGCAAGCCAACTTTGTGGCGCCTAATGGAGCTTGGGCGGCCAGATCTGCCAATTATCGTCACAGATCGGACAAATCTCGCCTTCCGCGATGCCGAGATCACTCAGGTGCTGTTCACTGAGTGCAGAAATCGCCAAGGCCAATCCGCAGCGCCTGGCGTCGAGTTCAAAGCGGATGTCCCGGAAATCGAGCGAAGCCTCAATAGCGTCGGTCGCAGAAGGCACGGCGACCGCATACGTTACGTTCTGAAGGCCGCCACTATCCAGGTGACCAATTAAGACCATCCAACCGGCTGCCATGTGTGCAATCCAACGAGTTAGATCGCCCCAGCAAATTCTAGGCGCACTCATCACGAAGTGCGACTACCAATTCTTGGAGGTGCTTATGTGCCTTCAGTCGTCGGAAGCCCTCGTTGGCCTCGATCGTGCCGGCCGCGACCCATCGCGAGGCCAGACCGGCATCCCGCCAGCGTTTGACGTTGCGCGTGACACGGGCTATCGCACGCCGATGGCGGTCTGGCGCGAACGGATGCAGGCAGCGAAGGCTGTGGACATGGTGGACAACTGACGCGTTGACCACAAACCGGTTCAAGCGGTCCCGCTCCGCGGGTCCATTTCAGGACCACGCGCTCGCGCTCGATGTCGTCGGGAGAAGGCACCGCCTTCGTCGTTCAACGCTTCAACGCACTTGGTCTGCGCTTTCCACGGCGCGCCTATGGCGGCGCATGGGATGGCAAGCTTCTGTGGGGCAGGCTGACCCATTCCCGAACCCCTCTTATGCGGGCACCAACGTGTTTGGTCGATACCAGTCGTCCAAGCACGTGGGGCCGTCCGGAGACATCCGCACGCGGTTGCGCCGGATGCCACAGGATGCCTGGCGCGTCATGATCCAGGACCATCACGTCGGCTACATCTCCTGGGACAATTTGCCGTCAACCGTGATCGCCTCGCAAAGAACCGGACGAATGCCGAAGGAGGCCCGAGCCCCGCGCGCGAGGGTCTTTGCCTGAATCCGAGAATCTAGCGTGACCACCGGAGTTGCCCGGATAGCCTCCATACCTATGCGGTGAGGATTTTTCACACACCTTCCTGCGCTATAGCTAGCCCTGAGGGCAACAACAATCCAAGCAATATCCGCTCCCGGTACTGGCGGCCGTCCCAAGTGCGAGCATTGCCAACTATTGAGCTAGTTTTGCTGTGAGTGTGGTGCACCAACTCCATTGTCGTCCAAGTGGACGCGCACCCTTGTCCTAGCGGTGCCAAGACCAACGATGAGGCCGCGCCGCCCTTTCCACTTTGAACCAGTCCAGTGCGCTATTATCACACGAGGCCCGACGGTCATTGCATCCTTGGCACGCGAGAACTGGATCGGCGCGATCGGTCGGTCGGCAATTGGTAATCTCTCTAGATAGGGCCTGCTGGCCTCCTCGCCCTCTAGATCATCGGTCGTTCGCTTTGTGGATTTAAACCATTTCGGCGGCAGACCCAGCACGTACCCGCGCCGTCTAAGATCCTGACAAGTTCTGTTTACCGGCGTGGGCGCCGCCAGCAACGTCAATCACCGCCTGCTGCGGCCCATCCTGCGGCACTGTCGCGACGATCAAGGCCGTCCGCTGCTCGGGCCGCCACGAAACAGCCCCGACACCCACCGTAACGCCTGCGCCGATATTCCAGCAGCTGTCGAGGCGCTGCGCCAGTACTGGATGCCGATCCGCTACCCGCGCGCCCGCTGATCACCCCGGACGTGGGAGCTCATACCGGTTACTCTCAAGCACACCTACGACCTCTCCGACGAGGTCCTGTGCGAGCGCTGGGTGGAGAACCCCTCACATGGGGAATTGGGTGTCAAGACAAGATGCACCTTTTTGTTTGACTGAAGCCACCTTTTCGTCCCGACCACATGCGCTCTTGGATGGCGCGCGCAGATCAATCAAGGCCGGCCCGAAGGGACGCCGCGAAGCGGCTTGGCCTTGATTGATCTGAGCACGCCATCAAGCTTTTATGGTTGGGTGTAACTGCTTCTCTCCTCGCGAAGCGCATAGTCAAATCGATCGGTTTCCAGTTCCAAAGCCCGACTGCATGACGCGGCTCGATTGCCGAGCCTGGTCCACCTCACATTCGGTCGCCTCTCATGACGGCCGCACCAATATCCCGCTTGCGGCGGGCGGGGCTCAGGATGACGAGACCATTCTATTAGTCGGCATTTCGCCATGGGGTTCTTGGCTCGTCGACCTGGGCCACCAGGGTTGATGAACCCCGGTGGCTTTCGCGATGGCTTGAGCGGATTAGGCGCTCTTCATGATTGCTCCCTCGATGAGGACGCCGGAGGTCGCGTACTTCCAGAGCGCTACGAGCAACTTGCGCGCCAGCGCCACGATGGTCGATTTCTTCAGCCGTCCCCTATTGCGCTGGACGCGTTCATTGAACCATTGGGTCAGCTCTGATTTGGGTTGATGCCGCAGCCACAGCCATGCCATCTGGATCAACGTCGCTCGCAATCTCGGATTGCCTGCTTTCGAGACGCCTTGCTCTCGATCCGCTCTGACAGGGCGTCGGCGCCAGCCCCGCATAAGCGGCAACCTGGCGACGGTTGTCAGAATGTCGGAACAGTCCCTCCGACCATAGGATGGCGGCACACTCGGTGCCGATCCCCTTGAACTGAAGCAGCATCGTGACTGGCGAAGGTGTTGCCGCGGCGGCTTGTACTGCGATGAGCGTGTCGCGTTCGGCCTCGACCGCCTTGATCTGTTCGAGCAGAAGTTCAAGTCGATCGAACTCCCGACTTATCTGGGCTTGCATATGCGCAGGTAGTGCACGCCCATCACCGGTTCGCAGTTCAGCAAGCCGCTCTCGCCGATCCTGGCGTAGCGCGCTCGTAGTTCGTAATCCCTTGCGCGAACAAGAGGCCTTAATGCGGTTGACATGGGCGACGCGCTCAACGATCAGCGCCCTCCGCTCGCGGCAAATCCGCCGCCGATCCTCTTCCTCTGGAGACGGAGGGCGCGCCATGGCGCACACGCGCGGCTCGCCCCGTTTATAAGCCATCAGCGTTCGCAGCAATGCCTCACCATCAATCCGATCCGTCTTAGCTCGCCTGCTTCGGCGTGATGCCGCAATCGAGGCTGGGTCCACGACGTGGCTTTCGATTCCTTCCTTCTCAAGGACCCGATGAATCCTGAAGCCGTCAAGCCCGGCCTCCTGAATGGTGATCATCGGATAGGTGTGCCCGGTCTTGATACGGCTTTTCTCGCCAAGCTTCGAAAAAAGCGCGAACAGTCCGGGTACGTCCCCGGCCAGGACAGAATGCTTCGACATCTTCTCACTTCTCCCCGGCGACAACGATGTGATCAACCAGGTTGAACGACTGAGTTCCAATGACACAAAAATCGCACCAAGGTTGGCGCGGATAACGGTCGGCTGTGAGGATTGTGCGGCTGGATGCATGGTCACCTTCAGGATGATTATTTGGACAACCGCATTCTGCAAAAATGCCGGCTGCCATCCACCCATGGGATCTATTACCAGTTCTTCTGCGGCGAAGAGTTCTTCCAGTACCGCTTGGTGTTCGACCGCTCCTCGCTGACTCGCTGGCGCATGGGTGAGGAGAAGCTGCAGGCGCTGCTCCAGGAGAGCCTCTCGGTCGCCACCAGGACTGAGGCGATCAAGCCGTCCGATCTCAATCGCGTCATCATCGACACCACGGTGCAGCCCAAGAACGTGATGTTCCCGACCGATGCACGGCTATTGAACCGCGCCCGCGAGATCCTGGTGCGGCTCGCCAAGGGCGCCGGCATCCAGCTGCGTCAGTCCTATGGGCGGGTCGGCAAGTTCGCGCTGATCAAGCACAGCGCTACACCCACGCCAGCAGTTCAAGCGCCCCAACTGGGCCCTGCGGACGCTTCGAACCTATCTGGGCCGCGTCATCCGCGACATCGCCCGCAAGCTCGAAGGCAACGTCGACTTGCTCTATGAGATCGCGCTCGACCGCATGCTGACACTGGCGCGGCGGGTGCTCGATCAGAAGCAGCACCAGCGTGGACCGAAGGTCTACTCACTGCACGCCCCCGAGGTGGAGTGCATCGGCAAGGGCAAGGCGCACCGGCCCTACGAGTTCGGGGTGAAGGTCTCGGTCGCCACGACGCGATCGCACGCCAAAGGCGGCCAGTTCGTCACCCATGTGAAGGCGCTGCCCGGCAACCTCTATGACGGCCATACGCTCAAAACCGTGATCCCGGACATGGAGACGCTCGTCGGCAACGCCATCGAGCGCATGCTGCTCGACAAAGGCTACCGCGGTCACAATGCCCCGCCCGAGTACAAGTTCAGGGTGTTCATCTCAGGCCAGAAGCGGCGGGTGACGCCACAGATCAAACGCGAGCTGCGCCGGCGCTCCGCCGTCGAGCCCGTCATCGGCCATCTCAAATCCGAGCACCGGATGGGCCGCAACTACTTGTGGCACCGCCAGGGCGACACCATCAATGCCGTCCTCGCCGCCGCCGGCTACAACTTCCGCCGCCTCATCCGGTGGCTGGCGCTCTTGTTGCGCCAACTCCTCGTCCAGCTCACCGCTCGACTTCAGTTCATCCCAACCTGAAATCCGCGTTCTTCACGGGCGACTAATTTGTGCTGCGCGGTTGGAAAGGACGCCACGTGCGTGACATCGGCGGATCATTACGATCATCGTATATGGCGACAAGCTCGCCGGCCTTTAGCCCAAGGCCCTTCAAATCGGCTTCGCCGAGTTCGGAATTCGCGATCGTTGCTTCACCCGCACTGGCCGCCAACGATGCTTTCACGGCATCCGCCTGATCAGGCATTGCAACAGCATATATAACATACCGAAGCTTGCCGTCCTTGACGACGCCGATCGAAACCATCCACCCGGCTGCCATCTCAGTGTTCATCCGATATTCAATTAAGCGAACTTTACGCGCCATCCGCTGGCAGCCACCTCCCAATTGTGGGAGGCGACAGAACGGCGGCGGCCGGACGGTAGAGCTATCGACTGCTAGGGATGCCTGGCTCGGCGCAGCGAATAGCCACATCGAGCATATGACCGTACAGCCTGCCTGCACCGATCAATAGTTCTTCCGCGACAAACTCGATAGTGCGCCAATGTTCCGCTACGAGCGCACTTGCGTTCTCCTCGTAGCGCGACTCCGACAATTGCGCCATTGCGCTGACGGTTGACTTCGTCAATGTCAGCACAGAACAGCTGATCCTCAAAGCGATCGAGAAAGGTGTCTCGGAGGCGCGGATCGCCAAAGCACCTACTGTCGATGTAGCCAGCATCCGTCGGCGACGCAAATTGCTAGATGGCATCTGGACCGGGGCGGTTGAGCTGCTCAAAGAAACAAATCTGACGCTCAACACGTTTTCAGAACTGCGCAAACTGTTCGCCATCAGGGCTTGTGAGACAAATTAAAGGGTTTTGCGGAGGGAGGATTTATGGTTCATCGTAGCCACCAGGAGCGAAGATGAAGCAGAAATCCGGACCGGGCAAAGCACCGGCAGAACGAGTGCTAGCTGGAGGGGCTGCGGGGCGAGGAGAATATTTCCGAACTGTGCCGGCGCGAAGGCATTGCCGCCTCAATGTACTATGGCTGGTCCAAGGGTTCCTCGAAGCCGTCAAGCGTCGCCTGGCGGGCGACACGGCGCGTGCGGCAACCTCAGGCGAGGTGAAGGATCTGCGTCGTGAGACGACGGCGCTGAAGGAAGTCGTGGCCGACCTCACGCTGGAGAACCGGTTGCTCAAAAAGAGCATGACCGGGGATGGGGAGGACGAGGCATGAGATATCCTGCGTCCGAGAAGGCCGAGATCATCCAACTGGTCGAGCAATCGCATCTTCCGGCCAAGTGCACGCTGGACAAGCTTGGCATCCCACGCGCCACATTCTATCGCTGGTATGAACGTTACCGCGAGGGCGGCAGCGCCGCGTTGGCCGATCATCGATCTCGACCGAAGCGGGTCTGGAATCGCATCCCGGACGATGTGCGAGGTCAGATCATCGACCTGGCGCTGGAGACACCGGAGCTGTCGCCGCGTGAGCTGGCCATGCGGTTCACCGACGAACGGAAGTATTTCGTCTCCGAAGCGTCGGTCTATCGGTTGCTCAAGGCGCATGACCTCATCACCAGCCCGGCCTATGTGGTGATCAAGGCGGCCAACGAGTTCAAGGACAAGACCGCCGCCGTCAATCAGCTCTGGCAGACCGATTTCACCTATCTTCAAGGTCACCGGATGGAGTTGGTACTATCTCTCAACTGTGCTCGACGACTTCTCGCGCTACATCGTCGCTTGGCGGCTTGAAGCAACATCGCCTGTCCGTATGACTCCGGTACTCCTAATGAGCAGGGGAAGCTGTGGGGCGCGGTTGCGTATTCTGGCGTTTGCTACAACTAAACGTCCGAGTTCACCGATCCAGATCAACAACAGCGCGGTGCTGCGCTGAGCGGCAGCAAATCAGCCGGCCGTTGCGGTCTGGGGCCTGCGCGGCCTGAGCAGGTGAAGCTGATCCCGGCGGTTGCCAGCTAGTTTGCTAGTTTGTGGGTGCGGTTGGAAAGGACGCCACATGTGCCGTCGCAATGCCTGTCAGTGCGGGTGAAGCGACTATGGCGAATTCCGAACTCGGCGAGGCCGATTTGACGGGCCTTGGGTTAAAGACCGACGAACTTGTGGCCATATACGATGATCGCAATGATCCGCCGACGACGCCGACCGAAACCATCCACCCTGCTGCCATCTCAGTTTTCATCTGAAACTGAAGTAAGCGATCTCTTCGCGTGTCCATCCGCCGGCCAGTTCCGAATAATCGGGAGTCTACAAAGCGGCGGCGGCCGAGACGGCAGAATTATCGATCGCTAGGAATGCCAGGATCGGAGCAGCGAATAGCCACATCAAGCGTTGGCCCATACAGCCTGCCCGCTCCGATCAGGCACTACCGAAGACGCGCGAGATGCTCGCGGCGGGAGAGCTGCGATAATGTGCAGAATGCCGCTGATAACGCGGCGGTCATCCACCCGATGTGCACCACGGCACCGCGCGGCAGCAGCGGCTCAAGTCGCTTCCACTCAGCGTCGCTCAGCCAATAGAGGTTGCTTCCTCATCAAGGCCTCCATCTGCGTAGAAGCCTTGAATCATAATCCGCCCCCAAATCGGAATCCTTATTGAGTAAGGACCCTGGTGCGTGAGATCGGCAATCGTCTTTTTCCCGGACCCCCGTTCCAGGAAGCCAGCAGGTCGGGCTGGGTCAGCGCATGCAGGCGCTAGTGCGCGGGCAGCAGAGCGGCCAGCGCAATCAAGATGCGTTCACCTCGAGGCCGCAGGGGCGCTTGCATGACGGCGCATCGCGCAGGCCTACTCTTCCAATTGAGCAGCACCGCACGATCGTCAACGGGATTGAGTCGCCTCGATGTCCTGTGCCGCGGCCACACGTCTATAAACGGCGCGAAGAGCGCGCTCGATCGCACTGATCTCGGCGTTGAGCACGGGGTCGTGAGCAGCGAGCCGCAATGCCTCGATCGCATGCGTGGCGCGACCGGTTCGAACCGTCGCAGGCAGGCACGATAAACAAACAACTCCAAGGCGCGCAATTGGGTCGAGCGACATAGTACTTTGGATCATGGTCGCAACTGACATAATTGACAACGCGCACGAAAAGTGTGTTGGCGTCGTTCAGTCGACGCCCATCAGAAATTATCTCGAGCGCTTCAGATTTCTGTGGGACGCCGATCGTGAGACTACGATCCACGACCATCTCTGAACCGGTAATCTAAGAGGATGCGTCGCAGGATTGGGAACACTCCTGCCTGAACGGCGGCGTCTGCTTTGCCGGGACGAAAGGGTTTCCGAGGCAAGCCCTTTAAGAGCGCAAAAATGAATGATTGGATGGTGGCGGTCGCCGTCTTCAAGGAAAACGCCGATGACGACCAGGAATAGAATCACACTGCTGCTGCGGTTCAGTCGCGGAACGGACGGAAGCGGTGAAGTTAAGCCTGGAAAGCCGCGAAGCATGCCGATACGCTCGCAAAAAGTCATACCGGCTAAGCGGCCTGTCAATATCGTCTTGATGCAGCCCCGACCGCCGGCAAACACCGGTTGCAGCAGAGAGACGCCTCATACTCGCGTTTGAGCTGCCGCATTTTCTCCCCTGTCGATGTGCCGGAGAATCATGAAATCGTTGGCAGGAGCTTACATCATCCAAAAGCAACGGTACCAGGTGCGTTTGACGAAGCCATCAACTACTCGGTGATGGACCATCTCATCACTAATTTCACCAGGAGTTGGAAATGGAGGGCCCCTCTCAGTTGGCGTTCCAAGAGCCTGTGCGGCTTCGTAATTGACAGCCGAGGCGACCCTTTATCGAGCTGAGCGATAGACCAGCATCTCGCGCATTCCGACCTCGGTATTTTCGATGGTCATCGAAGTGTGACCATCGATCGCGTACGGTTCGACGACGAGTGCTCGACATTCACGGCCATGGCACGAAACCCAATCGCAAAGGCGAAGATCGCTAACAAGGCGACGGCCGTGATCGCTCCAGGGGGCGACATCCGCTTCATGGCGAGGGTCCTCCGCGCGGGCAGAAAGACAGATGGATCCCGATAGGGATACATGTCCGACCGACGGTTTCCACCTACCGAAAATAGTGGGCCCCGTAATGAAATCAAAAAGCTGGTTTGTACCGCTGCTCCATCTTTCCGCCTCTGACTCAATGTATCGCAGCACGGATGCTCTGAGTTCCTAAGCTCCACTTGGTCGACAGCCTGCTCGGCGTGGGCCCTCGCTATATCTGCAAAGGTGCTTAATCTTCGATGGCGTGATGGGGTGCAGGTCTTGGAAGGCGGTGCAGACCGTGGCTTTTTTAGCCATGGGTATTCTCCGCGGGGTTGGACGAACCGTCAGAGTGTACCTTTTGCGACCGCAATCGGCAGGCATCCCGCATCGCTTCTTAAAACAGTCCGTACTGGAAAGCTGGGCTCAATATGCGGCACACCTGGGTGAAACCAGGCGAAATGCTGGTTCAAGACACCATTGGGCTGGCTACACGTCGACACGATCTCCTCTCTAGGGCGTGAGCTACATGGGAACACTAGGGAGGCCAGGCCATGAGGAATAGGGTTTTCTGTGCCAAACGAGAGCAGCAACTGACGTACGGCAAAAGCGCCTGAGCCGGGGCAACCAGCTTTCCCGCAAGCACCGGTGACCAGCCAAGCGCATTGACGAACTGCTGTCTTAGAATTGACAACCGCAAAGCAGGCAGGTGGCGGTTGGACCTGATCGGTTCTTGGGCAGGTCGGCGAGTTGGATGCTGTTGTCGGTGAGCACGGTGTGGATTTTGATGGGACAGCCTTGACCAGGTCGGTGAGGAAAGTCCTGGCGGCGGCATGCCTGAGCAGATCGCCTAGCTTGCCTTGTGGAGAAGTCACGAAGTTGAAATTGGCTGGATCATGCAAAAAGCCAAGATTCACATCCTTTTCACCACCGTCACCTCATCGACGATCAGTGAGAGGGCGAAGGCGTCCAGCCCAGTTCCAGCGGCTTTGCATATGCCGATGCGATCTTGGGCGTTCCCTCAGAAGAAAACTTCTAAGTGATGACGTACACTTCTGGATCGATTGTCGCGTCGCCTGGTCCACGAAAAGAAAACATGTTCGCTTCGGCCGGCTCCCCAGCTTCGGGGACTAAGTGCCCCACTTCCGAGACCTTGGAGATTATTTGTTCGACGGTCTCACCGTTTTGCGCCCACCAGGTTGATTTGACTTTATGCACGAGAGGGCTGTCGTTGGCGCGAACACTGCTGTTTGTGAGTCGTTCGTGAAGAACTGGCGCCGGCGCCCGGCTTAAGCGGTGTTTCGAGCCGGGACGGTCTCGAAGAAGGCTCGGATGATGACACGCAAGAGCTCTGCGAGCCATCGCAGCAGCAGGCCGAAGTTATAGCCGGCAGCGGCGAGAACAGCGTTGATGCGGTCGCCGAGGCGTCCCTTGAGATAATTTCTGTCCATGCGGTGCTCGGCCTTGACGTGGCCGATGACGGGCTCGACAGCCGCGCGACGCTTCATCTCGCGACGGATGGAAGCTGTGACGCGGCGGACCTGACCCGAG
>NZ_JAGKJL010000116.1:0-13352 GCF_020329495.1 Bradyrhizobium australafricanum | reverse complement strand
AGCTGTGCAGCAGCGCCTTGATGCGAACCCACAAGCCATGCGTCAACGTCGAGAAACAGTTGAGCATCCGTTCGGCACGATGAAGGCCCGCATGGGGGCGACACACTTCCTCACCAAAACGGTCCCAAAAGTAGCGGCTGAGATGGCACTCTCGGTCTTGGCCTATAATCTGACACGGGTCATGAACATCGTCGGGACCAAGCCACTGATCGTTGCGATCGCGGCCTGAGACAGGCGCGGTTCCTGTCTTCCGGACCAGCGCCCTTTGAAGCCGTTTTTACACGGCCAAGACCCGAAGCGGACATCGACTAACGCGACTGACGCAAGCGCGGGCGGGCATCCATCTGCTTTGCGACGTCCTCGGCGCACCGGATGAAGCGGTGCACGATCGGACTCAATGAACGGTTCTTCAGGGTGATGATTGACACAGGCCAGGGTCGGGCGGGGAGGTCGACCGGCAGCGCTTTTAGCGAATAGCGTTCGGCGTACAGGTGCAATACCGAGCGCGGCAATGTGGTGATGAAATCCCCCGTCGCGATCAGTTGGGTCCGCATATGCACCGAGAGCGTTCGCATGCTGATGTTGGGCACCTCAAGTCCCTGTGCCGCGAAGGCCTCCGTGACCACCGAGTGATTCCATATCCCTGGCTCGGTCAGGATCCAGCGTTCGTGTACGATGTCGGCAAGTTCAATTTTGCGACGATTGAACCAGCGGTTGTTCGGCCCTGCGGCGACAACAAGCTCGTCCTCGAACAGTGTTCTGACATCGACTTCATCTGGAATCTCCGGCGCGCCAAAATTGCGGTTGCCCCGGGCGATCACGAGGTCGATCTTGCGGTCGAGGAGAAGCGACAGCCGACCGAGATTAATGTGCTCGACGTCAAGAACGGCGCGCGGGTATTGCCGGAAGAACAGATTGGCGATCCGCGGCAACACGGCAGACGAAATGGACTCGGGACAACCGACGCGCACCTCGCCCGTCGTTTGATTGCTGAGGAATGAAATTTCCTCCATTCCATGACGCAACTCGTCGAGGGCCGCGCGGCTCCGTCGGAGGAGAACGTCCCCAAACACCGTGGATGCGACACCACGGGTGCTGCGGTCGAGCAGTCGAACCTGCAGGGCGGCTTCGAGATCCGCAACCATCTGCGATATCGCCGACTGGGTAACGCCGAGCTTCACAGCCGCCTTGGATATACTCCCAGATTGAATCACGGTCGCGAACGCGTGCAGGTCGTGCAGACGTATGCGCCGGCCGATGCGAGCTTCCCAGTTGGAGGCCTTTGCCATCGCCAATCCTAATGTAGGTAGTAGCAAATTCCCTCTTCTGCTTATGACGCCTTCAGGGCAGTTTCAACGCCGAACTCACCCCCGGCGTGGGGATGCGGGACTACCGCGAATGCCACGATGGAACTCGGATGGCCGTCCTTCCGGGGAACATGTGCATCAATCACAGGAGGTTGGCCATGGCGTGCGTTGTTGGTCTGTTTGTCGCCTCCGCCATTGGACAGCCCATGCAGACGTGCACCTCAGCGCGGGTTTTTGCCGGTCGCGGGCTGGAAGGGGATCGATACGAACGTGGTGAGGGCTCTTACTCGAAATTGCCGCGCGTGGCAGCACGCCATGTTTCCCTGATCGCCTGCGAAGCCATCGAGGCCGCAAATAGAGAGTTGGTCCAGCGCGGTCTCATTCCCTTCGAAGTGAATGAAACGCGACGTAACATCGTCGTCGACGGTATCGACGTCTATGGATTGCTGGGCAAGGAATTCCGCATCGGCGCCGTGCGCCTGCGCGGCTCCGAACCGACAAGGCCATGCCATCTCCCGTCCGCAGTCACTGGCAAGATGGGATTTGCGGAGGCTTATCGCGATCGAGGCGGCGTGCGGGCCGAGGTTCTCTCGGATGGAATTATTTCGATCGGCGACCTCATTCAAACGGATTGATGGAGCGGGTCTGCTCCTGGGCCTTAGCCAATATGACCAAGCACGCCTCTCTTGTCCGCTTCTGACGGCAATGCGGACGCCGTTGGGGAGGATGGACTTATAGGTACACATCCTTAGCCTCGTCGCGCTCTAATACAGCCGCGTCCGATAGGCCTCTTCCATCGCCTTCTCGGCGACCTCGACCTCGATCGCGGCGGTCTGCTCGGCGATGATTCGGCCGAGCGTCGGAAAGCTGTGGCGCTCGACCTGCGCGGCGGGATTCCAGAGCTTCGAGCGCATCAGCGCCTTGCCGCAGTGGAAGTAGGTCTCGTCGACATGCACCTTGAGCCCGATGATCGGCGTGACGTTCTGCACCGTCAGCGGCGTCAACAGATCGACCTCCTGCGAGATCTCGGCGCGCCCGTTGACGCGCAGCGTCTCGTTGATGCCGGGCACCATGAAGATCAGCCCGATCCCGGGTGACGCGATGATATTGCCGAACGTATCGACCCGGTTGTTGCCGCGCCGATCCGGGATCAGCAGCGTCTTGTCGTCGAGCACGGAGACGAAGCCCGGCGCATCGCCGCGCGGGCTGGCGTCGGCATGACCTTTGCCGTCGCTGGAGGCGATGACGAGGAACGGCGACAGCGCGATGAAGTCGCGGCAGAACCTGTCGAGATGGTAGAGCACCTTTTTCTCGGCGAGCGGGCTCAATTGCCCGAAATGCGCACGAAGATCCTCCTGCGATTTGACCGGCGGCTTGCCGCCCGCACTCTGGTCACCCATAGCGAACCTCCCGTTTGGTCTGTCTCAATTCGTTGAGCATGATCTTGTCGGAAAATCGCTTCGCACTTTTCCGGATCATGCTCTATACCGCGTCGATGCCGCACCAGCTCGCGACGAAGAGGGTGTAGGCCTTGGTCACCTTCTTCAGCGAATCGAGCTGGACCCGTTCATTGAAGCCGTGCGCGTTCTCCATCCTGGCGCCGAAGCAGAATGCGGGAACACCATAATCCAGGCCATAGAAGCGCGCATCCGTCAGCGCGGTCGAGGGAAAATCCGTCAGCTTGCGCCCGAACACATGCTCGTAGACCGAGCCGAGGACCGCCTCGCTCTCCTGCACCTCGGTCGCTTCATAGCCCGGCGACAGGAAGCCGGACCAGACGATCTCTGGCGGATTGTTGGCGAGGAACGGATGGGCCCTGGCAGCCTTGGTCACGCACTCGACGATCTCGGCCTGGCAGTCGGCGATTTTCCATCCCGGCAGGATGCCGATCCGGCAATCGACGTCGCACCACGCCGGCACGCTGGAGGCCCAATCGCCGCCCTTGATGATGCCGGGATTGAAGTTGAGCGGGTGATGCACCGCGCCGAAATAGCGATGCGACTTGGCACGCTCGTTCCACTCCGCCTCGAGCGCGTCGAGATGGCCGATCAGGTGATAGGCGGCGCGGATGGCGTTGGAGCCGGTGCCGGCGCGCGCGACATGGACCGGGATTCCGCGAACCCTGAGGCGAAACCAGATCACGCCGACCTGGGCGCGCATCAGCCGTTCCTCGGTCGGCTCCGGCAGCAGGCAGGCATCGGCACGGTAACCTCGCTGCAACGTCGAGAGCGCGCCGAGACCGGTGCTCTCCTCCTCGATCACGGATTGCAGATGGATGCGGCCCTTCGGCGCAAAGCCCGCGGCCTTCACCGCATCGAGCGCGTAGAGCGCGGCAATGGTGCCCGACTTCATGTCGCCGGTGCCGCGGCCATAGAGCCAACCGTCCTCGACCACCGGCTGGAACGGCGGCCGCTCCCACATCTCGAGCGGCCCGACCGGTACCACGTCGCAATGCCCCTGAAGGATCAGCGAACGTCCCTCCTCGCGCGCCGGCCGATAGGTGCCGACGACGGTCCGCGCGCGGGAGAAATCGGTCTCGACCGGCCCGTAGCCGGGCAGCGTCTTCAGCTCGTCCTGATTGATGACCCAGTCGTCGACCTCATAGCCGCGCTCGCGCAGCAGCTTCGCGAACATGTCCTGGCACGGACCTTCCTGGCCGCGCGTGCTGGGAATCGACGAGAAGGCGATCGTGGTCGCGAGTTGCTGCTCGAAGGCGGCGTCGACAGCCGCCTCGATGCGCTCGCGCGCGCCGGCCGGAAGGGGAACTGAACGGCTGTCGGTCATGAATTGATCCTTGCTGTGGGGCGTGCATCGGCCGCGGCCGCAGAGCCCGGCTGGTCGAAGAAATCGCGCCCGGGAATCGCGTCGAGCAGATCGCGAGTGTAGGCCTGGCGCGGCGCGGTGAACACTTCGGCGGTGGTGCCTTCCTCCACGATACGCCCCTTCTGCAGGACGATGACGCGGTCGGCGATCTCGGCGGCGATCCGCAAATCGTGCGTGATGAAGATCATCGCAAGCCGCATCTCCTGGCGCAGCTCGGCGAGCAGCGCCAGCACCTGGGCCTGCACCGAGACATCCAGCGCCGACACCGCCTCATCGGCGATCAGAACCCGCGGCTTCAACGCCAGCGCCCGCGCGATGCAGATGCGCTGGCGCTGGCCGCCCGAGAACTCGTGCGGATAGCGATCGGCGGCGGTCGCCGACAGGCCGACCCGCACCAGGAGCTTGTTCGCCTGCGCCATCGCCTCGGCCCGCGACGTGCCATAGGCCATCGGTCCGCGCGCGATGGCATCGCCGACCTTCTGGCGCGGATCGAGACTGGCAAACGGATCCTGGAACACGATCTGGAGCCGGCGCCGCGCCTGGCGCAACGCCTCGCCGCGCAGCTGCCGGAAATCCGCGCCGCCAAAGCGGATGGCGCCGGCATCAGGTTCGGTGAGCCGCATGATCATGCGCCCGAGCGTCGACTTGCCGGAGCCGGATTCACCGACCACCGCAAGCGTCTCGCCCTCGTGCAGCGTCAGCGAGACGCCATCAGCGGCGATCACCTCGCGTGGCGGCTGCAGCCAGCCGCGCTTGACCCGAAAGGTCTTTTGCAGGCCGATGACCTCGAGCAGCGGCTCGGGACGCAGGATGGCCTCGTGGATGTCGGCAAGGCGCGCCTTTGGAACCGCGTCGATCAGTTCGCGCGTGTAGGCGGCTTGCGGATTGCGAAGCACCGCGCTGGCGGTGCCCTGTTCGACCACCTTGCCATGGCGCAGCACCACGACGCGGTCGGCAACGTCGGCGACAACGCCGAAATCATGGGTGATCAGCAGCACGCCCATGCCGCGCTCGCGCCGGAGATCGTCGATCAGGCGCAGGATCTGGCGCTGGGTCGTGACATCGAGCGCGGTGGTCGGCTCGTCCGCGATCAGGAGCGCGGGACGATTGGCCATCGCCATCGCGATCATCACGCGCTGGCGCTGGCCGCCGGAAAGCTCGAACGGGTAGCTCTTTTCGAGAAGCTGCGGATTCGGCAGCCCGACCTGGGTCAGCAGCGTCAGCACCCGCTCGCGGAGTTCGGTCGCCGAGGGCGCAGGCCGCTGGTGCGCCAGGATCATCTCCTCGATCTGCCTGCCGACGCGCTTCAGCGGATTGAGCGAAGACAACGGCTCCTGAAAGATCATCGCGGCGTTGCCGCCGCGCAGCTTGCGGAGAGCGCGGCCGTCGAGCTTCGACGGATCCTGCCCTGCGACCGCCACGGCGCCGGACGCGATGTCGACGCCCCGCGGCAACAGCGACAGCACCGCATGCGCGATCATCGACTTGCCGGAGCCGGACTCGCCGACCAGGCAAACCACTTCGTTTGGCTTGATCTCAAAGGAGACGTTCTCGACCGCGAAGGGCCGATCACCGCCCTTGGGGAGCGCGATCGAGAGACCATCGACGGCAAGAACAGGCGCACCGGACTGCATGGCTTCGCTCATGAGCGGCGCCTCGAGACGCGCGGGTTGAGGACATCAGACAGTCCCTCGCCGAACAGGTTGATCGCCAGCACGGTGACGAGGATGGCGAGGCCGGGAAACACGCTCATCCACCACGCGTTCCGGATCACGGTGCGGCCCGCGCCGATCATGAAGCCCCACGACATCAGATTGGGATCGCCGAGCCCCATGAAGGACAGCGCGCTTTCCAGCAGGATCGCAGTGGCAACCGTCAGCGACGTCACCACCAGGATCGGCGAGATCGCGTTCGGCAGGATATGGCCGAGCACGATGCGCCAGGTGCCTTCGCCCTGGCACAGCGCGGCCTCGACGAATTCGCGGTGCCGCAGACGGAGGAATTCGGCGCGCGTGAGCCGCGCCAGCGGCGGCCAGCTCACCGCGCCGATGGTCAGGATGATCGTGAGCAGCGACGGATTGAAGGTCGCGACCAGCAGGATGGCCAGCACGAAGGCTGGAATGGTCTGGAACAATTCCGTCATCCGCATCAGCACCAGATCGACCTTGCCGCCGAAATAGCCTGAGATCGCGCCGATCGCGACGCCGATCGCCATCGCCGCGAGCGCCGAGGCGATGCCGATCAGGAGCGACACGCGTGCGCCATTGGCGACGCCGGCGGCGACGTCGCGGCCGAGCGTATCGCCGCCGAGCCATAATCCGTCCTCGCCGGGCGGCGTGAACGGCGCGCCGACCATCTCCCAGGGCGAGACCGGAAACGCGATCGGCGCAACGATCGCGACGACAACAACGACGAGCAGCAGGACGAGGCCGATCATTCCGCTCGGATGACGCAGGAAGGCGCGCACCGTGTCCATCACGCCGCTCCCGTGGTCATGCGGGGATCAATCAACCGGTAGACCAGGTCGGTGAGCAGGTTGAGCGCGATCACGACGATCGAGAGGATCAGAAAGATGCCGAGCAGGACCGGATAGTCGCGCTGCAACAGTGCCTCGAAGGTCAAGCGGCCAAGGCCCGGCCAGGCAAACACCGTCTCGATCACCACGGCGCCGCCGACCAGCGCGCCGGCCTGCATGCCGGCGACGGTGACGACCGGCACCAGCGCATTGCGCAACATGTGGCCGACCACGATGCGCGTTCCGGACAAGCCCTTGGCGCGCGCGGTCTTGATGAAATCCTGCTGCGCGACCTCGATGATCGAGGATCGCATCAGCCGGGCATAGATCGCCAGATAGATCGCCGCCAGCGACGTGACCGGCATGATCATGTGTTTCATGATGTCGAGCGCATGCTCGACCGGCGAGAGCTGGACGTTGATGGTCTCGTAGCCGAACGGCGGCAGCCAGCCGAGCGTCACCGAGAACACCAGCACCAGCATCAGGCCGAGCCAGAATACCGGCGTCGCGTAGAGCACGAGCGAGAGCACGGTGAACACCGTGTCGAGCACGCTGCCGGCCGCGAGCCCGGCCAGCGCGCCGAGCGCGGTGCCGATCAGGAGCGCGAGACAGAACGCCGTGACCGTCAGCAGCAGCGTCGCCGGAAGGCGTTCGAGGATCAGATCGACGACCGGACGGCGCTGGCGATAGGAATAGCCGAGATCGAGCCTCACGACGCGGCCGAGGTGGCTCACGAGCTGCACGAAATACGGCTTGTCGAGGCCATATTCCTTGCGCAGGTCGTCGAGCAGTTTTGGATCGGACGCGCCGGATTGCCCGGCCATGACCTGGGCCGGATCGCCGGGCGCGGCGCGCACCAGCACGAAGTTGAACGTCGCGATGACGAGGATCACGGCGACGAGTTGGGCGATGCGGCTGACCGCCTGAAGTCCGATCGTCGCGGCGCTGCCGAGCCGGGTCACGATTTGTAGACCGACCCGAAGGTTTCGTGCGAGCCGATGCCCGTCGTCACGATGTTCTTGAACGCCTTGTCGTAGATGATGGGATATTCGATCTCGAGCGTCCAGGCCACCGGCACATCCTCGACCAGGATCTGCTGGACCTTGCTGTAGAGCTCCTGGCGCTTGGCCTCGTCGAGCGTCACCGCGGCCTCCTCGAACAATTTGTCGACTTCGGGATTCGAGTAGCCCTGCGTGTTGGAGAACAGGATGCCCTTCTTGATGTTCGACGAAATATAGGTGCGGGCGACGCCCAGTGCGGGATCGCCGAGCTGGTAGAGCAGATTCTGGGTCATCTCATAATCCCAGTTGCCGACCTTCTCGGCCCATCCGGCCATGTCGGTGCCGACAAGCACGAGATCGATGCCGACCCGCGCGAAGCTCTGGCGGAAGAATTCGCCGGCCCGCTGATAGGACTCGCCATAGGGCGGCACGATATACTTGATCTCGGCGCGCTTGCCGTTGGCGCCAGGCTTCAGTCCCATGTCGTCGAGCAGGGCCTTGGCCTTGTCGACCGAAAACTCGTAGCGCTTGACGTTCGGATCGTAGAATCGCGTCTTCGACGAGATCGGTCCGGTCGCCACCTTGGCATTGCCGAAATAGACCCGCTTGCTGAACGCCTCGCGATCGATCAGGTGCATCACCGCCTGCCGGAACCGCTTGTCGTTCATCGGCGCGATGCGGTTGTTCATTTCGAGCCACTGATGCGGCGCGAAATACTCGTAGCCCTTGGTGGTGAATTCGAGATTCTTCTGCGCCTTGAAGCGCTGCACGTCATAGAACTCGACGTCGGACCATTGCACGAGCTGCACCGTGCCGTTCTCGAGCGCCAGCGCGCGCGAGGCCGCATCCGGAATCACGCGGTAGACGATCTCGTCGAGATAGGGCTGGTCCTTCTGATAGTAGCCGTCATGGCGGACGAGATGAACATGCGAGCCGCGCACCCACTCCTTCAGCTTGAAGGGGCCGGTGCCGATCGCCTTGTCGTTCTCCGGGTTCTTGCGGTAGTCGGTGCCGTCATAGATATGCTTGGGCACGATCGGCGCGGACGTGCAATCGAAGCAGCCGATGAAGGGCGCGAACGGCTGCTTCAATTTGAACACGACGGTGAGCGGATCGGGCGCCTCCGCCGACGCCACGCGGGCGAAGTTTTGCCGTGCGCGCGGATGCGTCTCCACCAGCAGCTTCATGCAGCTGAAGACCACGTCCTCCGAGGTCATCGGCTTGCCGTCGTGGAAGGTGATGCCCGGAAACAGCTTGAACGTATAGGTCAGACCGTCGGGCGAAATCTCCCAGGACTGCGCCATGCCTGGCATCGGCTTGAGATCGGCGCCGTATTTCAGCAGGCCTTCGTAAATCTTGCCGCCGAGCGTCAAGGTCGGCTGCTGCTGGTTCAGCGCGGTCACCAGGACCGGCGGCTCGGGCTGGATGATGGTGTTGAGCGTCCCACCGCGGGTCTGGCCCGCCGCCCGCGTGATGCCGAACGGGATGCCTGCACCGCAGGCCAGCATTGCCTTGGTGAATTCGCGTCTGTTCATCGGACCTCTCCGTCTCCACGCTCTCACATTCGATTTCGGCGAATGCCGCGGGGTGAGGCATTGTTGCCAAACGCCATATCCCGCGCTACCTGAAGGGGGACAACAACCATCGCGATCGGGCCAAGTGGCCCGGAAGATGCATGAGCACCCTGCGAAAACGACGATCGATCAGGAGCTCACGACACTTGAAAGTCGCAGCGCGACGAAATGACACCACCGGCTTGCGCGTTTGCCGCAAGCAATCGGGTCCCGCAGCCGCCGCGCACTATGCCGGACAGCTGCAACAGGTCGAACGGCCGCTCGCGGCGATGGCGGCCTCCTATCCGAACGAAAGCACCAGCGCGCGGCACGCGCACCGACGCGATCAATTCATCCTGCAGACCGCGGGCGTGACCTCGATGATGACCGAGCGCGGCCATTTCGTCGTGCCGCCCGGCCACGGCCTGTGGATTCCGGCCGGCGTCGCGCACCAGTCGCGGGCATGGGGCGAGGTCGAGATCCAGACCATCTATGTCACGCCTGACCGCATCAGGAATGCTCCGGCGACATGCCGCCTGATCAAAGTCTCCGCGCTGGTCGAGGCGTTGATGGAAGAAGCGGTGCACATGCCGACCCGTTACGATCCGGAAGGGCGCGACGGCAGGCTGGTCGATTTCCTGCTCGACGAGATCGGCAGGATGCCGGAAGTGTCGCTGCATGTGCAGGTGCCGCCCGATCCGCGGCTCGCCGCGATCTGCGAGGCCGTGCTGGTCGATCCGAGTTCCGATCTCACGCTCGACGAATGGGCCGATCGCTGTCAGCTCAGCCGGCGGACGTTGACGCGTCTGTTCCGGCGCGAGACCGGCCAGAGCTTTGCGGCCTGGCGCCAGCGGGTGCGGCTGCTCGAAGCGCTGGCGCGGCTCGGCGCCGGCGAGGCCGTCACCTGCGTTGCGCTCGACGTCGGCTATGAAAGTCCGAGCGCTTTCGCCGCGATGTTCAAGCGCGAGCTCGGCGCCGCGCCGCGCCAGTATCTGCGCTGGGCCGATCCCGAAGTGGTGATGCGGTAGGACCTTCGTGTCACGCATCTATCGAAATGCAAAACCCCTGCGATCAACGGGAGAGACCGCAGGGGTTTGCAGGTGGATGGCGTGAGGCCAGCAAGGCTGGGTGTCACCCCAAGGACCGGCGGCCGGATGAAAGCGGTACCGGCCTCATCATGCAAGCACGTCTTTTAGGCAGGAGTGCGTCAACATCCGCAAGCAAAGCACGCGAGAGGATTGAATCTTCCCGCGCGCGTTGCATGCAGTCCGCCTTAGAGGGTTTTCGAGCGAAGTCAGAGCCGAAAATGCGCTAGTCGTTGCGGGCGACCGCCGTCAGCTTGGTCATGTTGTGCAGCATGATCCGGCCGCGCTGCAGGTCGACGATGCCGTCCTTGCGCCAGGTCTGCAGCTGCCGGTTGACGCTTTCGCGCGCGGCGCCGACGAAGATGCCGAGCTGTTCCTGCGAGATGTGCACCTCGGAACCGAAATCCTCGGCCAGCGCGCACAGCCGCCGTGCGAGGCGAACCGGCAATGGCTGCAGCACGGATTCTTCCATCCGCTCGCTCTGCCAGCGGATACGCTGGCACAGCAACTCGATCAGCCTGACCGCAACCTTCGGCTCGCGCTCGAGGAAGCCGAGGAAATCCTGCCGCCGCAACACGAATAATTCGCTGGGCTCGCCCGCGGTCGCATCCGCGGTGCGGTCCTGACCGTCGAGCACGGCGACTTCGCCGAACAGGTCGCCGGATCCCATGAAGTTGAGTGTGAGCCGGCTGCCGTCGGAAGCACCGGTCTCGATCCGAATCTGGCCGCGGCGGACCCCAAACAGGGCATCGCCGGGATCGCCTTTCTGGAACAGCACCTCACCGGTCGCGAGCTGCTGGGTGTGGCAGAGGCCGGA
Source organism: Bradyrhizobium australafricanum (assembly GCF_020329495.1). Classification (NCBI taxonomy): domain Bacteria; kingdom Pseudomonadati; phylum Pseudomonadota; class Alphaproteobacteria; order Hyphomicrobiales; family Nitrobacteraceae; genus Bradyrhizobium; species Bradyrhizobium australafricanum. The sequence continues at coordinate 2,251 of NZ_JAGKJL010000116.1, read as the reverse complement.
AAGCCGCTGCAACTCGTCCGCACCGAGATCGGCGAACATCGGATTCATCTTCAGAATGACCGCAAATTCGGCCTGTTTGCTCATTGTACTGCCTTCCAAATCCTTCCGAGCAGTCCCCTGACGCCCGGTTAGCAAAAATCACCCTCATAAGAGTGTGGGAGAGGTCACATAAGTTCATGCGGTAACGGATTATTTTTCCGGTCATTGGAGCCAGATCCCGCTTGCGGGATAAACTCGTGTGATCGGCCGTGACTTTCTGCAACGGAACCCCGCTTGCCGGCCTGGAACAACGACATGAGAGCACTGAAATTCGCCGGGGCCGCCATCGCTGCCGTGATCGTGATCATCGCATTGGTGGCCGTGGTCGGGATCCCGTCCTCGTTCCTCACATCGACCATCACCGATCGGGTCGAGCGCGAGACCGGCTACAAGCTCACCATCAATGGCGGCGCCAAGATCGGCCTCTGGCCGAAGATCAATCTGACGCTGAGCGACGTCGTGTTGCAGGACCCGCGCGGGCGCGACGTCAACAACCGGTTCGCGGCAAGCAGCGTCGAGACCGAGATGACGCTGTCGAGCCTGTGGTCGGGCCGGCCCGACATCACCGACCTTGCGATCGTCAAGCCGGTGATCAACCTGCCGCTGCAGCGCGAGCGCACCCGCGACCACAATCCGCCGGCGAAATCCTCCGCGTCCGATGGCAGCGGCATCACGATCCGGCATGTCAGCGTCAGCGGCGGCACCATCGTCTTCGCCAATGTGCGCGACCGGATCGAGAGCCGGATCGAGACGCTCAATGCGGACGCGACCATCGGCGACGACCGCAAGATCGTCGTCACGGGTGACGCACGCGCCGGCGACAAGCCGCTGAAATTCGAGATCCGCGCCACCGCGCCGCAAGCACCGCTGGAGCGTCAGAGCGTGCCGGCCGAATTCAGCATCGATGCACCCGGCCTGTTGCCCGCGGCGATCAAGGCGAATGCGGAAGCGCGGCTGAACGGCACGGTGGTGATGTTCAACGGCGTGTCCGGCACGCTCGGCGATGGCGGCTTCACCGGCTGGGCGTCGGTCGATTTCGCCAGCAACAAGCCGCTGGTGAAGCTCGATCTCGACTTCCAGCGCATTGCGATCGCGATGCCGCCGGGCCAGTCCGGCTCCACGCAGCCACTCGGCACCAACACCTGGAGCAACGCGCCGGTCGATCTTGCCGGGCTCAACTATGTCGACGCGCAGGCGCGCATCTCGGCGGCGGAGCTTGTGATCGGCGACGGCCGCTTCACGCAGGCGGCAGTCGATGCGTCCATCGACAGCGGCGTGCTGAAGGGCCGGTTCGCCAATCTCGGCGCCTATGAGGGCACCGCCGATGGCGACGTCACCATCGACGCGCGAGCTACGAATCCAACCTACGCGCTGCGGCTCGACCTCGCCGGCGTGCGCGCGCTGCCGGTGCTGAAGAACCTTGCCGAGTTCGACAAGCTCGATGGCAAGATGCAGGCCAAGATCGCGCTGACCTCGCAAGGCGGCAGCGAGCGCGCCATCGTCGGCAATCTCGCCGGCACCGCCTTCGTCGTGTTCCAGGACGGCAAGATCCTCGGCCTCAACCTGGCGCAGATGATCCGCAACCTCACCACCAGCACCTTGTCGGGCTGGCAGGAGAGCCAGGAATTGTCGACCGATCTCAGCCAGCTCTCGGCCTCGTTCAAGGTCGACAAGGGCCAGGCCGTCACCACCGACCTCAATCTGATCGGTCCGCTGGTGAAGATGACCGGGGTCGGCACGATCGACCTCAACACCCGCCAGATCGGGTTCCGCGTCGAGCCGCAGCTCGTGATGACCACCGAAGGCCAGGGCCGCGCCGGCAATCCGGTCGGCCTCGGCATCCCCGTGATGGTCGAGGGACCCTGGGTATCGCCGCGGATTTATCCGGAGATGCAGGGCATCCTCGACAATCCGCAGGCGGCCTATGGCAAGCTCAAGGAGATGGGCAAGGGCCTGTTCGGGGCGAATGGCCAGGGGCTGAGTGAAGGCCTCAACGGGCTGACCAACCTGCTCAACGGCGTGCAGGGCGGCGCGCAGCCCGGCAGCAGCGGCCAGGGCGGCGGCGCCGGCCAGAGCAACCCGCTCGGCGGGCAGCTTGGCGACACCATCGGCAATTTGCTGCAGCAAGGCCTTTCCACCCTCAACCAGAGCAACGCATCGCGCCCGAGCCGCGACCTGAGCCAGCCCGCGCCGCCGGCCCCCGACCAGGCCC
>NZ_JAGKJL010000115.1:0-13648 GCF_020329495.1 Bradyrhizobium australafricanum | reverse complement strand
GCGCCACAGGGGCGGGTGGGGCAGCTTCAGATTTATAGACGCGCAGGCAGGTTCTCAACGCGGATAACGCGGCGACGTTTCAACTTCGCTTGTTTTAATCGAACCAGCCGTGCCGCTTGAACCAGAGCACCGGCAGGATGCCGCTGGCGATGATCGCGGCCCAGGCCAAGGGATAGCCGAAGGTCCAGCTCAGCTCCGGCATCTCCTTGAAATTCATGCCCCAGACCCCGACCAGGATGGTCGGGGGAACGCCGACCACCGACACGATGGTCAGGATCTTGAACAGGTCGTTCTGCTGGATGTTGATGAAGCCGAGCACGGCGTCCAGCAGCAGCTGGATCTTGTCCGACAGCCGGGTCTCGTAGTCGCCGAGCGAGACGACGTCCTTGGTGACAGCCTCGAGCCGGCGCTTCGATGCCGACGTGATCCATTCATTGCCGACGTCATCGGCGAAGCTCGCGACCCGGCCGACGCCGAGCAGCACGTCGCGCGCCTTCGCCAGGCGATCGGCGAGCTCGCCGATGTTCTCCAGCGCCTCGCGCAACCTGCGGCTGGAGCGCACCGGACGCTTGCTCCGCACCAGGCCGCCCTTGAAGACGCCCCGCGACAGCCTGTCGGTCTTGGCGCCGAGATGCTCCAGCACGTCGGCGCCGCGATCGATCATGGCCTCGAGCAGCGCGGTGAACACGCACATGCCGTTCTGCAGGCTCTTGTCAGTGCCGATCCGCTTCATGACGTCGTCGAACGTGGTCAGCTGCGCGAACCGCACCGTGACCAGCACCTTTGGGCCGATCACGAAACCGATATTGGTGATCTCGGCTTCGTTGTTGTCGTCGAGCCGCACCGCCGGCGAGCTCAGATAGAGCCGGTCATGATCGGTGATCAGGCGGCTCGACGCCTCGATCTCGCTCAACGATCGCTCGGACGGGACGCGGATGTCGAGCGCGCGCTCGACGAACTGCTTTTCGTCCTCCGTAGGATCGAGTAGATCGATCCAGATGACCTCGGACGGCACTTCGGCGCCGATGCTCCGCCAATCAGAGGTCGCCGACCTGTACAGCTGCAGCAATGATCGGGCTCCATGCATGGTGGGTGGTGCGTCCCACGACAATCCCGAGGGCCGCAGGGCCGTTCCCTGTGTTTGGAAGCCTGCCGGCACTCACTTCAGTCGATGAGAGGTTCCGCCGAGCTTTCTAAGCCTGCGCAGGTCGCTTGCGGCCTCCGAGAGCAACCAATCGCGAAACGTCACGATCTTCGGCAGGCTTGCGGTCGCCTTCGGGCAGAGGATCCAGTAGGTCTTCGACAATGGCAGCGACTGCGGAAACGGCCGCGCCAGATGGCCGTTGATGAGGTCCCACGCCGCCAGCGTGGTGCGCGCGAGCGCAATGCCTTGCCCATTGATGGCGGCATCAATCACCATGCTGGCGCGATTGAGGACCGGGCCATGCGTGGCGGCAGCATCGTCAAGTCCCGCATCCTGAAGCCAGTTCTTCCAGTCGGCGCGACTGTCCATATGGATCAGCGGAAATTTCAGGATGTCAGCGGGGTTGTTGAGGCGCCGCTTGCCGGACAACAGCTTTGGGCTGCACACCGCAAATAGCCGCTCGGGGCTCAGCCGCACCGCGTCAAGCCCCGGCCAGTTGCCGTCGCCATGGCGCACCGCGAGATCCACTTCCTCGCGCGCGAAATCGACGTGGTGCAGCGTGGCGGAGACGCGCAGATCGATGCCGCTATGCGCCTCAACAAAGTGGCCGAGCCGGTGCACGAGCCATTTCGCGGCAAAGTCCGGTGACGTCGATACGGTCAGCACACCGGTATTCTGCCGCTGCAATAGCCGCTCGGTGCCGATGGCGATGCGGTCGAGCGCGTCGCGCACGACAGCGAGATAGTCGCGCCCGGCCTCGGTGATGATCAGGCGCTGGCGCTCGCGGTTGAAGAGCTTTATCGCGAGCTCCGCTTCCAGCGCTTTCACCTGATGGCTGACGGCGCCCTGCGTGACACAAAGCTCCTCGGCCGCGCGCGTAAAACTCTCATGGCGCGCGGCGGCCTCGAAGACCTTCAGGGCATTGAGTGGCGGCAGGCGTGGGCGCATCGCACGACTTCATGAGAAAAATTAGGGCAGGCACGAGAAACGATGCTTTGCGGGAAACCGCCCCGCACGATTATTGAACAGCTCCAGTGAAGCATTTCAAGCAATTTGGAGCCTGTCATGTCCGTCCTTTTAACCGATACACGGTCGATCCCGCCGGTGCCCGCCGCGGACCCGGCCACACCACTTCATCAATTCAGCTCAGGAACGTCGCCAGGCGCTCCGCGCCCCGGATGGTGGAGCTTGCTTGACCGGCCGTTTCAGCGCATGGCGCTACGCGAGATTGCAGACGACCCGCATCTGCTTCGCGATCTCGGCCTGACGCGCGAGCAGGCGCTGCGCGAGGCCTCCAAGCCGTTCTGGCGCTGAGACCAAATCAGAAAGGAGAAAACGGATGTCCGATCCGATCGTCTACGGTTTCCCACGCAGCAGTTTTGTCAACATCGTCCGCTTGATCCTGACGCACAAGGACGTAGCTTACCAATTCCACGACCTTGAACCGGTCATGGGCAAGCCCGATCACCTGGCGCTGCACCCGTTCAACCGCGTCCCAATTCTGAAACACGGCGATCTCACCCTCTACGAGACGAGTGCGATTGCCGCCTATGTCGACGAAGCCTTTGGCGGCGTATCGCTGACACCGAAAGACATCAAGGCGCGGGCGCGTATGAACCAGTGGATCAGCGCTGTTAACGACTATTACTACCCCTACATGATCTATCACGTGACGCATGAGCGTCTGGTTTTCCCGGAACTCGGCATCGCCCCCGACGAGAAGGTCGTGGCACATGCGCTGCCCAAGGTCGAGACCGGGCTTGCGGTGGCCGAGCGCCAGCTTGCGCACGGCAAGGATTTTTTGCTCGGGGACGAACTCTCGATTGCGGATTTCTATCTGCTGCCGAGCACGTTCGCCTTCAGCCTCACCGCCGAAGGGCAGTCGATGTATCCGAAATTCCCGGCATTCTGCCGCTGGCGGGAACGCATGGACAATCTGCCCGCAACGCAGAAGGTTCGCGCCGTCGTGCAGCGGGTGCCGATCGAACACGCGCGCGAATGGGCTACTTCGCACCGGCCGAAATATTGACTGTCACTGTTCGCGTGCAGAGCGCCCGGTTCCGACCTCCACGTGCAGCCAGAAGCCCGTTTGCTTTCGAACAAAGGCGATGACGGAGCGTTAGTGCAGAGCATGAGGAAGGGACAACACCATGAAGAATTCCATATCGGTTGCGTTCATCTCCGCGGTCGCAATGACCTTCGCGTTCGCCGGAAGCGATGCAAAAGCACAGTCTACGCCTGTCCAACAGGCCCAGCCGCCTCAGCAGTCGGAGCAAACCCGCGAGCAGGATCGCAGTCGCGCCGAGGACGTTAAGATCGGGCGTGACTGGAAGGCTCAAGGCGGCGAGAGGGACCAGGCCGGCCAGGCAATACCAGACGACGGCCATCAGACTGTCGGTCGAGACTGGCGAGCCCATCCAGAGAACCGGGACCGCCAGTAGCTATCGAGACGGAATTGGCGAGGCTTGGTGCGCGGCGTGACCTTCGAAGAAGGAAAGCGGAAAGCCGAAAGTCAATCCCGCACGTATCTCGTTTACCGGATGGCCTCCGGTGAGCGCGTGCCGGACCGCGATGTCGAAGCTGAGGTCGTCGCGCACACGATAGATCAGCCCGACCAACCCTGAGAACGTATCCTCTTTGCCAAACTCGTTCTCGTAGAATATCTCGGCGACGGGGCGCACCGTCCAGGTCATCGGTCCTTCGACAATAGCACCCACGAACACGTCGCCATGATGGTCGCGGGTGATGGCAGTCTCGGCATTCAAGTGAATGGTGCCCCAATCCCAGCGCTGCGAGACAATGCCGGCCAGGCTTACGCCAACGCCCGAATTGCCGGTACTGTCAGGAAGAAGGACGCCAAATTCGGTCGCAATGCTCGGACCGGTCTTGTCCTGCAGGCTACCGGGTACGACCACGTGCTTGAGAAACGCTCCGGCTGCAGTCAGGCTGGTCGGTCCGGGCGGAGAGAGCGACGTTTGTCCCTGGCCTTCGAAGACGGCTTCCCAACTCTCGCTCAGACCGTAGTTGAGAACCCAGGCCGGCGCGATCAGGCTTGTTCCGCTCTCATCACGCAAACGTCCGGCCGGCTGCAGCTCGACCTCCATCTCCCCCTTCTTGGCAACGGCGGCATCGGTGCCGTCGAAGGGGCGATAGGCCGAGGCGGGGTCAGACCAGGCGATCAGTCCAAGAGCGACCATGAAGCGAGGCGCAAGGCGTCTCGAACAGCTGCGAAAGCCCCGGCTGCGTTTCCACATGCGCCGTCTCCCCACAAAGTCGATCTCAAGGCAATGGCTTGAACACCCAGATTGCCGCCGGTCCGGCAGGCCCCGCGCGGACCGCAACAAACAGACGGTCCAGCTCCGGCACAAAGAGCGATGTTCGTGCGCCCGTCGCCGTCGGCAGGCGCGCGATCAGTCGATAGGCCGCTCCATCAATCTCAAATACATCGACGTATCCAGCGCCGCAGCTCACATAAATGCGTCCGCGCTTTGCATCTACAAAGAGGTCGTCGGCATCGCCGCAAGTGCCGGTGGCCGCAATCGCCTTGCCGTCGGTCGAAAAGGCTGCAAGCTGGGCTGGGCTGCGATACACCAGGAGAACGCGACTTCGTTCGTGATCGATGGCCATCGCGAAATTACCGCCCTTGTCCAGCGGCCAGCTGGTGAGTTGTTTCCCGGAAGCAACGTCCACCACCGCGACCGCTCGCGCGTCAGGCAGATTGACAAAGATGTGCCCACTATCGGGCTGAAGCTGGAAGCTTTCCGGATGTGCCTTAAGGAGTAGGCTCCGAACCTTTGTCCGGGCGGATGGGTCGACGACTGCCAGGCCACCATCGCCATAGCCGACGATGACGCGCTTGGCCGCGGCGTCGACCCGGATATTGTCGGCGTCGCTGCCGAGTTCGATTCGCCCGGTCGCCTTGTACTCGTTGGCTTCGTATAGCTGCACCGATCCGTCGCGGGCGTTGGCGACGTAGAGGGTGTCGGTCGACGGCTCATAGCCGACGCCTTGGGGTTCGCTCAATCCGGTAATGGTTCGAAGCAAACTGCGCGCAGCCAGATCGACGACGCCGACGCTGTCATTGCCGAGCTCGGCCACGAACAGTCGCTGCCGCTTCAGGTCGACCGCCAGGTGATCAATCCGACCGCGGACATCGCCGAGCAGGATCTTCGTTTCGAGCTGAAGGGGCGTCTTGTCTCCTGCTGGTTCAGTTGCCGCTGCCAGCGTCGGAATAAGGGCGTCGATGCGCCGGACGATCTGATCCCGGGCCGACCCATAATCATCGATACCCAAGGGAATGCCGGACCAGTAGGTCACGTTGGCCCGTCTGCGCCGCTCGGCGGGGAGCTGATCGAACGCCACCACCTGGTCTGCCGCGGCCATGTCGTCGATGGTCAGCTGTTGCGGCGTGTTGGCCGCCTCCAGACCGTCGAGTGCAAGGCCATCCTGCACCCTGACCGGCACCGACCGATAAAGGTCGATGCCGCGTGAGACCGCCCTGAACCGCAATCCGCGCTCCTGGGCAGCCTTGTTGAAATAGGCCGCCGCCATCTGGCTGTTCACCACGCCGTGCAGGCAGACAAAGACAACGATCTTGCCATCGTCCGCCGGCGCCGGCCGAGCCGATGTCAGCGCGATCGCAAGCACCGCGGCGACAATGCGCAGCGTCACGTGGGCACTCCTGAGCAGCGTGCGCCACATGGACATGACCGTGAGGCTGCGCATCGTTGATCCCTCCGAGGCCAGGGTCAACTTTTTGTCGTGGCCGTCTTGTCGAGCGCGGCACGCAAGCCCTTGGCGAGCTTGACGGCGTCGTCATTGGCCCAGAAATGCATGAAGAACAGGCGCGGCTGTTCGTTCAGCATGTGGCTGTGCAGCGCGGTGACGTCGATGCCGTGCGTCCGCAGCGCCATGATGACGGGGTTGACCTCGTCATTTGTCAGCACGAAATCGCCGGTGATCGCCGCCTTGCCGCCGCCGGTCGGCTGGAAGTTGATGCCGATGGCGACGCCCATCGGGCCAACCGGGCTCAACGCCATGCCCTGTTCGGTGATCGGATCGCGGCGGGGCACGTTGAACTGGTAGACGCCGCCATTGGCCTGGCCCTTGACGCCGATGATCTGATCGAGCTGCTCGGTATCGAGATCGATGGCCGGCGGCGGCGCGGCCGGCGCTGCGGCCTTGAGCGGCGTCTTGCTTTCGGCGAGTCCATCCCGGATCGCGGCGGCGATCTTGACCGGGTCACCGTGGCCGGCGACGTGCATGTAGAAGGTGGCCGGGCTCGCGCCGAGCAAATGGTTGTGCACGGCCGTGATCTGCAGGCCGTTTCCGATCATCTTCAGCATGACAGGGTTGATTTCGGATTCGAGCAGCACCAGGTCGCCCATCGCCATGACGTCGTCGTGCATGGGTTTGAAGGCGACCCAGCCGCCGAGCGCCAGCGCCGGCTTGATGGTGACGCCGTCGAGCGTCACCGCAAGATCGCTCCGCGGAAAGCCGTAGCGATGCACGTCACCGGTGACGGCGGGCTTTCTGCCCAGCGTGTCGTCGACCTTCTGCCAGTCGATCGCCTGCGCATGTGCCGACGAGACGAACGGCTCGGCGAATACCTGCCAGTCGATCTTTTGCGCGCTCCCGCCTGTGGCGAAGAGGCAGGCACCGACGCCGATCAGCGCCGAAATCGTATGTCGCATTGGATTGCTCCCTTGAACCTCTTTCGATGCTTCGGATCGTGGCTCTATTGCTTCGAGAGCCCGACAATGGTGCGGAACCCGGCGATGTTCTGCACCGCGATTTCGACGGGATCGCCGAAGCGGACGGCATTGAAGATCAGGCCGTCCTGGACCTTGAACGGTTCGATCCAGTCCGGAGATAACCGGATCAGCAGCGTGTCGTTGCGTTCATCGACACGATCGACGACGCCGCGCAGCGTCTCGCTCGCTTGCGGGTGGACCATCGCCGCCTGCATTGTCACGGCCGCGTCCTGCCGCTCATCGTGGGCGGCCGGCGCTGCCAGGGTTGCGCCCGGCCCCAGCACCGCCATGCACAGGGCCACAATTGCTCTCATCATGATTATCACTCCATCGATCGGTTGACGGCTTTCGCGCGCGCGGGAGCTCAGTCCCGCTCCTTGACCTGGCCGCTGCTGTCGATCACGAGCCGCACCGGCTTGCCGTTCTTCATCGCCTTCGCCGTCGTGCCTTCGGCCGTCGACTTGACCTCGCTGATCTCGGCGTAGCCGGCGGCGCGAAGTTTTGCGACGAGCTCGTCCTGCGTCAGGGCATGGGCCGGCATGACCGCACCCGCGATCGTGAGGGCGAGAATCAAATGAGAGAGTTTTCGTGTCTGCATGGTTGTTCTCCTGGTTGTGTTGTGCCGCCCCAGGTTCTCAAGCTGCGCGCCGTTCCGCTCAGATGATGCCGACAAGGCGCAGCAGTACGCCCGTGATGCAGGAGGCGGCGAGGACGCTGAGCATCCCCGCATTGAAGCGGAAGATCGCGATCGCGGCGGCGATCGACAGCGCCAGCGCCGGCCAGTCGAGGCTGGCAGGCACCGGCGCGTCGAACGACAGGCCTAGCCCGTGCACAGGGAATGTTTGCCGGAACAGCGTGTGCAGCGCGAACCAGATCGACAGATTGAGGATCACGCCGACCACGGCGGCGGTGATCGCCGAAAGCGCGCCCGCCAGCGCCTTGTTGCCGCGCAGCGCCTCGATGTAGGGCGCCCCGACGAAGATCCACAGGAAGCACGGCGTGAACGTCACCCAGGTCGCCAGCAAGCCGCCGAGCGTGGCGGCCAACATCGGCGACAGCCCGCTTGCCTCGCGGAACGTGGCCATGAAGCCCACGAACTGCACCACCATGATCAGCGGTCCGGGCGTGGTCTCGGCCATGCCGAGCCCGTCCAGCATCTCGCGCGGGCTGACCCAGTGATAATAGTCGGCGGCCTGTTGCGCGACATAGGCGAGCACGGCGTAGGCGCCGCCGAACGTCACCATCGCCATCTTGCTGAAGAAGATCGCGATCTGGGTGAACACGTCGCCGGGTCCGAGCGCAATCAGCAGGGCGAACACCGGCACCAGCCAGAGCGCGAGCCAGATGGCGCCGACCCGCAAAGTGCGCGATGCGTTGGGACGGACATGGTCCGGCACCGCTTCACCGAGCATGCTGTCGATCACGGCGGAATTCTTGCCACCATGCTCGATCGCCGCAAATTCGCTCCGGCCGAGACGTGCGCCCACCAGCCCTGTGACCGCGGCGGCGCCGATGATCAGCGGAAACGGCACGGCGAAGAAGAAGATCGCGACAAAGGCGATCGCCGCGAGCGCGATCATCACCCGGTTGCGCAGCGCGCGCTTGCCGACCCGCACCACGGCCTGGATGACGATGGCGAGCACCGCGGCCTTCAGGCCGAAGAACAGCGCCTCGACAAACCCGACATTGCCATACGCCGCGTAGATATAGCTGAGGCCCATGATGGCGAAGATGCCGGGCAGGATGAACAGCCCGCCCGCCACGATGCCGCCGAGCGTCCGATGCAGCAGCCAGCCGATATAGGTCGCCAGCTGCTGCGCCTCCGGCCCCGGCAGCAGCATGCAGTAATTGAGGGCGTGCAGGAAACGCCCCTCGGATATCCAGTTCTTCTCCTCGACCAGGATGCGATGCATCACCGCGATCTGGCCGGCCGGTCCGCCAAAGCTCAGGATGGCGACGCGTATCCAGACCAGCAGCGCCTCGTTGAAGGAGATGCCGTGCGCGGGTTCATGCCCGCGCGCTTTCGCTGTCGTTGCGACGTCGGTCATGGCTTCACCTTGCTGGTCGGCCAGTTGTGCGTCTCCTTGGTCGCGTCGCGGCACCATCGGTAGAAGGCGTCGTAGAGCAGCAGCCCGGCGCTCAACTGCTCGAGGTCGTCGTCGAACATGCGCGACAGGCCGAGCGAGGCGGCGAGCAGCCCGGGCGCCTCCGGCGAAAGCTCGAGCCGCGCGGTATCGGCCGCCCGCACCATCGTCGCGAGCCGCTCCAGCGCCGGCGTCGCGAGGCCGAATTCCTTGACCATCACGTCGAAGGTGCAGAGCTCGCCGCGATGACTCCAGAACACGTTCTCGATGTCGAACGGCGTGGCGTCGAACCGTTCGGCGACCGCCTCGACCTCCGCCGATGTGACGAACAGGAACACGGCCGCTGGATCGACGAAGCGGCGGATCAGCCATGGACAGGCGATGCGGTCGATCTTCGGCCGCGATCGCGTCACCCAGACGGTGCGGCCCCGCCCGTCGCGTTTCGGAATCTTGTCGGCGGGAACGGTCGGTAGCTCCGCTTCCCGCCAGCCGAGGTGGCCGCCCTCGAGAATCTCGGCCGCGATGTTGCTGCAGCGGAGCCAGGCGGCGGTGCCCTCGGAAAGCTTCTGTCCCTTCTGGCAGACCACGACCACGGACTGCCCGGTGAAACGGGAAGCCCAGTCCTGGACGTCGAGATGGGAGTAGCGGACCGCGCCCGGAATCAGGCGCGGATCGGCGGCGAAATCTTCATCGAGACGAACGTCGACGAGCGTCGGCGCCTTCGCCGTACCGATGAGACGGGACAATTTTTCTGATGAGATCGATGTGTATGACGACATGGTGCGCCCTTGGTGACAGGACGCGATTCTTGGGCATGTCGCCTCGCGGGGAGATCGCACATCCCCGTAGCCACATCAAAAACCCTGATCTCCGGGCTGTCAACCTGACTTTGCCAAATCCCGCAGCTACCGCCGATCGACAGTCACGAAAACTTCATCGCGCAGCTTGGAACAAGCATCCGTGGATCAGGCCGATGGGGTCACCTCTCCATCTCCGGCGAGTTGCGAATAGGAACATACAATTCGCTGCCGAGTTGCGCGGTGGCAGGGACCAACTCAGGTAGATGCCGACACCGCGAACGTGTCGCGCTCCCGCCTGCATTCATTGGAGCAATGCCGATTGATGGACAGTCATTATTGGCATGCGACGCCTGTTGCTCTTGTCGTTATGCTGCTCATCACAACAACCGGCGGCGCTCTCGCCCACGATCACCAGCACCCCGACTTGAATGGTTGGTACGAGGGCTTGCATAGCAGCAAGGGTCCCTGCTGCGATGGCACGGATGCGCAGCACATCGACGACGTCGACTGGGAAACCAGGAACGGCCATTATCGGGTGCGCATCGACGGCGAGTGGGTTGACGTTCCGAACGAAGCCGTCGTGCCCGGGCCGAACCTGTCCGGCCGACCCATCGTGTGGCCTTACTACATAGACGGTCATCCGAAGGCGCGCTGCTTCATGCCTGGCAGCATGGGCTGACGCCCGCCGCTGACATCCCGCCGCCATGTCTCGATGCGCGCCCCGGTTGGCCAACAGCATGGTTGACCAATATAGGGTACCCCCCTATATTACATTCATGTCGCATACCATCAAGCACAAGTCCAAGCTCGTCGGCCGGGTTCGCCGCATCAAGGGCCAGCTGGAGGCCGTCGAGCGCGCACTGGAGTCCGAGATTGGTTGTGCCGACGTGCTGATGCTGGTGGCCTCGGTTCGCGGTGCCATCAACGGGCTGACTGCGGAATTGCTCGAGGATCACATCCGCCATCATGTCGTGGATCCTGCCCGGGAAAAGGATCCCGAGAAGGCGCAGGGCGCCGCGGACCTGATCGACGTCGTTCGTACCTACTTGAAGTGAGTGCCATGACCGACCTGTCTCAGCTGCTCCAGCAGAGCAGTGCCCATGCATGGCTGTTCGTGCCCAGCGCGATCCTGCTCGGCGCACTGCACGGGCTCGAGCCCGGCCACTCCAAGACGATGATGGCGGCCTTCATCATCGCGATCCGCGGCACGGTGGTGCAGGCGGTGCTGCTCGGCCTGGCGGCGACGATCTCGCACACCGCCATCGTCTGGCTGGTCGCGCTCGCCGGGCTTCATTTCGGCCAGCAATGGTCCGGAGAACGCAGCGAAGCCTGGCTGCAACTGGCGTCGGCGGTGATCATCATCGCGATCGCGGCCTGGATGGCCTGGCGCACCTGGCGCGAGCAGGCTGCCGAACACGATCACGATCACCATCACCACCATCATCACAACGAAACGCGCCAGCTTGTCCTGGCCGGACAATCGCTGTCGCTCGAGGTCTTCGAGGACGGCGTGCCGCCGCGCTGGCGGTTGCGAAGCGAGGCTGGAGCGCTGCCGGCGGCCGGCGACGTTGACGCCGTGACGATCCGTCCCGACGGCAGCGAGCAACGCTTTCGCTTCGCCGACAGGGGTGGCTATCTGGAAAGCATCGACGAAATTCCGGAGCCGCATGCCTTCAAGGCGCGCGTCTCGGTCCGCGCGGACGTGGCGGAAGTCCTGTTCGAGGAGCATGACCATGCGCATATGAATCTCGGCGACGAGGACGACGCGCATGCGCGCGCGCACGCCGCCGACATCCGCAAGCGCTTTGCCGGACGCACCGTCACGACATGGCAGATCATCCTGTTCGGCCTGACCGGCGGGCTGATTCCGTGTCCGGCGGCGATCACCGTGCTGCTGCTCTGTCTCCAGCTCAAGCAGTTCAGCCTCGGCTTCGTGCTGGTGCTTTGTTTCGGCATCGGGCTTGCGCTTACCATGGTCTCTGCCGGCGTTGCGGCCGCGCTGAGCCTGCGTCATGTCGAACGTCATTGGGCCGGCTTCAGCCGCTTTGCCCATCGCGCCCCCTACGTGTCGGCCGCGCTGATCGTGCTCGTCGGCCTCTACACGGGCTGGCTCGGGTTGCACGGGATCACGGCCTGATCCGGGATCACGGCGTGATCCGGGATCGTGGCCAGATCCGCTTCGCTCCACTTCCATCTTGAAACCTGCGCGCGGTGGTCTAGATTTGCCTCGAGGGGACAAGGCAGACTCCCCGTGAGACCTAGGTCCAAGCTCTGCGCGACATTCACCGTCGTGGAGCTTTCACATGGACACTGAATCACACACACGTCTTCGTTCCGAAAATCGTCGTTGTAAACTCGCCATCCTGTCGCGTGGCGACGCCGCGTCGCGCCGGGAGGCGACCCCACAAAACAGCCGTTTCGTCCGCGTCTTCGAAGCGCTCGGCGCTTCGGGCATCGAGGCCGTTCCCGTCGTTTATGACGAGACATTCGCCGATGCCGTCCGCGACCAATTGCTGACGATGGACGGCGTTCTCGTCTGGGTCGATCCGATCCATCAGGGCAAGACGCGCGCCGCCCTCGATCCGCTGCTGCGCGAGGTCGCGGTGAAGGGACCATGGGTCAGCGCGCATCCCGACGTCATCCTCAAGATGGGCGTCAAGGACGTGCTGTACCGGACGCGTCACCTGGGCTGGGGCGCCGACACCCATCGATACGCCACGGTCGACGCGTTCCGCGCGGAATTTCCCGCGCGCTTGCGCGCGGCTGGTCCGCGCGTGCTCAAGCAGAACCGCGGCAATGGCGGGCAGGGCGTCTGGAAGGTGGAAACGGTGCCGAAGACCGACGCGACGATTCGCGTGCTGCATGCGCTGCGCGGCAGCCAGCCGGAGGAGATGCCGCTGGAGGACTTCATGGCGCGCTGCGAGCAATATTTCGGCTGGGGCGGCTGCATCATCGATCAGGCATTCCAGCCGCGCCTGCCCGAGGGCATGATCCGTTGCTATGTCAGCGCAGCGAAGGTCGCGGGCTTCGGGCACCAATTGATCAAGGCCCTGATCCCGCCGCCCCCGCAAGGTCCGGATTCTCCAGAGGCCCAGCCCGGACCGCGCATCATGCACGGCCCCGATGCCCCGCAATTCCAGGCGCTGCGAAGGCTGATGGAGGACGAATGGATCCCGCAAATGATGGCCGCGCTGACGATCGGTGAGACGTCGCTGCCGGTGATCTGGGATGCTGATTTCCTCTACGGCCCACGCGATGCTGATGGCGCCGACACCTACGTGCTCTGCGAGATCAACGCGAGCTCGTGCTTCGCGATTCCCGACGAAGCGCCGGCGGCGATCGCGCAGACGGTCAGGGATCGCATCGGTCGGAACATGGCGAGCGTGAAGTGAGCACGCCCTGCAGGCTTCCTCTTTCTACCCATTGCTCGGGGCCCATGGGTGCGATCGGCACCCGGCTTTCCCTGCGCCCTCCGTTCAAGAGAGGGCGGAGCGAAAGACAAAGCTCGGACAAATCATGTCGCGAGAACGCGGAAGTGTGTCACAGACGACGCCACACATTCGGTGTCCTCCCTGCGAAAGTGTTTGGTCCCGTATGATTGGCGAGGGCCCGCATTGGGGCCTGGTAGCGGAGGCATTTGAGCCTGGTTCGATTGTAGTCGTGGACGAATTTGGCGATGAAGGTGTCTCGATCGGCGTGATCGATGAAGGTCCGCCGGGCGCTGCCACGCTTTGTTTCGCGGCCAATGGCTTCGGCGATGCGCCGGTTGAAACGTTCGACGAGTCCGTTGGTCTGCGGATGGTAGGGCTTGGTCAGGCGATGCTGGATGCCGCACTGTCGGCAGAGTTGATCAAAGGGGTGGTCGCC
>NZ_JAGKJL010000114.1:0-13793 GCF_020329495.1 Bradyrhizobium australafricanum | reverse complement strand
GGGGAGGGCGGGGTGGGGGTGCCTCCGCGCAGAGTCTTTCGGCGGAGAGAGCCCCCACCCGCCGCGCTCGGGACGACGCTTTGCGTCGCTCGTCGCGCGTCGGCCTAAGAGCGAGCTTTGCTCGTCTCGACCCTCGCAAGCGGGAGAGGCGAAGCCGCTAATGCGCCTCGTCCCAATTGTTCGCGGCGCGGGCGTCGACCTGCAGCGGCAGCGACAGGATCACCGCCGGGAAAGGCGCGTCCTGCATCACCTTCTGCACCACCGGCAGCGTCGCCGCGACCTCGTCGTCGGGCACCTCGAAGATCAGTTCGTCATGCACCTGCAAAAGCATCTGCGCCGAGAGCTTTTTCTCGGTGAGCGCGTCCTCGACGCGGATCATGGCGCGGCGGATGATGTCAGCCGCGGTGCCCTGCAGCCGCGCATTGATGGCGGCGCGTTCGTTGAAGGCGCGCACCGAGGCGTTGGACGCCTTGATGTCGGGGTAGTAGCACTTGCGCCCGAACAACGTCGTCACATAGCCGTTGCGGCGGCAGAAGTCCTTGGTCTCGTCCATATAGGCGCGGATGCCCGGGAAGCGCTCGAAGTATTTCTTGATGTAGGCCGAGGCCTCCTCGCGCGCGATGCCGAGCTGGTTGGCGAGGCCGAACGCCGAGATGCCGTAGATGATGCCGAAATTGATCGCCTTGGCGCGGCGGCGCACCTCGCTCGGCATGTCCTTGATCGGCACGCCGAACATTTCGGAGGCGGTCATGGCGTGAATGTCGAGCCCGTCGCGGAATGCCTGACGCAGCACCGGCACGTCGGCGATCTCGGCGAGTAGCCGCAACTCGATCTGGGAATAGTCGGCCGACACCAGCTTGTGGCCCGGTGTCGCGATGAAGGCGCGGCGGATCTTGCGGCCGTCCTCGGTACGAACCGGGATGTTCTGCAGGTTCGGCTCGTTCGACGACAGCCGGCCCGTCGTGGTCGCAGCCAGCGCGTAGGTGGTGTGGACACGATGGGTCTGCGGATTGACATAGGTCGGCAGCGCGTCGGTGTAGGTCGATTTCAGCTTCGAGACCTGACGCCACTCCAGGATCTTCTTCGGGAATTCGTGGCCCTGCTCGGCGAGCTCATCGAGCACCTGCGCGGTGGTCGACCACGCGCCGGTCTTGGTCTTGCTGCCGCCGGGCAATCCCATCTTGCCGAAGATGATGTCGCCGATCTGCTTCGGGCTGCCGACATTGACCGGCTCGCCGGCGATCTCCTGGATCTCGGCCTCGACGCGCGCAGCGGTCTGGGCGAAATCGCCCGACAGCCGCGACAGCACCTGGCGATCGATCGAGATGCCGCGCCGTTCCATCCGCGCCAACACCGAGACCAGCGGCCGTTCCAGCGTCTCATACACCGTCGCCATCCGCTCGGCGACGAGACGCGGCTTCAGCACCCGCCACAGCCGCAGGATCACGTCGGCGCTTTCGGCCGCATATTCGCTGGCCTTGTCGATCGTGACCTGATCGAAGGTCAGCTTGCCCTTGCCGCTGCCGACGAGGCCGCCGTAATTGACGACGGCGTGGCCGAACCAGCGCTCGGCGAGCGCCTCCAGCGCATGCGAGCCGCGGCCGGCATCGAGCGCGTAGCTCATGAGCTGCGCATCGTCGATGTTGCGCAGGGTGATTCCGTGCTGCGCCAGCATCACCGAGGTGAACTTGACGTCAAAGCCGACCTTCTGGATTCCAACGGACTCCAGCAGCGGCCTCAGCGCCGCCAGCGCCTCGGCGGTCTTGATCTGGCCCGGTGCGAGGCCGGCATCGAACAGGCCCGCGCCGCCGCCGGCCTGCCGGTGGCTGAGCGGGACGTAACACGCATCGTTTGGCGCCAGCGCCAGCGCAAGGCCTGCGAGCTCGCCCTGCATCGGGTCGATCGATTCCGACATCGCCTCGATCGCGACATAGCCGGTGTCGGGCACGCGGGCGATGAAGGCGTGGAGCTGATCGAGACTGCCGATCGCCTGATACGCCTTGCGGTCGAAGCCGGTCTTGCGGATCGCCTCGCCGCGGGCCTCGGCTAGCGTTGCCGGCGTGCCCTTGCGGCTCGAATTCTTGTCGTCACGCGCACCGGTCGGCTTGGCTTTCGGCAGCGGTGCCGCGGATGTCGGAGCGTCTCCGGGCACAGGCGTCACATCCGACGGCGGCAACGGCGAGAATACGCTCGCGCCGCTCTTGTTGCCGGGATCGGCATCGACATTGGCCGGGTCGATCTGCGCGTAGTCGGCGACGCGGCGGGTGAGGGTGGTGAACTCCATCGCCTTGAGGAAGGCGATCAGCCGGCGCGAGTCGGGCTCGTTCACGGCGAGGTCGTCGAGCGGCACTTCGAGCTCGACCTTGTCGTCGAGCAGCACCAGCTGACGCGAGATGCGCGCCTTCTCGGCGTTCTCGAGCAGCGCCTCGCGCCGCTTCGGCTGCTTGATCTCGCCGGCGCGGAACAGCAGTTGATCGAGATCGCCATATTCGATGATCAGCTGCGCGGCGGTCTTGATGCCGATGCCGGGCACGCCGGGCACGTTGTCGGTGGAGTCGCCGGCCAGCGCCTGCACCTCGACCACCTTCTCCGGCGGCACGCCGAATTTCTCGATCACCTCGTCGCGGCCGATGCGGCGATCCTTCATCGTGTCGTACATCACGACCTTGTCGTTGACGAGCTGCATCAGATCCTTGTCCGATGACACGATCGTCGTGGTCGCGCCGCGCTCGCTGGCGAGCCGCGCATAGGTCGCGATCAGATCGTCGGCCTCGAAGCCGACCTGCTCGAGGCAGGGCAATTCGAAGGCGCGCACCGCCTCGCGGATCAGCGCGAATTGCGGAATCAAATCGTCGGGCGCCGGCGGCCGGTGCGCCTTGTAGTCGGGATAGAGCTTGTTGCGGAACGTGATCTCCGACTTGTCGAACACGATCGCCAGATGCGTCGGCCGGTTGTCCTCGGGCATGTCGCGCAACAGCTTCCACAGCATGTTGCAGAAGCCGAGCACGGCGTTGACCTGCAGCCCGTCGGATTTGCGGTTCAGCGGCGGCAGCGCGTGGTAGGCGCGGAAGATGTAGGACGAGCCGTCGACCAGGAAGACATGGTCGCCCTTCGCCGTGGCCTTGGCGGCGACGGGCTTGGGGTCGGTCTTCGATGCGGGCTTGGCGGGGGCTTTGGAGGCTGTTTTCGGCATGGCCGAAACTTAGGGATTTTTGCGCGGATTGACAGCCTTTGTGTCGCTGAATCCGCCCGTGCCACACAACGATTTGTCGTCCTGGCGAAGGCCAGGACCCATTACCCCAAATAGGAGTTGCTTGGCTTCGCTGGGGCCCCAGCGTCACTCAACTGAGGCAGTCGTGGTTATGGGTCCTGGCTTTCGCCAGGACGACATTGGGAGGTGGGACGGCTTTCGCAACGCTACGCCTTGTCGCCGGTCGGCGAGAACAGGTAGCCGCCGCCGCGGATGGTCCGGATCACCGACGGCTTGGTCGGGTCGAACTCGATCTTGCGGCGGATGCGCATGATGCGCAGATCGACGGCGCGGTCGAAGGCCTCCGCGTCGCGCGCATTGGCGAGTTCCAGCAGCCGCTCGCGCGACAGCACCCGCTTCGGGTTGGCCGCGAACACCTTCAGGAGGCCGAATTCGGAGGCCGTCAGCGGATGCTCGTTGCCCTCGTCGTCGCGCAGCGCCTGGGCCTCGAGATCGAGCCATTTGGTGCCGAACCGCACCAGCTGCTCCTTTTCGGCCTTCGCACTCGCCGGTTCCGGCGCCGCCGCTTTCGCCGGCCCGCTCCGCCGCAGCACCGAGCGGATGCGTGCCATCAGCTCGCGCAATTCGCAGGGCTTGGCCACGTAGTCGTCGGCGCCGAGCTCCAGCCCGACCACGCGGTCGATCGGGCTGGCAGTAGCTGTCAGCATGATGACGGGGACGTTGATCTTGCTCTTGAGGTCGCGAATGATCGACAGCCCGTCTTCCTCGGGCATGTTGAGGTCCAGCACCACGAGATCGGGCGTGCAGCCCTCGATCTCCTTGCGCAGGCTCTTGCCGCCATCGCACAGCGTCACGCCGAAGCCGTGCATCTTGAGGTAATCGCCGACCATTTCGCGGGCCGGTGCCTCATCGTCCACGATGAAGATATGCGGGTTCTGGCTCATGATGTCTCTGTCGCCGGCAGTGTAACCGTAAAGGTCGACCCCTGTCCGGGGCCCGGGCTCTGCGCGGTCACATGGCCGCCATGCATGTCGATGATGCGCTTGACAATGGAAAGGCCGAGCCCGGTCGAGCTCTCGCCCGCGGTCGGCTTGGCCGACAGCCGCTGGAACCGGCCGAACAGCCGGCCGAGATCCTCCGGGCTGAGGCCGGGGCCCTGGTCGGCGATCCGGATCACGGTGTCGTCGCCCTCATGGCTGACCGTGACCGTGATCTTGCCGCCGATCGGCGAGTACTTGATGGCGTTGCTGACGAGGTTGTCGATCGCCTCGCGAATCCGGTCGGCGTCGCACATCGTGACGAATTGCTGCGGCCCCGAGACCGAGATGCTCTGCTGCTTGTTGACGGCCGAAGGCAAATTGGCCTCGGTGACCTCGTTGACCAAGGCCGCGACGTCGACCGGCTCGCGGCGGATGGTGATGTCGAAGGCATCGGCCATCGCGTCCGAGATCAGATGGTCGACCATCGAGGTCAGCCGTTTGGTGGCGTCCCTTATGTGCTCGACCTGCGACGTGACGTTTTCCTTCGGCGAGCCGGCGCCGATCAGCTCGGTCAGCATCTCGGTGCGGCCGAGGATGACGCCGAGCGGGTTTTTCAGATCGTGGGCGACGGTGCCGAGGATCTCGTTCTTGAAGCCGTTGGCGCGCTGCAGCCGCAGCCACTGCGCCGAGAGCCGCCGGTTGGCCTGCATCAGCGCGCGGGTGCGCTGCGCGACGCGGTCCTCGAGCTGGGTGTTGGCCTCGTGCAGCTGCTGGTAGAGGATCACATTGTCGAACGCGATCGACAGCCGGCTCGAGAAGATCTCGACCAGCGCACGGTCGGTGTCGGAGAGCTGGCGCTCGGCCTGCAGCAGCACCACGACCTCGCGGCCGCTGCCGGTGCGCGAATAGAGCACGCTGCGGTGGTCGGCGAACTCGTTCTTGCGGCGCTGGAATGCTTCCTCCACCATGTGCCGCAGGTCCGGATCGAGCGCCTTTGACGAGGTGGTGCCGATGAAGCGGCTGTAGCAGCCCGAGCAGGCCAGCACCGAGAAATCGGCCGCCGCCGAATTGCCGTCGTCGCGCAGCACCAGAATGCCGGCGCAGTCGACGTTGAGCAGCGAGGCGAGCTGGGTCAGCACGCCCTCGGCCAGCCGCTGCATCGATTTGAAATCGTACAGCGTCGAGGCCGCGTCGATGATGATCTCGAGCCCGCGCCGCGTCTGCACCATGCGCTCGAGCTGCTGGTAGCTGCGCAGCGCGGCCGTCAGCGACGTGAACAGCTTGTCGGCGGTGAGCTCGGTCTTCGCCTTGTAGTCGTTGATGTCGTATTGCACGATGACGCGCCGCTCCGGCGCCTGGCCGGGCTGGCCGGTGCGCAGGATGATGCGCACGGTCTCGTTCTTGATCTCGTTGCGGATGAACTCGACGAGCTCGAGGCCGGCGACGTCGGTCTCCATGATGACGTCGAGCAGCACGGCCGCGATGTCGGGGTTGTCCCGCATCAGCGTGCGGCCTTCGGCCGCAGAGTAGGCGGAGAGGATCTCCAGCGTCGAACCGTTCAGGTTGTAATCGCTCAGCGCGAAGCGGGTGCCTTCATGGACGGCGTGATCGTCGTCGATGACGGCGATCTTCCATTTGCGGGCCGACGAGTCCTCCTGGGGGCTCTCGGTATCGTCGATCAGTTGGAGGACATCGTCCTGTTCGGCCATTGACTGGTTCCGTCGGCTGCTGCGTCAGCGATAGTGGGCTCGCCCTTGGCAGCCCCCTTGGCGATCCTGGGCATGATAATGCGAAAAGTGGTGCCTTGTCCTACCCTTGACTCCAGCATCATGCGTCCACCGAGCTGCTGGGTGACGAGGTTATAGACGATGTGGAGGCCAAGGCCCGTACCACCTTCGTTGCGGCGCGTCGTAAAGAACGGGTCGAACGCCTGCCGCTGCACGTCCGGCGTCATGCCAGCCCCGTCGTCTGCGAAGATGATCTCCACATCGTCGGCGCCGCGCCCGCGCGCCGAGATGGTGATGGTGCCGGAGCGGCCATCGGCAAAGGCATGATTGACGGCGTTGAGGAAAAGATTGGTTAAGATCTGCCCATAGGCGCCGGGATAGCCGTCGATCAAGAGTCCCTCGGGCACATCGACCGACAGCGCGATCGCGGCCTTCTTCAGCACCGGCCGCAGGCTCGCCACGATCTGGTCGGTGGATTCGCTCATGGCGAACTGGCGGCGCTCGGCATGCGAGCGGTCGACGGCGACCTGCTTGAACGACTGGATCAGCTCGCCGGCGCGCGTCAGGTTCGAGACCAGTTGCTGCGATGCGTCACGCGAGGCGCGCACGAATTCGTCGAGCCTGGAGCGGCGCAGCGGCTCGGTCTTCAGGTCGTTCTCGAACATCTCGCTGCGGCGGGCGAAGCTCGAGGCCACCGTCAGGCTGATGCCGATCGGGTTGTTGACCTCGTGGGCGACGCCGGCAACGAGGCCGCCGAGCGCGGCGAGGCGTTCGGCATCGATCAGGTTCTGCTGCGCGGTATTGAGCTCGAGCAGCGCGCTTTCGGCCTCCTCCTTGGCGGTGCGCAGCTCGTCCTCGGTCTTGCGCTTGGCGATCGCGTTTTCGCGGAACACTTCGACCGCACGCGCCATGGCGCCGACCTCGTCCTTGGCCGACGTGCCCTGCACCGGCCGGTCGAGATCACCCGAGGTGATGGTGCGCATCGCGGCCATGATCTGCGCCAGCGGCAGCCGGATCGACAGCGCGATCATGACGCCGGCCGACATGATGACGCCGAGGAAGATCACGGCAATCGACAGCACCCGGCGCGAGATCGAGGTCAGCGTCTTGTCGAACGTCTCCTGCGCCTTCTGCTCGCGCTGGCGCATCTTCACCGAGAGATCGTCGATCGCCCCGATCGCATCCGCCTGGCTGGCGTCGATCGAGTTGCGCAGCAGATCGGTGCGGTTGGTGAGCTGCTCGCTGAGCTTGCCGAGCCCGTCGCGCAACTCGGCGGTCTTGACCTTGAGCCGCGCAAGCGCCATCCGCTGTAGATCGTTCTCGGCCAGATCGGTCATGACCGGAATCGTCCGCTCGATCGTATCGATGTTGCGGCGGGCTTCCTCGGCCGACGAGGAGGCAAGCGAGAGGTAGTAGGCGTTGGCGGCGACCAGCAGCGAGGTGAACGCCTCGCGCGACTTGCCGAGCGCGGGCCAGATCAGCGCATCGCGATGGCCGGTGGCGCCCTCGATGATCGAATAGAGCCCGGCCATGTCCTTGGTCGGCGACAACACCTGCTCGTCATAGGTCTTGGCGATCCTGGTCTGCACGGTGCGCAGTTCGCCGAAGCCGTCGAGGAAACGGCTGGTGACGCGCTCCAGCTGCTCGACCGAGCCTGACAGCATCGGGTCGGTCGAGGCCCGGTTGGTCAGCGTGCCGAGCACGGCCTCGCGGAGCAGCAGGATTTCGGCGAACAGGTCCGGGCTCGGCTGATTGATGTAGCGATGGATCAGGTTCTGCAGACGGCTGGTCTCGCTTTCGAGCTTGGCCAGGATCTTGTCGGATTCCCGCACCTGGCGGACATCGTCCCAGGCCGAGCCGAGCACCTTCGAGCCGTTCCAGATCAGCACCGCCAGCACGATCACGACCGCGGAGTTGAGCAGGGCGATCGAAAGGATGCGCCAGCGGATCGGGACCGCACGCAGCAACTGGACGATGCGGAAACGGCCCTGCGGCCCGAAGGCCGCCCGCCGTCTCACAGTCCCGTCCTGCTCTGGTGCGTCCAAGATCCGGTTACTCCATGTTGCGGATGCGTTCGATCAGCGCTGATACCGCAGGATCGCGCTCGGCCTTGGCGTAGATGCCGGCCATTGCAGCTTCGAACGGCTTGCGGTCGATGTCGGTCACGATCTTGACGCCGGCCAGCTCCGCCTGCTGGCGCGAGCGCTCCTCGAGCTCCCGCCACCTCTCGCGCATGTAGGCACTGGAGCGTTGCGCGGCCTCGCGGAAGATCGTTTGCTCCTCCGGCGAGAGGCTGGCCCAGGCCTTTTGCGACATCAGCAGCACGTCCGGACTGAAAGTGTGCCGGGTCAGCGTGTAATAGCCGGCATATTTGTAGTGACCGGTGGTGACGAAGGACGCCCAGTTGTTCTCGGCGCCGTCGATCAGCCCGGTGGCGAATCCGGTCAGCACCTGGCCGTAGGGCATCTGGACCGGCTGGGCGCCGAGCGCGCGCACCATGTCCGACATCCGTTCGGATTGCTGCACGCGTACCCGCAGTCCCTTGAGGTCGTCGAGCGAACGCACCGGGCGCACGCTGTTATAGATCGAGCGGGCGCCGGAATCGTAGAAGGCCAGCCCGACGAAGCCGTGATCCCCGAGACTGTTCAGGATCTCGCTGCCGATCGGTCCATCCAGCGCGGTTTGCAGGTGTTCGGGCGATCGAAACAGGAACGGCATTGCCAGCACGTTGACCGACGGCACCATTGTCCCGATCAGCGCGACATTGGTCCGGTTCAAATCGATGGCACCGGCCCGGGTCTGCTCCAGCGTCTCCTTCTCCTCACCGAGCTGGCGGGAATGGAAGACCACGATGCGGTGCCGGCCGGCGGTGCGTTCGGCGATCAGGCGGTCCATGTAATTCAGCGCTTGGACGGTCGGATAGTCCTCATTCTGGGTATCGGCGGTCCGGAATTCGCGCGCAAAAGCGCTCGCCGGGACCGCTGCCCATGACAGCGCGACGGCAAGCATCGTTATCCGCGAAAGGCCGGCGCGGCGGTACACAGGCTACTATTCCCCTTGTGAATTGAGTCCTGGGCGGGAAGAAAAGGTTCAACGCATTTTTAGCAGAATGGCGCTGGTTCGCCATCGGCCAAACGTTAAATCCGCGGTGCAACCTGCGGTGTCGGTTGAATCTGCGGTTGTAGCGCCTTATGAGGGCGTGTTGGCATCCGGGAACGGCTCGTCGTGAAGTTCGCTTTGAAGCTCGCCTTTAAGCTCGCCTTTAAGCTCCTGCACCTCGTCGTCGCGGCTCTTCTGCTTGTGGCGCCGGCGCGGGCGGCCACCGAGATCATGTGGTGGCACGCGATGTCGGGCGAGCTCGGCAAGCAGCTCGAGAAGCTTGCCGCCGATTTCAACGCCTCGCAATCCGACTACCGGATCGTGCCCGCCTACAAGGGCAACTATACCGAGACCGTCACCGCGGCGATCTTCGCCTTCCGATCGCACAGCCAGCCGGCGATCGTTCAGGTCAACGAGATCGCGACTGCAACCATGATGGCGGCCCGCGGCGCGATCTATCCGGTGTTCGAGCTGATGCGCGATCAATCCGAGGCATTCGCGCCGTCGGCCTATCTGCCCGCGGTGGCCGGCTACTATGCCGATGTCGACGGCAACATGCTGTCGTTCCCCTTCAATGCCTCGACGCCGATCCTCTACTACAACAAGGATATGTTCCGCTCCGCCGGGCTCGATCCGAGCGTGCCGCCGAGGACCTGGCCGGAGCTCGGCGTCGCGGCCAAGCGGCTGCGCGCGGCGGGCGCGATGTGCGGCGCGACCACGTCGTGGCCGTCCTGGATCAATGTCGAGAACTTCTCCGCCTTCCACAATCTGCCGATCGCAACCAAGGCCAACGGGTTTTCCGGGCTCGACGCCCAGCTGATCTTCAACAATCCGCTGGTGGTGCGCCACATCGCGCAGCTCGCGCAGTGGCAGGCCGACAAGACCTTCGATTACAGCGGCCGCGGGCAGGCGGCCGAGCCGCGCTTCCAGAAGGGCGAATGCGGCATCTTCATCGGCTCGTCGGGCACGCGCGCCGACATCAAGGCCAATTCCAAATTCGAGGTCGGCTACGGCATGATGCCATACGAACCCGACGTGCAGGGCGCGCCGCAGAACTCGATCATCGGCGGCGCGACGCTGTGGGTGCTGCGCGACCGGCCGCGCGCCGAATATGCCGGCGTGGCGAAGTTCTTCGCCTATCTGTCGCGGCCGGAGGTGCAGGCCACCTGGCACCAGAACACGGGCTACCTGCCGATCACCCGCGCCGCATTCGATCTGACTCGCGCGCAGGGTTTCTACGATCGCAATCCCGGCGCCTCGATCTCGATCGAGGAGGTGACGCTGAAGCCGCCGACCGACAATTCGAAGGGCATCCGCCTCGGCTCGTTCGTCCTGATCCGCGACGTGATCGAGGAGGAGCTCGAGCAGGTGTTCGCCGGCAAGCGATCGGCGCAAGCCGCGATGGACAACGCCGTCGAGCGCGGCAACCGCCTCTTGCGCCAGTTCGAGCGCGCCAATCCGGATAGGTGAGGGGCCATGCGTTGTCTTACCTCCCCTTGAAAAGGGGAGGTCGCTTTGCTCGCCAGAGCAAAGCGGGTGGGGATCTTCTCTCACCGCAAACACCATCGCCTGTGGCAGACCCCCATCCCGACCTTCCCCCTTTCAGGGGGAAGGAGAAGATGGCTGTGTAGCCCGGATGAAGCGAAGCGAAATCCGGGGCCGGTCTTTCAGGCGGCACAGAATCCCGGATTGCGCTTCGCTTCATCCGGGCTACGAAATAGCTTCCCGTCATTGCGAGGAGCGAAGCGACGAAGCAAATCCATTCGCTGTACAAGCGGTGCCATGGATTGCTTCATCCGGCGGCGCTTCGCGCCGACCGGGTGGCTCGCAATGACGGCCCGAGAGATGATCGCTTCCCTTCCCTCCCTCACCGACTACGACGGCTACCGTGCCTGGCGCGGCGACACGTCGCGCTGGTTGCCGGTCGCGCGCGATATTGCTGATGGCCACGGGCTGTCGTGCGTCGCGCCGCACGTGTTCTCGACCGGCACCAATCTGGTGGTCGGGCTGGACGATGGCCTGATCCTCAAACTCTTCCCGCCGTTTCTGCGCCCGCAATTCGTGTCCGAGCGCGGCGCGCTTGCCGAGTTGCGCGGACGGCTCGGCATTCCGATCCCCGACCTGGTCGCGGAGGGCGAACGCGACGGCTGGCCCTATCTCGTCATCACCCGCCTGTCCGGCACCGTCGGCTCGGAGGTGTGGCCATCGCTGTCGGAAGCCGAGCGCGAGCGCGTGCTCGCCGAGATCGGGGCCGTGATCGCCGAGGTGCAGCGCGTGCCGCCCGGCAGCCTGCGCGCGATCGAGCCGCGCTGGGAGGCCTTCATGCGCACCCAGATCGCGCAGTGTCGGGCGCGGCACGAACGGCTCGGCCTGCCGGCGAAATTCCTCGCCTCGCTCGACGAGTTGCTGCGCGACGCCACTGAGTTGATCCCGATGAACGCGCCGCCGGTGATCCTGACCGGCGAATACATCCCGGAGAACTTTCTGCTTGGGCGCCGGGCCGACGGCTGGCACGTCGCCGGCCTGTTCGACTTCGGCGACGTCCGGACCGGATGGGGCGAGTACGACCTGCTCGGTCCCAGCGCCTTCATGGCCGCCGGGCATCCGCGCCGGGTGCGCAGCCTGTTCGACGGCTTCGGCATCTCGCGCACTGATGTGACGTTCACGCTGAAGCGGCGGCTGATGGCGCTCTTGATGCTGCACTCGGCCAGCGATCCGCTCCGGCACATCTGCATCGAAGGCTGGCCGGACCGGGTCGACGACTTCGTGCAATTGCAGAAGTTGGTCTGGCCGGATTAGCGCGCTTCAGCGCGCGGCCTCCATTGCCGGCCACAAAGCAAGCAGAAGCCGTTTCATGCTCATCTATTGAGCATATAGCCTGTCTTTGTATGCAATTGGCGATCTGAGTTTTTGCCCGACCGGAGTACCGGTCGGCGTTTTCTCTCGCTCCAGCAAGGCATTAGCAGGACATAAGGTTTCGTTAAGGGTTGGCACAATCCTTGCGATCTGAGTTCCAAGGCCGTTTCCCAAGGCGTTGGAGCATCACATGAAGCGTCGCGACTTCCTCAAATCGGTGTCCGGGCTGGCCGCGGGGGCGCTGGCGCCGACCGCGCCCGCGATCTGGTCGCCGGCCAAGGCCGACGCGCGCTCCGAGACGCTGCTCATCGTCTCCGAAGGCGGTCCCAACAATCTCGATATCCACGGCGTCGGCACCAACGTGCCGGGCTACGAGGTGTCGTGGAATTGCTACGACCGCCTGATCAGCCACGAGATGAAGAGCGGTCCGGGCGGCGTGCCCTATTACGACCGCGACAAGTTCAAGCCCGAGCTCGCCGAGGACATCAACATCGGCGACATGTCGGTCACCTTCAAGCTGCGCAAGAACGCCAAATTCCATGACGGCACGCCTGTCACGGCGAAGGACGTCAAATGGTCGCTCGACCGTGCCGTCTCTGTCGGCGGCTTCCCGACCTTCCAGATGAGCGCGGGCTCGCTGACCAAGCCCGAGCAGTTCGTGGTCGTCGATGATTATACGGTGCGCGTCGACTTCCTGAAGAAGGACAGACTGACGATCCCCGACCTCGCTGTCATCGTGCCCTGCGTCGTCAATTCCGAACTCGTGAAGAAGAACGCCAGCGAGAAGGATCCGTGGGGCCTCGAATTCACCAAGCAGCAGACCGCGGGCTCCGGCGCCTACAAGGTGACCAAGTGGACCGCGGGCACCGAAGTCGTCATGGAGCGCAACGACGAGTGGGTCTGCGGTCCGATGCCGAAGATCAAGCGCGTGATCTGGCGCATGGTGCCGCAGGCCGGCAACCGCCGCGCGCTGCTCGAGCGCGGCGACGCCGACATCTCCTATGAGCTGCCGTTCAAGGACTTCCAGGAGATGAAGGCGAACGGCAAGCTCAACGTGGTCTCGCTGCCGTTCTCCAACGGCATCCAGTATATCGGCATGAACGTGACCAAGCCGCCGTTCGACAATCCCAAGGTACGGCAGGCGATGGCCTACGCGATGCCGTACCAGAAGATCATGGATGCGGTGCTGTTCGGTCTCGCCAACCCGATGTTCGGCGCGGTAAAGGACAAGCCGACCGAGGTCGCCTGGCCGCAGCCGACGAAATATTCCACCGACATGGAGAAGGCCAAGGCGCTGCTCGCTGAGGCCGGCTACGCCAACGGTTTCGAGACCACGATCTCGTTCGACCTGAATTTCGCCGGGGTCAACGAGCCGCTCTGCGTGCTGGTGCAGGAGAGCCTCGCGCAGCTCGGCATCAAGACCACGATCAACAAGGTGCCCGGCGCCAATTGGCGCACCGAGCTCACCAAGAAGGAAATGCCGCTGTTCACCAACGTGTTCTCGGGCTGGCTCGATTATCCCGAGTACTTCTTCTACTGGTGCTATCACGGCAACAATTCGATCTTCAACACGATGAGCTACAAATCGCCCGAGATGGACAAGCTCATCGACGGCGCGCGCATCGCCGCCGCGAATGGCGACACCGCCGCTTACGACGCCGACGTCAAGGGCTTCGTCGATCTCGCCTTCGCCGACATCCCGCGCATCCCGCTCTATCAGCCCTTCGTCAACGTCGCGATGCAGAAGAACGTGACGGGCTACCAATACTGGTTCCACCGCCGGCTGGATTATCGCGCGATGGCGAAGGGGTGAGGTCATGATGAGCGCGCGCGACGCACTCGCGTGTGTCGACCTCGTTAGTGAGGTGAGCACGCTTCTCAGGCTCCCTCTCCCGCTTGCGGGGGAGGGCGGGGTGGGGG
>NZ_JAGKJL010000113.1:0-13878 GCF_020329495.1 Bradyrhizobium australafricanum | reverse complement strand
CACAAACGGCCCTTTCTTCAACCGCGGAGAGGCTGGTCGTGAGGTTCTTCGGCCGGTGCGAGCGGTCTTCGACC
Organism: Bradyrhizobium australafricanum; assembly: GCF_020329495.1. NCBI lineage: Bacteria > Pseudomonadati > Pseudomonadota > Alphaproteobacteria > Hyphomicrobiales > Nitrobacteraceae > Bradyrhizobium > Bradyrhizobium australafricanum. The sequence goes on along the minus strand of NZ_JAGKJL010000113.1, from coordinate 13,804 downwards.
GTCGTGCGGCTGCGCCAGCGATAAATCGTGGTCTCGCTGACCCCCAATTCGGCCGCCAACTGAGCGACCGACTTCCGGCTGCGCTGGATGTAGGCACGTGTCTTCGGCGTCGTCGTGGCGTTCGCGTGCAAGCTCAGTTCCATGACACGAGGCGCTCCCTAACAAAGGCCACGCCTCGTTCTACACCGATTCCATCCAACCAATCTGCAGGGACCAAACACTTTTTCGCAGGGACGACACCGAATGTGTGGCGTCGTCTGTCCGTCGGGTCGGTCGGTCGCACCTCGGATCGGGAAGCAATGAAAGACACGGAGCTTTCCTTTGCCAATCCATGCGAGCCGAGCGGCAGGCGAGTAGATCGTCCACTCAGGGCGTCACGAACGCAAAGTGTGTTGTCCCCGCAACGTCACAAGAGTTCCGTTGAGCATCGCACCTGTTGGGGCTTCACTGTGTGGCAAATTCCCAGTCTAATAACGGCGGACCTGAGGCAAAGATTTTACCACCAAGACGTTCATTTAAGATCAGGTTCAAGAGGCCGCTGACCAGCGCCAGCGGCCTCTTCGTGTTGCTTCGTTGATCGTGTTGCTTCGTTGATCGCAAAGTGCAGGTATCGGCCGTTGCCGCGTCGACGGCACGCAGGAAGCAGCACGTCACGGCATTAGCGCACTGACCATGGCCATGCCGGCGGTTGCGGTTTGCTGGTGGCGTGCGGCCGCGTCGGGGTTGGCGCCGGTTTGCGCGTCTGGGCAACATCGGTCGACGGCCGCGGACGCGGCAGTGGTATTTCCGGGGCTACCGTTGGCTGTTCGGGGCTTACCTTTGGCTGTTCGGGGCTCACCTTCGTCTCTGCGGCGTTGGCGATGACACCGGCCAGCTGTTCCTGGCTTGCGTTGAGCCGCTCGGTGACCGCCTCGCTTTCGCGCGCCATCTGATCCTGAGTCGCCTTGATGTGGTCGATGATATCTTTGCTGCGTGCCAATTCTGCTTGGCTCGCCTCGAGTTGGCTTGCGAGGTTTTTATGGTCGCGGCCCAATTGTTCTTGCCTCACCTCAAGCTGTTCGACCGCTTGCCTCAAGGCAGCGAGATCGCGCGCCATCGGTTGAAGCTGCTGCGCCAAGTCGGAAGAAGGTGCGGCGGCAGTCGGCGCAACGTCTTTCGGCGCGGCGTCTTTCGGCGGGGTTTGCGCAGGAGGTGAGGTGTAGCCAGGGGAGGCCACCATCGCCGTATCGCTGGGTGACGACCACCACCAAGCAGCGCCACCTATGCAAGCTGCCAGCACGGAACCGACAATGGCAAGGTGGCGCCAATCCGCCAATCGATGAACCGCTTCTAGCGGCGCGTGAAACGCTTTCTTGCCGGTCGGCGGGCCGGAAGGGCTGACTCCTGCTTCGCGCGCGAGGTTCGAAAGCTGCTCTTCCAAGCTCACGAGCCGCCCTTCCGCGACCCTGTCATTCAGCATGGAATCCATTTTGTGCTCCGTATCAAATGCAAGGTCGCCCGCCTTGAGAGCAGATCCGCTCTTCGGCGCGCTAACATTCAACGGGACCCAGATGGGTATTTGCAGCTTAAGCTTACGGGGGATGAGGATGCGGCCTGCACGTCACATCGTCTCTCTTTTTGTAAGCTCATCCTTCCTGAACTGTCCCGACGATTTTGGCCGAGATATTGTTCGTCCGCAATCGGGAACACCGCTTGCCACGGGGCGCTCGAGCTCGTGGATCGAGGTCCTGTTCGGCCGCCTCACGATGCGTGTCGCAGCCGAGGCACGTTACTTCGAGGTGTCGTAAGTCGGCGTTGAGAGCGTCGCCAAGCGCCGGCGAGGGCTGGGCTGGACCCTGAAACGCGGGAGTGTTCCATGTTTGGCGAGCGACCATGTCGGCATCCCGCCTGGCGCGTTCGGCCGACGGCTGACCACGGCGCCAAACATGTACTCCGGGGCCCTCCTGCAAATTCTCAGTATGTTGAGTTGTGCTGCCGGCGAGATGTACCGCTGGTCGACAGGTCGCAGCTATTCTTCCGTTATTGCGCGTGCGCCGGAATCGGCCTTCCTCCGTACTAATACGGATACGAAAGTGGCGGATTGCAGCGCCGGACTCGGCTAAGCAACAGGGATATTTGCTCCGGCGCCGACGACCCTTTCCGAATACTGCTTTTCCTTTTCCATTTTCGGGTGCAGCCGACACGAGGGGTTGGTCGGGATGAATTTGTCGGGCCGTCTGGCGATGGGGATGTTGTTTCCCGTCGCCGCGCTCCTGCTCGCGCTGGGCTTCATCCATGGCGTAACCTGGCCGGGCGTTCTGCTCGCGGGTGGCGCGGTTGCGGTGGTATTGATGACGGCTGAGGTGATTGCGAGATCGCTGTCCAGGACGCCCGCCCAGCTGGTGCGGGCGGCGGAGGCGCTGTCGCGCGGCCAGCAGGTCTCGCTCGGCTCAAGCGATGACGGCGAGACCGCTCAGCTCGCGGCGACGCTTGCCGAATTGTCGGCGCAGCTGGGCAGCAGGCAGCACCTGCTGGAGAAGACCGTCGAGAGCATCCGCGATCCGGTGGTGGTCGCCGACGAGCACGGGATGATCGTGATCGTCAACGCCGCGGCGCGACGGCTGTACAGTGTCGAACCCGGTTTTGATACCCTGACCGGCGTTCGCACCTTCCAGAACTATTATGCCGACGGCACCACCGTGATGCCGATCCCGGACACGCCGATGGCGCGTGCGCTGCGCGGCGATGACGTCGACGATTTCGAGCTGATCGTCAAACCGCAACCGCCGCAACCGGCCGTCTTCCTTGTCGTCAACGCGCGGCCGCTGCGCGACGATACCGGCAATCTGCGGGGCGCGGTCGCCGTACTGCACGACGTCACCGCGCAGCGTCGGGCGCACCAGGCGCTGGTCGAGAGCGAGCAGATGGCGCAAGCCATCGTCAGGACCGCGCTCGACGCCTTCGTCCAGACCGACCAGGACGGCGTCATTCTCGACTGGAGCCCGCAGGCCGAGGTGCTGACCGGCTGGACGCGCTCCGAGGCGGTCGGTTATCGGGTGGTCGAACTGGTGTTTCCGGAGGAGCTGCGCCTTGCGCACCGGCAGCGGATCACCCGCTTCCTGCAGGAGACCGCGGCCGGCGGCATGGGCATGCGCTATGAAACGGCGTGCCTGCACCGCGACGGTCACCGGTTCTATGTCGAGGTGTCCCTCAACGCGCTGCGCCGCGGTGACGGCTGGATCATCAATTCCTTTGTCAGGGACGTCAGCCAGCGCCGGATCGCCGAGGAGCAGTTGATCCAGGCGCAGAAGTCGGAATCGCTGGGGCGGCTGACCGGCGGCATCGCGCACGACTTCAACAACATGCTGACCGTGATCACCGGCACGATCGAGATCCTCGCCGACGGCGTCAAGGACAACCCGCAACTCGCCGCAATCGCCAAGCTGATCAGCGATGCCGCCGATCGCGGCGCGCAGCTCACCTCGAGCCTCCTGGCATTCGCGCGCAAGCAACCGCTGCAGCCCGGCGAGGCCGACGTCAACGACCTGGTCGGCGAGGTGGTCCGGCTGCTGTCGCAGACGCTCGGCTCGCAGACCGAGATCAGGACGGAGCTCAGCCGCAACGCCTGGCTCGCCTTCGTCGACCGCAGCCAGCTTGGTGCTGCGCTGGTCAATCTCGCCATCAATGCGCGCGATGCCATGCCTGACGGCGGCACGCTGACCTTTGCGACCCGCAACATCCAGCTCGGGATTCCCGACGCCGTGGCGTGCGGCGTCGAGCGCGCCGGCGATCATCTCGTGATCGAGGTGACCGATACCGGCACCGGCATTTCGCCGACGCATCTGGAGAAGATCTTCGATCCGTTCTTTTCCACCAAGGAGGTCGGGCAGGGCGCCGGGCTCGGGCTCAGCATGGTGTTCGGCTTCGTCAAGCAAAGCGGCGGCGGTATCGAGGTCAAGAGCGAGCAGGGGCGCGGCACCATCTTCAGGATCTATCTGCCGAAGGCCGACGGCACCGTACAGCGCGCGGCGGAGGAGGACGATCTGCCCATCAGGGGCGGCGACGAGACGATCCTGTGCGTGGAGGACGACCCTACGATCCGGGACTATGTCACGGGCCAGCTCGAAAGCCTCGGCTACAACGTGCTGGTTGCGGCGAACGCGGACGCCGCGCTCGAAATCGTCAACCGCGGCACCGCGTTCGACCTTCTGTTCACCGATATCGTGATGCCCGGCAGCATGAACGGCCGGCAATTGGCGGAGACACTGATGGCGGGGCGCCCGGCACTGCGGGTGCTGTTCACCTCGGGCTACAGCGACGGCGTGCTGCCCGCGCAGCAGGGGCGTGGCGGCCACGGCATTCCGCTGCTGACCAAGCCCTATCGGCGCGGCGAGCTGGCGCGGATGCTGCGGCGCTGCCTTGATCTTCAGGTCGACTTTCAGGGCGATCCGGTTCCGCAGCCTTATTCCGTGCAGCCCGATCTCGAACGCTTCCTGCGCGAGAATCCGCCCGCGAAGACGTAGACCGCGGCGTGACCTGGATGCCAACGGGTCCGCAAGCGCGGCCCGATGATAAACTGCGCGAAACCATCATCCCTGACGTGGCCGCTATTTGGTGGTTTCGCTTCGCTCTACCCATTCTACGCGCTAAGCTCCCGCGACAAGGGCGCGGCCGGTCAACGGCCCGATCTCAGGGAGTATGGAATGCAGGACCGCAAATGATCGAGGCGCGACTGGCTCAAGGTGACGGCGGCCGCCGCCGCCGGCATGGTATTCGCGGAGCCGCTGCGCGCGGCGGCGCCGCCGGCGGAAGCCGTGACGCCGGAGCTGATCGCAGCCGCCAAGAAGGAAGGCAAGATCTCGTTCTACAGCGCGCTGGAGCTGAACACGGCCGAGCGTCTCGCGCGTGACTTCGAGCAGAAATATCCCGGGATCAGCGTCCGCGTCGAGCGCTCGGGCGCGGAGCGTATCTTCCAGCGCATCGCACAGGAGCAGGGCAGCGGCATCAACGCCGTCGACGTCGCCAATTCCACAGATCCCGCGCATTACCTCGACTGGAAGAAGAACGACTGGCTCGCGGCCTATGTGCCGGAGGACGTCGCCAGGCATTTTCCGGCCGACCAGATCGATCCCGACGGCACCTCGGCGACATCCTGCGCCTGGTTCGAGGTGATCGGCTACAACACCGAGCAGGTGAAGCGCGAGGAGGCGCCGAAGAGCTACGCCGACCTGCTCGATCCCAAGTGGCGCGGCAAAATCGTCAAGGGCCACCCGAGCTATTCCGGCGCGATCATGACCGCGACCTTCGTGCTGGCACGCGACCTCGGCTGGCCGTATCTGGAGAAGCTGTCGCAGCAGCGCGTGATGCAGGTGCAGTCGGCGGCCGATCCGCCGAAGAAGATCCTGCTCGGCGAGCGCGCGGTGATGGCCGACGGCAACGACTACAACCTCGTGCTGGCCAAGGATCAGGGCAAGCCGGTCGAGGTGGTCTATCCCGCCGAGGGCGCGCCGCTGATCATCGTCCCCAGCGGCATCTTCAAGAACGCGCCGAACCCGAATGCGGCGCGGCTGTTCCAGAGCTATTTTTTCAGCGCCGAGACCCAGCAAATGCTGGCTGACGAATTCGCGCACCGCTCGTTCCACGCCAAGGTGAAGGAGAAGGCCGGTCACGTGCCGCTCGACAAACTGAGAATGCTCAAGGCCGATCCGGCCCAGGTGCAGGTGCAGTCGGAGGAGATCAAGGCGAGGTACGCGAAGCTGTTCCGGGTGTAGGTCAAGCTCCGCAGGATGGGTAGAGCGAAGCGAAACCCATCGCCCCCGTGCAGGGGCGAGATGATGGGTTTCGCTGCGCTCTACCCATCCTACAGATCCGAGGCTACTAGCGTCATTGCGAGCGAAGCGAAGCAATCCATCTGTCCGGATACGCGGAGAGGTGGATTGCTTCGTCGCTTCAGCGCAAAATTGCTTTGCAATTTTGCCGCGAGCTCCTCGCAATGACGCGGATAGCGCTCGGACAGCCGGGCGGCGCAGTGAGGGTCTGCGGTCGGCTAACCTCCTACTTCCGCGCTGAGCATCGGCCCGAACAGCTCCCATCGCTCGCCCTTGAGTCGTCTGAGCTGCATCTGCTTGATCGGCGCGAAATCGATCGGGCTGGTGTTCATCGTGATACCGGGCAGCAGGTTGGTGGTGCGGAAGGCCTTCAGGTTGGCGGCCTGCTTCATGACGTTGGCGCGCGTGAGATCGTCGCCGCACTGCTTAAGCACCTGAACCAGCGTCTGAGCCGCATTGTACCCTGTCATAATCAGGCTGTCGGCCCGATTGCCTTCGGGGAAATATTTGGAGAGATATTCGTCGAACGCCTTCATGCCGGGATCGTCCTTCCATTGCGGATCGAGCGGATCCATCAGGTAGGCCACCGAGATGATGCCTTGTGCGTTCTCGAAGCCGGCAGGCTGGATCACGGCGCCGAGCGAGGAACCTACCGAGTTGAGGATGTGCAGCGGTTTCCAGCCGATCTCGGCCGCCTTCTTGATGGCCTGCGCCGCGAATTTCGGTGTGGCGATGTCGACGAATACGTCGGCATTCATCGATTTCATCTTGACGATGTGCGTGTCGATCGTCGGCTCGGCCACCTCATACGCATCCTCGATCACGATCATCGACGCCGCCTTGTCGCCGAGGCCGTCCTTCAGGCCCTTGAGATAGTCCTTTCCATAATCGTCGTTCTGGTAGAGGACCGCGATCCTGCCGCCCGGCTTTTCCTTCAGGATGTGCTTGGCGTAGATCCGTCCCTCGCTCTGATAACTGGGCTGCCAGCCCATGGTCCACGGGAAGTTCTGCGGATCGTTCCACTTGGTGGCACCGGTCTGAATGAACAGCTGCGGTACCTTCTTCACGTTCATGTATTTCTGAATCGCGCCGTTGGATGCCGTGCCGAGAGAGGCGAAGATCAGCAAGACCTCGTCGCCTTCGACCAGCTTGCGCGCCTGCTCGACCGTCTTCGGCGGACTGTAGCTGTCGTCGTAGGAGATGAAGTTGATCTTGCGGCCATTGATGCCGCCCTCGGCGTTGACCTTGCGGAAATAGGCCGCCTGGGCCCGGCCGCTGGTGCCATAGGCAGATGCCGGCCCGCTATAGGGCATGATGTTGCCGATCTTGATTTCGGTATCGGTTACGCCGGTGTCGTATTTCTTCTGGGCAAATGCGCTGCCAGCACAGACAGCGAGAATGGTGATGGCGGTCGAAAGCGCCGCCATTCGTCGAGCGACGAAAGACATCTCGTTTCTCCCCATGCAGAAAATGAATGTGTGTTTTATCGAGGGCCGCTTTCGGGTCCTTGCCGGCAGTGAACACCCGAGCCCAGGCGTTGTCGATCCCGGAAACACAACCTTGTGTGCGGTTCGCATCACGTCATCAGGTTCGTCAGCGTTGCTGACCGTAGTCTTCCGGGCTTCCTGCGATCAGGCTGCGCGCATCGATCGCTGCGCGCGATAGGCCTGCGGCGATGTCAGCGTGAGCTTGCGGAAGGCCTTTCGAAAGCTGCTCTCGTCCTCATAGCCGGTGGTGCGGGCGATCGCCTTGATCGGCTGCGCTGTGGTCTCCAGCAGCGTGCGGGCGTGCTCGACGCGGCGGCGCATGATGAAGGCCTGCGGCGGCTCGTGGGTCAGTTCGCGGAAGCGGCGGTTCAGCGTGCGTTCGCTGAGGCCGAGCGCGTGCGCGAGGCCGCGCACCGTGATCGGGGTCTTGCCGGTGCGGCGCACCAGCATGTCCGCTTTCATCAGCAGCGGGTCCTGGCCGAGCATGTAGCCGAGCGGCATGAAGATCGCCTGCGTGCGCTGTGCGGTGTCGATCACGGCATAGTCGGCGCAGACCTTTGCGACCTCCGCGCCTTCGACGAGTTCGATCAGCCGCAGCAACAGATCGACCCACGACATCGGACCGGCGGCGCAGACCAGGCGATCCGCCTGCGTGATCACGGCATCACCGGCGAGATCAACCTTGGGATGGCGGCGGCGCAGCTCGCTCTGCAGCCACCACGTGATGGTGGCGCGGCGGCCGTCGAGCAGGCCGGCATTGGCGAGCAGCAGCACGCCGCTGCAGAACGCGCCGATCAGCCGGCCGCTGGCATGCTGCTGGCGCAGCCAGGCGCCAGCACGGTCATATTGCGGTTGCAGGCGCTCGGCGGTGAGATGATCGACCAGGCTGCCCGGCACGATGATCGCGTCGCACGCCGTCCGCCTGCCCACCGCACCATCGACGGCGAGCAACTTGCCGCCGCCGGCGCGCACCGCCTTGCCGTCGAGCGAGAGCGTCTGCCAGCTGAAGCGCGCCTTGCCGCCGCGCAGCTGCATCACGTGGTTGGCGAGGGTGAGGATGTCGGCGATGCCGGCGACCGCCGATTGCATGCAGCCTTCCAGCGCGAGGATCGCAAGCTTCATGGGACCTCCGGAATTTGCCGTCATGCTAGCCGATCAGCGCAATCGGGCGGTGGCAGATATTGCCCGATCTCTGTCCGATCGGCCACTGCCTGATTTGGCCGTGCCGGTCCATCTTCGCTGCGTTGTCACACCCTCAGCAATGGAGAGAGACCATGCCTTACGTCACCATTTCCACCGTCCGCGGCATCTTCGATGTCGCGCAGAAGCAGGCGCTGCTGGAGCGCGTCACCGATCTCATGGTCGAGATCGAGGGGCAGGGTAACCCGGACTTCCGCCGCAACGTCTGGGTCAAGATCGAGGAGGGCGAGCCGGCGAGCTGGTCGCTCGGCGGGATGATCCCGACGCCCGACATGATCGCGGGCAAATTCGGCGCGCTCGACGCCGGCGGACGGCGGCTCGCCAAGGCGAAGGCGTAACCGCCCTTCGTAGGATGGGTAGAGCGAAGCGAAACCCATCATCTCAAGGCTTGCACCGGTGCGATGGGTTTCGCTTCGCTCTACCCATCCTACGCACCGTTCTCACCCAAAAACAAAAGGCGCTTCCGGTGGAAGCGCCTTTCGCATGTCGTCGGTGCCGTAAGATTTACAGCGAGTAGTACATCTCGAATTCCACCGGGTGCGGGGTCATTTCGAAACGCGCGACCTCGGTCATCTTCAGCTCGATATAGGCGTCGATGAAGTCGTCGTCGAACACGCCGCCGTTCTTGAGGAACGCGCGGTCCTTGTCGAGGCTCTCGAGCGCCTCGCGGAGCGAGCCGCAGACGGTCGGGATCTGCTTCAGCTCTTCCTTCGGCAGATCGTAGAGGTCCTTGTCCATCGCCGGACCCGGATCGATCTTGTTCTTGATGCCGTCAAGACCGGCCATCAGCATCGCGGCGAAGCCGAGATAGGGGTTGGCCATCGGGTCGGGGAAACGCACCTCGACGCGCTTGGCCTTCGGGTTCGCGGTGTAGGGGATGCGGCAGGCCGCCGAGCGGTTGCGCGCGGAATAGGCGAGCAGCACGGGGGCTTCATAGCCCGGGACCAGACGTTTGTAGGAGTTGGTCGACGGGTTGGTGAAGGCGTTGATCGCCTTGGCGTGCTTGATGACGCCGCCGATGTAGTGCAGGCAGGTCTCCGACAGGTCGGCGTATTTGTTGCCGGCGAAGGTCGGCTTGCCGTCCTTCCAGATGGACTGATGCACATGCATGCCCGAGCCGTTGTCGCCGTAGACCGGCTTCGGCATGAAGGTGGCGGTCTTGCCGTAGATGTGGGCGACCTGGTGGATGCAGTACTTGTAGATCTGCATATGGTCGGCCATCAGCGTCAGCGTGTCGAACTTCATGCCGAGCTCGTGCTGGGCCGAGGCCACCTCGTGGTGATGCTTCTCGACCTTGACGCCCATCTTGGCCATCGCGCCGAGCATCTCCGAGCGCATGTCCTGCACCGAGTCCTGCGGCGGCACCGGGAAGTAGCCGGCCTTGGTGCGGATGCGGTGGCCGAGGTTGCCGCCCTCATATTCGGTCGCCGAGTTGATCGGCAGCTCGGAGGAGTCGAGGCGGAAGCCGGTGTTGTAGGGTTCGGCCGAATAGCGCACGTCGTCGAACACGAAGAACTCGGCCTCGGGGCCGACGAACACGGTGTCTCCCACGCCCATCGACTTCACCATCGCCTCGGCCTTCTTGGCGATGCCGCGGGGGTCGCGGTTGTAGGGCTCGCCGGTGGTCGGCTCGAGCACGTCGCACGTGATGACCATGGTGGTCTCGGCGAAGAACGGGTCGATCGTCGCGGTGACCGGGTCGGGCATCAGGCACATGTCGGATTCATTGATCGCCTTCCAGCCGGCGATCGACGAGCCGTCGAACATCGTTCCCTCGGCGAAGATGTCATCGTCGATCATGCTGACGTCGAAGGTGACGTGCTGCCACTTGCCGCGCGGATCGGTGAAGCGCAGGTCGACGTATTTGACGTCGTTGTCCTTGATCGATTTCAGGACGTCTTTGGCGGTCTTCATGAATACCCCTTATGGATGTGCGGGTCGGTTTCCAGCGGAGAGCGACGTTATTCCCGCTTTTGGCGAGTTCGTGTGACTACACAAACGAAATCAGGCTGCCGAAGCAGCCTTTTTTCTCTTTTGCCGTCAGAAAATCCGGATAGCACCGCCCTTAAATAGCGTCCAGCCCGGATTCGCCGGTCCGGATGCGGATGGCTTCCTCGATGTTGGAGACGAAGATCTTGCCGTCGCCGATCCGGCCGGTCTGCGCCGCGCGGCGGATCGCGTCGATCGCCTTCTCGACCAGGTCGTCGCCGATCACGATCTCGATCTTCACCTTGGGCAGGAAGTCGACGATGTATTCCGCACCGCGATAGAGTTCGGCATGGCCCTTCTGGCGGCCAAATCCCTTGGCCTCGGTGACGGTGATGCCTTGCAGTCCGACTTCCTGGAGCGCTTCTTTCACCTCGTCGAGCTTGAAGGGCTTGATGATGGCTTCAATCTTCTTCACTGAGCGCCTCCCGGGCATTGCAGATTGCAGGGTCGAGTTCGATGCGCGTGGGGCGCAGTCTGGTTGGTCTTAAGGCTTCCGGCCGGTGGCCGGAAACACGCGCAATGGTCGCATGAAGCGGCCTTGCGCGCGGCTTCCTCAAAAGCAGGGTCTATGCCAAGTTGTTAAGGTCCCCGATTTCAGAATGTTATCAGCCTTTTAACAGGCAATCGGCTGATATCGAACCACATGGGCTATGATATCCAAGCCTAACAAATAGGCAAATAGATCAATCCGTATGCAGTCGGCCAGTAGAAACCCCGCGAACGTCACAGGAATTGCCTCTCGAAAAGGCGAAGCGATTGAGGATTCGGCATGGACGTTCTGACCACGACCGAGATGGAGCGCGCTGACCGGCTGACCATCGCAGCCGGAACGCCGGGCTTCGCGCTGATGATGAGCGCGGGCCAGGCCGTCGCGGAAGCCGCGATGGACCTGGTCGAGGAGGGGCCGATCGTGGTGGTCGCCGGCCGCGGCAACAATGGCGGCGACGGCTTTGTCGCTGCCGCCGAGCTTGCCGCGCGCGGCCGCGAGGTCTCGGTGATCCTGCTCTGCGAGCGCGACAGCCTGCAGGGCGACGCGGCGCTGGCGGCGAAGGGCTGGAAATATCCGGTGCTGCCGTTCAACCCGCAGGCGCTCGGCAAGCCGGCGCTGATCGTCGACGCGCTGTTCGGCGCCGGCCTCAACCGGCCGGTGAAGGGCGATCCGCTGGAGATGATCGCGGCGATCAATGCCAACGGTACGCCGGTGCTGGCGGTCGATCTGCCGAGCGGCATCAACGGCACATCGGGCGCCGTGATGGGCGCGGCCGTGCAGGCCACCGAGACCGTCACCTTCTTCCGCAAGAAGCCCGCGCATCTGTTGCTGCCGGGCCGGATGTATTGCGGCCGGGTGCGTGTTGCCGACATCGGCATCGCCGCGCAGGTGCTCGACGAGATCAAGCCGCTCACCGCCGAGAATGCGCCGGAGGCCTGGCGATGGTCGTTTCCGGTGCCGCGGATCGACGGCCACAAATACGCGCGGGGGCACGCCGTCGTGGTGTCGGGCGATCTCGCCTCGACCGGGGCGGCACGGCTCGCCGCGCGCGCGGCGCTGCGCGCCGGCGCCGGCCTCGTGACGCTGGCCTCGCCGCGTGATGCGCTTGCCGTCAATGCCGCGGCGCTGACCGCGGTGATGGTGCGCGCGGTCGACAACCCGATCCAGTTCGCCGAGCTGCTTGGCGACAAGCGCCTCAATGCCTGCGTGATCGGTCCGGGCGCCGGGGTCAGCGCGCGGACCCGTGACTTCGTCCACACCGCGCTGTCGGCGCAGCGGCATCTGGTGCTCGACGCCGACGCGCTGACCAGCTTTGCCGGCGCGCCGGACCGGCTGTTCGAGGCGATCAAGGCAAGCGCCGGTCAGCAGGTGGTACTGACGCCGCATGAGGGCGAGTTTCCGCGGCTGTTCAGCGATATTTCCAACAAGCATCCCGGCCGCTCCAAGCTCGAGCGCGTGCGCGCGGCGGCCGAGCGCTCCGGCGCGGTGGTGCTGCTGAAAGGCGCCGACACGGTGATCGCGTCTCCCGACGGCCGCGCCACCGTCGCCGCCAATGCGCCGCCCTGGCTCGCCACCGCCGGCGCCGGCGACGTGCTGTCGGGCATCATCGCGGGTTTCCTGGCGCAGAGCGTCGCGGCCTTCGAGGCCGCCAGCATCGGCGTCTGGATGCACGGCGAGAGCGCGAGCGAGGCGGGCCCCGGCCTGATCGCGGAAGATCTCACCGAAGTGCTGCCCGCCGTGTTCCGCCGCCTCTATGACGAGTTCGGGATTGAGTATTAGGCGGCTCGCGCTGGCCGACATGGATGCCGCCGCGCGCGTGCATCGCGCGGCATTCGATCAGGCGCTGCCGCGGCTCGGCGGCCTGCACACGCCTGACGGCATTGATCGGATGATCTGAACAACTGGTTAGATATTTGCGTTTCTGCGATCGGTCGAGCTGGCCTATACGATTCAAAACCGTCGCCTCTCGCCCGGAACAGTCAGATGAACGCACCGACCAGCCTGCTTTCGACCGCCTCACGTAACGCCGCCCCGGCTCACGGGAGCGTCGACCCCGCGTCCTATCGCGCGGCGATGCGCCACCACGCCGGTGCGGTGACGATCCTGTCGGCGGGCGGCCCGGGCGACAGAACGGGGATGACGGCGACGTCGGTCTGTTCGCTGTCGGACACGCCGCCGCGGCTGATCGCCTGCGTCAACCGCTCGGCGAGCGCGCATGGCCTGATCCGGCGCACCGCCGCGTTCGGCGTCAACATGCTGCACGCCGACCAGGCCGAGCTGGCCAATGTGTTCGCCGGCCGCCGCGGCATCGAGCGGGACGATCGCTTTTCCGACGCCGACGGCTGGCTGTCGCTGGTCACGGGCGCGCCGATCCTGCGGGATGCGCTGATCGGCCTCGACTGCGAGCTGATCGACGAGCATGCGCACGACACGCATTCGATCTTCGTCGGCGTGGTCCGCGCGATGCATCTGCGTGAGGGGGAGACGCCGCTGATCTATTTTGGTGGCGCGTTCTTCGGGTTGGCCCGGCGGACCTAAGAGTCTGACTCATAAATCACCCAACCTTAGCTGCAGCCGCGAGTCTGCGGGTCAGGAGCCTGATGTGTGCAATCAGCAGCCAGGCAGCTTCGGTTGCCACCGTCGCCTCGAAGTCCTTGGCGAGGCGGCGGCATCTGCCGAACCAAGCGAATGTGCGTTCAACCACCCACCGCCTCGGCAGAAGCTGGAAGCCTTTGACGCCTTGAGGCCGCTCGACGATCTCGACAGTCCATGGACCGCAGTCTGAGAGCGCGTCGAGGAGTTGATTTCCGCGGTAGACCCGGTCGGCAAAG
>NZ_JAGKJL010000112.1:0-14185 GCF_020329495.1 Bradyrhizobium australafricanum | reverse complement strand
TGATTACCGCTCAGCTGCCCGTTGCCCAATGGCACGACATGATCGGCGAGCCAACCATCGCAGATGCTATCCTCGACCGGATCATCCACAACTCCCACCGTATCGCCCTCGAAGGCGACAGCATGCGAAGGAAAAAAGCCGCGCGCCCCTTGACCGACGTCGAAAACAGCGAAACGAATATCAACTGACTTCAACAACCAGGCAACCAAAAGCCAGCGCCGCCACGCTGTCCGCGATTTAGCGAAACTGCTGTCCGTCAGTTAGCGAAACCGCTGTCCCGTTTTTGCGAAATACGCAGATCATCCGCTTCCTTTGGGTCTTCTGGCAGTGGAGGAAGCGCCCAGCTCTGGTCTTGCCGCAGTAATGCGTGAAGCCCAGGAAGTCGAACACCTCCGGCCGCGCCCTGCCCTTGCGCCGACGGTTTTCTTCAGCAAACCGTCCGAACTCGATCAGCCGTGTCTTGTCCTCATGAAGATGAAGACCGAACTTGGCCAGTCGCTCCGCCAAGGCCGCCATCATCGTCTCTGCATCCTGCCGTCGCTGGAATAGGAGAAGTAGTCGTCGGCATATCGGACCAGCCGTACCTGACCGGTCGCATGCCTCCGCTTCCACTGCTCCACCCAGAGATCGAGCACATAATGCAGGAAGATGTTGGCGAGCAGCGGGCTGATGCCCGCGCCCTGGGGCGTTCCTTCCACCGTATCGGCGTACACGCCATCCTCCAGGATGCCGGCACGGAGCCATTGGCCAATCAGCCGCAGGACTCTCGGATCGGCAATCCTGTGCGCCAGCATCCGCAGCAGCCAGTCGTGGTCAACGCTGTCGAAGTATCGGCGGATGTCGGCATCGAGTACCCAGTTCACTGGCTCCGTCGTGATGGCTTCGCGCACCACCCGCAGTGCCTGATGAGCACTGCGCCTGGGTCGGAAGCCAAAGGAGCAATCGAGGAAGTCGGCTTCATAGATGGCGCTCAAGATCTCCGCCACCGCACCCTGGACGACTTTATCTTCCAGCGCGAGGATGCCGAGAGGCCGCTGACCGCCGTCAGCCTTTGGGATGTACGTCCGGCGAACCGGCAACGGCCGATAGCGGCCGCCATGGACCCTGTCGGCTAGATCGCGAAGATTACCTTCGAGGTCTTGCCCGTAGGATTCCACTGTCACCCCGTCTACCCCGGGCGCCGCCTGCCGCCGCAGCCGTCGATACGCCCTTTCGAGCGCAGCGACGTCAACGTGGTGCAGCAGCGCCGTGAACCTAGTCTGGCGCGACCGTTTGGCCGCCTCATTCACCCTGGCGAGATTGGCTGACAGGATGACCCGGCTCTGTGTCCGGTCCCGTGCCTGCTCACCGGAGTTTCCCATCAGTCGGGGCCTTCCCTCCGGTCGACTCGGCGCCTTCGCCGCCATCGACAGTACTACGCCCCGATCCGCCACCCTGCCGTGCCTGAGGAACAGCCTCTGCTTTTCGCTCGGCCAATTCCCCCTCCGGTGACGAGCCGGAGCACATGAGGTTTCTCAGGTTCCCATGATTTCTGTGCGCGCGTGATGTGGTCTCCGACCCCGGCGGCCCAGAACCTGCTCGCCTTTAGCGCAGATCCCGGTATTGCCTTCGACTTTTGAAGCAGCCTCGGCGACCGCGACGATCCGATTACGTGGCCCAATACACACCCTGCACGCTTGCTGTCTACGCTTGGTCCTGCCGTTACCGGTTCGGACCCAAGACTCGCTACGAGGCGTCTGGCTAAGACTTACCTCGGCAGAACTTTCATCCGCTAGACATCATGAGCTTCTCCTGACGCACTTCAATTCCTGGACCTGCAACCATCTCAAATTGCTATTTGAGGCCGTCGCTTAGCGCTGCCCTCCGAAGGCGAAGGCCACACGTTCGAATCGTGTCGGGTGCGCCATTGTTGCGCGTCGCGCCGTCGCATCCCGTCGCGGCTCTTTGCTAGGCTCTCTCCAACCTCTCACTCCGGCAGACCCGCCTTACGCAAACCCTCGGCAATGCGCTGAAACTCGGCAAGGAAGACGGTGTTCTGACCACCCCTTGCCATCCTGCAACCACTCGGTGACGGTGTAGTTCGGCCTGAGCCGACGAAGCTCGGCGACGGCGGCGTGAGCTTCACGCTCATGTCCCGTTAGTGCGCGGGCGGCGGCGAGATCTGCGTAGGCAATCCAAAGAGGCTGCACCGCGATGGAGCGGCCGCACCAATCAATCGCCGCCTCATACTGCCCGAGATGGGAGTGTGCATGGCCGATGTAGAAGTACCACGTGCTTAGCAGCGGATCACGGGGGGCTGAGCTGGATGGCCATTTGGAGCGGCGCGAATGCCTCCGCGGAGCGGCCGACGCGGATCTTGGCGGCGCCGAGCGCGCCATGGGCCGGGGCAAGGCTGGGGTTGATCGCCATTGCCGCTTCGTACTCGCCGACCGCGGCCTCAACATTCCTACCCCTGGCCCGCTGGATCTCTCCCTTTACAAAATGTGCCATCGCATCACTGGGAAACTTTGACAGGACCTGGACTACGGCGTTCTCAGCACGCCGTAGCTGATCTGCCGGCGCATCTCTCCAACGATAGTTGACCCCCATTGCCAGAGTCTCCGCCAGGCCCACCAACGCCTTTGGGAAGCCTGGATCGATTTGGAGCGCACGTTCGAAAAGGGCACGCGACTGCGACAACTGCTCGCGAATAGGGTTGGTTGAGCACAGCCCATCCGCGCATCGTGAGATCGACCGCGTCAGGGTTGTTTGGCCGCATAGCCTCCGCGTCGCGGCTTTCCTGGTTTGTCAGTTCAAGATCAAGGCGCCGCGCCAGTCGACCGGTGATGATATCCTGAAGCTGCATCGATTTGGACCAGTCACCGTCCACGCGCTCCGACCGGATCTCCGCGCCGGTCCGGGCATCAATCAGCCGGGCATTGATCCGGACCAGTGAGTCCGTTCTGCGCAGGCTGCCATCGGGGATGTAGCGTACGCCGAGTTCGCGGCCAACGCGCTTCGGGTCAACATTCTTGTAGGCGCGGGCTGTGCTGTGCGCGATCACGAAACGATCCTCGATCCGTGAAAGATCGGCACTCAGGTCGTCAGTAATACCTTCAGCAAAGTATTCCTGCTCGGATGCATTGCTTAGATTCGTGAATGGCAGCACGACGATCGACAAGCGATGGTTTAGAGGCTGCGGCTCGCCTTGACGGACATACCAATAAGCTACGCCGCCGGTCATGGAGAGCAGCGAGGCAATCACTAGAGCCATCCGAGCGCGCCGCCCACCAAGCGTCGGCCACACGCGGAACGGAAAGCCACCAAACATGTTCGGAAACGAAACAATCGGAGGCGTGTCAGGGCGCAACAGCGGGGACTGGCTCGTTGCTGCATCGCATGGCCGCATTCGATAGACCCGGACCGGACGGGCGATGTTTTTGAGGTTCCGCTCGCCCAGATCGCCGAACTCAACCCCGACCTTGCCTTGGACTTGATCGTAGGCAGAAGACGAGATGCAGATGCCGCCAGATTCTGCGACGCCCTCAAGCCGCGCCGCAACATTTACGCCATCCCCAAAAATGTCATGCGGTTCAACAATTACGTCGCCGATATTGATGCCCACACGGAAAGCAATGCGCCTGTCTTGCACGTCACCGATTGTAAGTTCATGAATACGAGTCTGGAACTGCATCGCGGTTCGAACCGCCTCGACCGCGCGCGGAAACTCTGCCAAGAACCCGTCCCCGTTGTTCTTCACGATGTGGCCACCGTGTTCAGTGATTGCTGGCTGGACAGCTTCCGTTAGCAGCACGGTTAGCTTGGCGTGGGTAGCCTCTTTGTCATTATGCATGAGCCGCGAATAGCCAGCCACGTCGGCAGCCAAAATCGCCGATAACCTGCGCTCGACCCGGACCGGTCGCTCTTGCACCATGGCCCGCAATCCAACCCAGCGCATTTGTACGACGGATCACACGGCAATACCAAACGCGGGATGTCTACCTAGTAGTCGATATCGGTCATTGTCATCCAGTCGAAATGTCAGCCGCATTGACCGATGTTCGCTCCGGATTATCCGAACATCCTCGAAGACGCGAGGCTATGTCGTCGAATGGCCCATCGCGCCGTTCGCAGGATTGATTGAAATTGCCGCAATCGAAGGGTGACCGGACCACCCGTGAAATCGGGAAGACATTCGCCCATGAGACGTAGCGCAAGATCGCAGTCCGTCGTTGATTGTCTGGCCGGATCACGTCGGCGGCCGCTGCATCATAGCGCCACGGCGAAGCAATAGTTCCCATCTTCATCGGCCGCGGCGCGCCATTTCTGAAATGCCTTGTTTGCAGGCGTTTCTGGCCCATCGGACCCGATCCATCCCAGTCGCCGAAAACCTCGCTGTCACAACTGTGTCACAGCGAGAGGACCCATGGCTACGATCCGGCAAAGAGGCGCAAAATGGCAGGTGCAGGTCAGGCGATCGGGCGCCCCGCCGCTGTCCAAATCCTTCCTCAAGAGGAAGGATGCGGAAGCCTGGGCAAGGGATATGGAGGTCCGGGCGGATCGGTCTGACCTTCCTGCCGACACCAGTATCCTCAAGACGCTGAGGCTGTCCGATCTGATCGACCGCTACTGCAAGGAGGTCACTCCGCAGAAGCGCGGCGCACGCGTTGAGGACGCCGTGCTCGCTCGAATACTGCTCGACCCATTTGCAGAGTTCCACTCTCACAGTTGGGACCATCCGACTTTGCCCGCGACCGCGATCGTCGATTGGTCAGCATCGCGCCCACCACCCTTAAACGATAACTGAATCCCATTTAGCACATGCTTGAGGTTGCACCTCGACCGGGGCGACGGGCAGCGGTGAAAAGCCGCGCCGAGCATTCTGGAGGCGTAACACGATTGAGCGTAGTCTCGTGTGCCTGACGGAGTCCGTACCTCTTGCCGTTTTGCGCCGAGGTTACTCGCGACTGAGATCCGGGCTCGCGGCGGAGCTGGAGAAGACAAATGCCGTGTCCGAAGCGGTCGCGACGCTCGCTTCTTTTGACCACGCTCGCCACCGGAGCGTTGCTGTCGGTTGGGAGATTCGCTGCGGCGCAGGAAGATCAGCCCGGCAGCAGCGACCGGCCGAAGAAAGGCGATCTTCTTGTTATCTCCGAGGGCGAACGCGCCGGCGCTATCGTCACGCCCGATGATGTGAAGCTCGGCGAACCGCCGCTACACGCCTGGCCAAAGGACCCCAAGACCTCGGTCGTCCGCAATGGCTCGCGGCTGAACGAGATTCTGGTCATAAGGCTTGATCCCGACGAAATGGATGAGGAGACCCGCTCACGCTCAGCGGAGGGCATTGCAGCCTATTCGGCCATCTGTACTCACGCCGGATGTTCTGTCACCGGCTGGCTGAAGTCCGAGACGGGCGACAAAGACGTTCTCAAGTGCTTTTGTCACAATTCCGAATTCAATCCCCGGAAAGGCGCGCAAGTCGTATTCGGGCCCGCGTCCCGGCGTCTGCCGGCACTGCCGCTGGCAACAGCCGACGGCTCGCTCACCATAGCTGCAACATTTGTTGGAAAGGTAGGTGCTCAACAACCAGGGTGATGGAGCGCGGTCGCATAGGACTCGCCCCAGATGATCGCATCACCAAGGGTATGCAGAGAAAAGAGCTAGGGAGATGACGTCCATGACCAGAAAGCACTGGCTTCTATCGGGTTGTGTTGCGTGCACAACTCTTATCTCAACCGCTGCTGTCGCCGGTCCGATCGAAAATTACAGCCCGGTGACGCAAGCCCGCCTGGAAAATCCCGAGCCCGGCAACTGGATGCTATATCGGCGGACCTATGACGGACAGGGCTACAGTCCGCTCGAGCAGATCAATACCTCCAACGTCAAGAATCTCACCCCCGTGTGGACCTTCTCCACCGGCGTGATCGAGGGCCATGAGGCACCACCGATCGTCAACAACGGTGCGATGTTCGTCACCACACCGATGGGCCAGGTGATCGCAGTCAATGCCAAGACCGGCGAAGAATATTGGCGCTACAAGCGGCAGCTACCGGAAGATTTGTTCCAGCTGCATCCGACCAACCGCGGCGTCGGCCTGTGGCAGGACAAGCTCTATCTCGCCACGACCGATGATCACGTGGTTGCGCTCGACGCGAAGACGGGCAAGGTGGTCTGGGACACCAAAGTCCAGGACTACAAGAAGGGGCAGTATCTCACGCTGATGCCCTTGGTCATCGAAGGCAAGGTCATCGTCGGCGGCTCTGGCGGCGAGTTCGGCGTCCGTGGCTACGTGGTGGCTTATGACGCCGACAGCGGCAAGGAATTGTGGCGCACCTTCACGATCCCAGCACCAGGTGAATCCGGCAGTGAGACCTGGACGGGCGACGACTGGAAGTCCGGCGGCGGATCGGCCTGGATGACCGGCAACTACGACAAGGACACCAAGACCATCTATTGGGGTGTTGGTAATGCTGCGCCGTGGCCCGGGGATGCTCACCCTGGTGACAACCTCTACACAAGCTCCGTGCTCGGTCTCGATCCCGAGACTGGCAAGATCAAGGCACATTTCCAGTACCATCCGAACGACTCCTGGGATTGGGACGAGGTGGAGGCGCCGATACTGGTCGACCTGCAAAGGGATGGCCGGACCATCAAGAGCCTGATCCATCCGGGACGTAACGCAATCTTCTGGGTCCTGGAGCGCAAGCCGGATAAGATCAGCTACGTAACCGGCTGGCCCTATGTTCATACCGATGTCTGGAAAGGCATTGAGCCCGAGACCGGCAAGCCGATTGTCGACCCCGCGCACAAGCCGGTGGTCGGCAAGCGGGTCGAGTTCTGCCCGTCACTGTGGGGCGGCAAGGACTGGCCGTCGGCGGCCTACAGTCAGAAGACCAAATACGTCTACGTTCCGGCCAACGAAAACACCTGCGGCGGCTTCTCCGGTGAGAAGGTGGCGCTGGTTCCAGGGCAGCTTTGGCTCGGCACCAAGCCGGAGGACATCGGCCTGACGATCCGTCCCGGCGCCAAGCATATCGGCGAACTGCAGGCTTGGGATCCCGCAACCGGTAAGAAAGTCTGGTCGCACACCTTCCCGAAGTCGCAATTGTTCGGTTCGGTGCTTGCGACTGCGGGCGATCTCGTCTTTGCCGGCGGGACCAATGATCGCAACTTCCGCGCATTTGACGCCAAGAGCGGCGAGCTGTTGTGGGAGCAGAAGACCAACTCCGGCATCATGGGCATGCCGATGTCCTATGAGGTCGACGGCACGCAATATATCGCCATCCAGTCCGGCTGGGGCGTCGACGCGCAACGCATCCAGGATGCGCTGACCACCCAGAACATCGGGGTGGAAAACAATGTGCCGCAGGGCGGCGTAGTCTGGGTATTCGCCGTCAAGAAATAGCCGCGCGTGAAGCCTCGAGGTGAGTAAGCGGCGAACCGAAAGGTCCGCCGCTTCTGTTTCTATTTGCCCTTGGTCTCGACCTTCCCTTTCTCGTCCTCGTTCATCTTCTTCACTGTCGGATCGCGGCTCGATTCGCCTGTGGTCTGGGTCGTGGTAGCGGGCGGAGCGTTGCTGGGCACCGAGCTTTGCTCCGCGGGATTTTTGGCCGGCCGCGTGGCGGTGGCAGGCGGCGGGTTTGCCTGCGCGCTGGCAGCCTGTGCGTTCAAAAGAAGGGCGCCCGCCAATATCGATACTGCGAGCGCCGTTGAGTTGGGTTTCATTGATCCGTCTCCTGTTCAGATCGATGCAACGGTCGTTACGAGCTTGCGTTCCGCCTCACGTCTCCAGCTGTTTGCCGATCGGCAGCGCCCGGATACGCTTGCCGGTCGCTGCAAATATCGCGTTGATCAGCGCTGGGGCAAAGGGCGGCACGCCGGGCTCGCCAACGCCGCTGGGCGGCGTGTCTGGACCGGAAGGCACGATGTAGACATTCGTTACGCCGGGCGATTCGTCGATCCGGATCACCGGGAAATCGTCGAAATTGCTTTGTTGCACCTTACCGTCCTTGAAGGTGATCGCGCCATGTTTGGCGAGGCTGAGGCCCATGATCGCAGTGCCCTCGATCTGCGACTGGATCCGCTCCGGATTAACGTAGGTTCCACAATCAATGACGGTATCGACCCGGGGCACTGTGAGCTTGCCCTTCTCGTCAACGGCGACTTCGACAATGGTCGCGATATAGCTGACGAAGCTGCGGTGAGCGGCAATGCCAAGCCCGTGTCCCTTGGGTACGGCCCGTCCCCAGCCACCTTTGTCGGCAACCAGCTCGACCACCTTGCGCAGCCGTCCGGTGTCGATCGGATAGCTGTCATAGGGCTCGCCATAGTTCCACAAGTCCTTGACCGAGGTGAGGTTGAGGATCCGCGGTGCGCCGATCAGCTCGAGCAGCATGTCCTTCGGGTCGCGGTTGGTCGCGTGGGCGATCTCGGCGACCATGGACTGCACCGCAAAGGCGCGGGGGATGTTCGAGACCGAGCGGAACCAGCCGACACGGGTATGTGCGGCCGCTTCCGGGTTCTCGCACTGCACATTGGCGATCTCGAAGGGCATGTCGACCAGCCCCATGCCGAGTTCGAACGGTGCCTGGTGCACCGTGCCCGCCGCGAAGGTCGAGGCAATGGACGGTGCGACGCTCCGATGCTGCCAAGCAATCACCTTGCCGCTCTTGTCGAGGCCTGCCTCGATGCGCTCGACCGAGACGGTGTGCAGGAAGCCGTTACGGATGTCGTCTTCCCGCGTCCACTGCACCTTGACCGGCGCGCCGAGCTCCTTTGAAAGCAGAGCCGCCTCCAGCGCGAAATCGCATTTGGATTTGCGGCCAAAGCCGCCCCCGAGCAGGGTGACGTTGACAGTCACGTTTTCCTGGGGGATGTCCAGCGTCTTGGCGACGTCCTCGCGCGTTCCGCCGGCGCTTTGCACAGGAGCCCAGATTTCGGCCTTGTCGCCCTTGACGTCGGCGACCGCCACTGGCGGCTCCATGGCGACGTGGGCAAGATGCGGCAGGTAGTACTCACCGACGATCACCTTGTCGGCGCCTTTCAGCGCGGCCTCGACGTCGCCCTCCTTGCGCACGACGAGGCCGGGCTTGCGTGCGGCTTCCTCGAGTTGGCCGCGGTAGGCGATCGAGTCATATTTGGCGTTGGGGCCGTCGTCCCAGGTGATCTTCAGTGCATCGCGTCCCTTGATCGCCGCCCCCGTGTTGCGCGCGATCACGGCGACGCCTCCGAGCGGCTGGAATTTGGAGGGCCATGGCCAGCCCTTTACTTCCAAAACCTTCTCGACCCCGGAAACCTTCATCGCTTCCGAGCCGTCGAACGACACCACCTTGCCGCCGGTGACCGGCGGGCGCGCGATGATGGCATATTTCATGCCGGGCAGCCGCACGTCGGCCCCGTAGCGGGCCGCCCCCGTCGTGATGTCGCGGAGGTCGACCATGCTGATCTCGCCCTTGCCGAGATAGCGGAAGTCCTTGGGGTCCTTGAGCTTGAGGCCCTCGACGCTCGGCACCGACTGCTTTGCCGCGTCGGCGGCCAATTCACCAAAGCCGAGCTTGCGACCGCTCGCGCTGTGGACGACTTCGTGATTGGCGGCCTTCACCTCGCTCGCCGGCACGCCCCAGCGTTTCGCCGCGGCCTGCTCGAGCATGGTGCGGGCCGACGCGCCGATCTGCCGCATCGGCATTAGATAGTGCCGCGTGCTGCGCGAGCCGTCGGTATCCTGGTTGCCGAACTTGACCTCGTCGCCATGCGCCTGCTGGACGCGGACGCGCTTCCAGTCGGCCTCCAGCTCTTCGGCGACGATCAGGGGCAGGCTGGTGCGCACGCCGGTTCCCATCTCGGCGCGATGCGCGACGATGGTGACAATGCCGTCCGGTGCGATCGCGACGAACACGCGCGGGTCCACCACGGTACCGTGTGGCATCTTGTCCGCGCCGGTCTGGGACGCAGCAAAGCCAGGGCGCGACATCACGGGAGCGGCCAAAGCGAAGCCGCCGGCCAACCCGAGGCCCTTCAGGATGCTGCGGCGTGAAACGTTGTCGACTTTGACGTATCGCTCAAAGCCACGGAGCTTCTTGGGATTGGTGATGATGTTCATGGTCAGACCCCCGTCGATGCGAGATGGACGGCGTTTTCGATGCGCTGGTAGCAGCCGCACCGGCAGATATTCCCGGACAGGGATTCGCGGATCTGGTCGTGCGACGGTTTTGGATTATCCATCAATAGCGCCGCTGCCTGCATGATCTGGCCGGTCTGGCAAAAGCCGCATTGCGGCACGTTGAGCTGCCGCCAGGCCTTTTGCACCGGGTGATCGCCAGTTGGATGAAGGCCTTCGATGGTGGTGACCTCGCGGCCACGGACGTCGGATACGGAGGTGATGCAGGCGCGCACCGCCTGCTTGTCGACGATGACGGTGCATGAACCGCAGAGGGCCTGGCCGCAGCCGAACTTGGTGCCCGTCAGGCCCACCTCATCGCGGATAAACCACAGTAGCGGAAGATCAGCATCGCCATCCCAGTTCAGTTCCTGGCCGTTAATCTTCACCTTGATCATGATCGTCTCTCCCTCTTCATACAGAGCCGTCATGAGCGTCTCTTCGAGGTGAGCGAGAACATCTATCCTGGGACCCCCCCTCGTACGGTCTCAGGCAAACTGACCTCGCTGAGAAACTGCGGACGGCTCCGTAGGATCTGATTGATTGTCTGTGTCGGGCCCATCCTCCTGTTTTACTTTCGCTTTGTTCAAGGTATGGACGTCTAGAAACCTACCACAAAGCGGGGCGAATGGTTCTGTATTTAGCGAGGGCTGCCTCCTCGAACGGCGCGCTTTTGGTCAAGAGCCCTTACGCAGTGGCGCACACGAGACGAGATTTTTCGAAGAGTTGGGCTTCGCTGCTGGAGGAGCTGGGAATAGATGCAGCTCTTTCGATAGTCGCATTGTGCGTCTACCATCGCCGCGTTCGAGGGACGCTTCGGATATGCCTACAACGATGATCGGGCTCGCTGTCACGTTAGCTTTCTCGCTGGTTGCCTTCACAATGCCAACATCGGTTTGGGCAACCGATCCGACGTTGACGGTGTCAGCCGATGGCGGCGTCCATATCTTCGATCGGGACGCGCTGCTTGCCCGCACGGATGTCGTCGAAATCACCACGTCGCGTGATGTCGCATACCGTACTCCTCGGATGTATCGAGCCGTCGCGCTCGCGAACTTGCTTGGAGGAGTTGCCATTCCGCCCGATGCCGTGGTGGAAGCGGTAGCGCAAGACGGCTTCGCGACGCAACTCCCTCGCGATCTGGTCTACGCCAACGACGGCATCGTCGCGTATATGGCAATCGAAGCCGCCGACAGGCCGTGGCCACCAATTCCAGGTAAGGATAAGAGCGCAGGCGCCTTCTATGTCGTATGGCTCGGCGATCGAGCGTCATCCGTCCCAACCATGATGTGGCCCTACCAAATTGTCAGTTTGTCGGTGCAAGACGCGCCAGCCAAGCGGTGGCCCTCGCTCGCGGTTGATCCCATGCTCCCTGCCCTCCATCCAGCACGAGACGGGCAAACCCTCTTCGTGAACAAATGTTTCACATGCCACACGATGAACCAGGCAGGATCGGCGTCGGCTGGCCCCGATCTGAATTTGCCGATGAACCCGATAGAGTACTTCACCGATGCCGGTTTGCGCGCGCTGATCCGAGATCCACGCTCGGTTCGGGTTTTGGCCCGAGCAACGGATGCCCAGCTTTGCCGAAGAGGACCTGAGCGATGAGGAACTCGGGCTGATCTTGGCGTATTTGAATCACATGGCGGACAGGAAAAGCCGAGCAATTGAAGGCGGAAGCAGCAAACGCTAAGTAAATCGTGAGACTCGAGTACGGTTAGCGGATCGCCGCCGACAGGCGTCATCGGCTCTTGCTACCGCCACGGGGCGGCTGAGCCCTGACCGCTTCAGCCGTTTGCTCTGAAGCTATACAGAAAAATCGAATCCGTGGCGGCCGGCGGTGCCGCGTTCGATCTTGCCGTTGCATGTTACTTGTCGAATATCTCGCGCTGGCACTTATCGGACCTCCCGCGCCAAGCTGACGATCTCCGTTGATAGGGGCAAAGCGGCGCCTCGTGCTTGGGCGCGTCGAGGTCCGGCAACTGATCCCGATTCGGACATTGGGGTCACCGGTTTTGGCAGAATTCTTTGTGCCGCGTTCGGCGTTTTTTGGATGGGCGTCGGATCGTGTAGTCTTGTTTAGAGCTGCTCTTCCGACGGGACGTGCCGACGTCTCAGTTCGAGGCGAATCTGCAGCGGGAAATGCCGTCGGCGGGCATCGCACTCTCAAACCGACAGTCCTTTTATGCCGGTCTCTCACCGAGCACTCGCCGTGCCGCACAGGCACGCGAAATGCTTTTGCTTTGACAGCAACGAAGGAGCGGGGCGCGACCACCTCAGCAAACGCAGCGCGATCGGACCATTGTGGCCGTGTGGGCTGCGGGCGTCGGCATTGTGAGCAACGAAGGGAAGAGCTGAACTCAATGGGCTTCGTGGGGCTATCCGCCTTGGCACTCACCGCGGTGCCTACCTCACCGAAGAGGATTTACGATCTTGACGTCGGCAAAGTTCTTCTCGCACGGCCATCGCGCCCATCCTGCGGATCGTGTTTTCAGATTGAAGGCAGCGGTTCGCGCTCGCGGGTCGGCGAGCTAGCCAGGGTCTCGTAGCCTGCTGCTCCCGCCGTTCGTCCCGGCGCGCGCGGTACTCGCGTTCCAGCGCCTCGATATGACCCAGGACATTCTCCAACGCTTCGCGCGCCGTGCCGTCCTGGGCGTCTCCCAGACATTGCGCGAATTCCGAGCGCAAGGTGAAAAAACGTTCAAGGCAGCCGTTCACATCATGCAGTTCGCGTTCCTGATCCGACATGCTCGCGCCTGACATCGCCAACGCCCTATTTCACCGCCCCCACCGTAAAGCCAGCCACGAAGCGGTCGACGAAGAGATTGTAGATGATCGCGATGGGAACGCTTGCGATCAGGCAGGCGCCCATCATCGAGCCCCAGAAATAGACGTCGCCGCGCACCAGGAAGGTCGGCACGCCGACGCTGACGGTGTAGCTCGATGCGGAGGTGATGAGGGTGACGCCGTAGACGAATTCTGCGTCACTAGCGTGAAAGCGGCACCACGACACCGGGCCACGGCGTCGTATCCTTGTAGCCCGTGGTTTGAGCGTCGGCGGGCTTCATCATGCCCGCCGAAGCCGCTGCCAACCCGATTGCCAGTGCTGACCTTCGATCAATTTTGTTCATCGTTTTGCTCCGAGGTTACGCAACGAGCCGCCGCGAGGCGGCGCGTGCACTTCGTGGTGAATGGTGATGCGAAACCGAAAAAGGGTCGGTCTCTTGAGAGAGTATGCGTGCCGATGGCACTCGTGCTGCTCGTTCGCCCCGAACGGCGATTTCGGCACGTCCCGCTTCGGGGGCAACTAACGTTCTACGCCACTGGACGCCCCTGAGAAGCAACTGGTTCCGCCCGAAGACCCGATTGGAGGCGACTGCCTCCCAAGATGTCCGGGATTGGCCGATTCCGTTGAAAAAGGCCGGCGGTATTCCGCTGTAATAGCTGGGCCGGCGAAGAGATCGAGGGGGTCCCTATGCGGGTCTTGCTATAGGCATCGCGATCAGCTTGGCCATCTTCCGGAGGTTTTGCGCGGTGGCTGCGAGAGTGAACTCATCGCGAGCGCCGTTTGGGCCTCGTAATCGTAAACGGTCGAGCTTGAGAATGCGCTTGAGGCGCGCAAACAGCATCTCGATCTTCTTCCGCAAGCGGCGTGAAGTACGGCCCTCCCATGATCGTGCTATCTCCCGCGCCATATCGCGAGCGCCCTCGTAGATCGAGCGAGACACTTTGCGGACGGAGTCCTTGGGGCAGCAGCGAGCCTTCAAGGCGCAGCTGGTGCAATCGTACTTGCTCGCCCGGTAGAGCATCGTTGCGCCATCGTTCACCAGTGTTCCGGTTGTGGTCAGCATCTTGCCACCGGGGCAGGTATAGAGGTCGCTGGTGTGGTCATAGGTGAAGTCCTCGCGCGAAAAGGTCCCGTCCGCGCGGGCCGACTTGTCGAACACCGTCACATGCGGCTCGATCCCGTGCTCGTAAACCAACCAGCCGAGCATCTCGGCCGAGCCATAGCCGCTGTCGCCGAGCAGCCGGGTGGGGTAAAGGTCGAAC
>NZ_JAGKJL010000111.1:0-14429 GCF_020329495.1 Bradyrhizobium australafricanum | reverse complement strand
GTACAAGAGACGGTCGAGCGCGTCCGGCGCATCGACGTCGACCAGTATCGATATGGGTTTGAGACGCTGATCGAGTCCGACAAGGCCCCGAAGGGGCTGTCGGAAGACACCGTCCGCTTCATCTCCGCAAAGAAGAATGAACCGGCCTGGATGCTGGAATGGCGCCTGGAGGCGTATCGCCGCTGGCTGACCATGACCGAGCCGACCTGGGCGCGCGTCGACTATCCGAAGATCGACTACCAGGACATCTACTACTACGCGGCGCCGAAGCCGAAGAAGACGCTGTCCTCGATCGACGGGATCGATCCGGAAATCCTCAAGACCTACGAGAAGCTCGGCATCCCCTTGCGCGAGGTCGCGATCCTCGAGGGCGTCGAGCCGCCGCCCGGTGGTGAGCAGACGCCGAACCGCAAGATCGCGGTCGACGCCGTGTTCGATTCGGTTTCTGTTGCGACTACCTTCCAGAAGGAGCTGAAGGCGGCCGGCGTGATCTTCATGCCGATCTCGGAGGCGATCCGCGAACATCCCGAGCTAGTGCAGAAATATCTCGGCACCGTGGTGCCGACCTCGGACAATTACTTCG
Source organism: Bradyrhizobium australafricanum (assembly GCF_020329495.1). Lineage (NCBI taxonomy): Bacteria > Pseudomonadati > Pseudomonadota > Alphaproteobacteria > Hyphomicrobiales > Nitrobacteraceae > Bradyrhizobium > Bradyrhizobium australafricanum. The sequence continues at coordinate 13,846 of NZ_JAGKJL010000111.1, read as the reverse complement.
CGACATTGAATTCGGCTGTCTTCTCCGACGGCTCGTTCGTCTACGTGCCGCCGGGCGTGCGCTGCCCGATGGAGCTGTCGACCTATTTCCGCATCAACGAGCGCAACACCGGCCAGTTCGAGCGCACGTTGATCATCGCCGACAAGGGCTCCTACGTCTCCTATCTCGAGGGCTGCACCGCGCCGCAGCGCGACGAGAACCAGCTGCACGCCGCCGTGGTCGAACTCGTCACGCTCGATGATGCCGAGATCAAGTATTCGACGGTGCAGAACTGGTATCCGGGCAATTCGGAAGGCAAGGGCGGCATCTACAATTTCGTCACCAAGCGTGGCGACTGCCGCGGCAGGAACTCCAAGATCTCCTGGACCCAGGTCGAGACCGGTTCGGCGATCACCTGGAAATATCCGAGCTGCATCCTGCGCGGCGACAATTCGAGCGGCGAGTTCTACTCGATCGCGATCTCGAACGGTTTCCAGCAGGTCGATAGCGGCACCAAGATGATCCACCTCGGCAAGAACACGTCGAGCCGGATCATTTCGAAGGGCATCGCCGCCGGCAAGTCGCAGAATACCTATCGCGGTCTCGTCAGCGCCCACCGTAAAGCGACCGGCGCGCGCAACTACACCGCCTGCGACTCGCTTCTGATCGGCGACAAATGCGGCGCGCACACCGTGCCCTATGTCGAGGCCAAGAATTCATCGGCGATACTCGAGCATGAAGCGACAACGTCGAAGATCTCAGAAGACATCCTGTTCTTTTGCGCGCAAAGAGGCTTGAGCGAGCAACACGCCATTGGCCTCGTGGTCAACGGTTTCGCGAAAGACGTGCTGCAAAAACTGCCGATGGAATTTGCGGTGGAGGCGCAGAAGTTGATCTCGATCTCGCTCGAGGGATCCGTCGGATAATTAATCGTTCCGCGAGCCCTCCTGATCGCGGCGCGCGTTCCGGATCACGCATTTCAGGATCAGATCACAATGGCGCTACTTGAAGTCCGAGATTTGCATGCCGGTATCGAGGGCTGCGAAATTCTTCGCGGCCTCGATCTTACGGTCAATGCGGGTGAAGTGCATGCTATCATGGGGCCGAACGGCTCCGGAAAGTCTACGCTTAGCCACGTTATCTCCGGCAAACCCGGCTATCAGGTGATCGCTGGCCAAATCCTATTCAAGGATGACGACCTGCTCGCGATGGAAGCAGACGAGCGCGCTGCCAAGGGCGTATTTCTTGCCTTCCAGTATCCGGTGGAAATCCCTGGCGTAACCACCATGAACTTCCTGCGCGCGGCGCTAAACGCCCAGCGCAAGGCGCGCGCACAAAAGGAATTCTCCACTCCTGATTTTACGAAACGAGTCCGCGAGGTCGCTAAGTCGCTCAACATCCCGCAAGGCATGCTCAAGCGCGGCCTCAATGCCGGATTTTCCGGCGGTGAGAAGAAGCGCAACGAGATTTTGCAGATGGCGCTGTTCGACCCGAGCCTGTGCATCCTGGACGAGATCGATTCCGGTCTCGACATCGATGCACTACGGATTGTCGCGGGCGGCATCAACGCGTTGCGTTCGCCGCAACGAGCGATGATCGTGATCACCCACTATCGGCGGCTTCTCGACTACATCGTGCCGGACGTTGTCCACGTGATGTCGAAAGGGCGAGTAAGAAAGAGCGGCGGCAAGGAACTCGCACTGGAGCTTGAGGCTTCTGGCTACGCCCAATTCGAGGACGTGGCGTGACGGCTCAAAGGGTTTCCAGATGAATCAGGTTGTAGTCAAAGCCGCCGCTGGGCGCACAATGGACAATGTCTTCGCCGCGGCGCATGGACGGCTGCCTGGCTCCGGGCCCGTCGCTCATATCCGTGCAAGGGCATTTGAGGCCTACAAGCGCGCCGGCCTCCCGCATCGGCGCATTGAGGCTTGGAAATACACCGATCTGCGCGCCCTGATTGGCGAGGTCCAGCCACTCGCTCCGCAACCGAATGCGGCTGCACTCGTGCACGCAAGGACGTCAGTTAAGCGAGCGGCAGTCGAGCAGGCGGTCAAGCTCGTCTTGGTGGATGGCATATTCGCCCCCGAACTATCCGACGTAGGTAGGCTGGAAAATGGGGTCGATGTGCGGTCGCTCCGAGAGGTCCTGGAGAATTCCGCCGACAGCGCGATGGCCGGGCTGATACTCTCGACGACGACTGATGCGATGATCTCGCTCAACGCGGCAATGGCGACCGATGGCTTGGTGATTACCATCGCTGAGGGCAAAGCGGTAAAGCGTCCGATACAGATCGTTCACGTCGCGACCGGATCGTGGGCGTCCAACTTCACGCGTTCCTATCTGCATCTCGGCCAAGGCGCAGAAGCGGTCGTGCTGGAAAGCTTCGTGTCGAACGAAGGCGCGAGCGGCTATCAGACTAACGATGCGACAATCGCCCTGATTAGTGAGGAGGCGCGCTTTTCGCATATCCGACTGGCAGCCGATGCTGCTGACGCGGTGAATATCTCGTCGGGGATCATCGCGGTCGGCGCCAGGGCGAGGCTTGATCTCTTCGGCATGATCTGCGGCGGCTCGGTCAGTCGCTATCAGGGATTCATCACGCTAGCCGGCGAGGGATCCAAGCTCTCGGCGAACGGGGTCAATCTCATCAGGCACAAGCAGCACGTCGACACGACAATCGTCGTCGAGCACGCTGTGCCCCACTGCGCCAGCCGGGAGAAGTTCCGTGCGGTTATAGATGATTGCGGCCATTCGGTGTTCCAAGGCCGGATTGTCGTGCGCCCTGCCGCGCAGAAGACGGACGCCACGCTGACGATGCGAGCGCTGCTTCTGTCTGACGAGGCCGGCGCCGACAACAAGCCCGAACTTGAAATCTTGGCCGACGACGTGACTTGCGGCCACGGATCGACATCAGGCGCGCTGGATGACACTCTCGTATTTTATCTGCGCGCTCGCGGTCTATCCGAGAAGGAGGCGCAGGCGTTGCTGATCAGAGCATTCCTGGGTGAGGTGATTGAGGAAATCGGTGCCGAGGATCTGCGCGATTTTGTGACCGCGCAAGCTGAACACTGGTTGCAGGCGCGGTGATGAGCGTGCATCCCGCGATGAACAATGGCCGGTACGAGGTTGACCGTCTGCGTACGGACTTTCCTGCGCTGAGCATGACAGTTTATGGAAGACCGCTGGTCTATCTCGACAATGCCGCCTCGGCGCAGAAGCCTAAGGCGGTACTTGACCGTATGATGCAGGCGTACTCCAGCGAATATGCCAACGTGCATCGCGGTTTGCACTACCTCGCTAACGCGGCGACCGAGGCGTATGAAGGTGCCCGTGCCAAGCTGGCGCGATTTGTAAACGCCCGTCTAAACGAAGAGATCATCTTCACCCGCAGCGCTACCGAAGCAATCAATCTGGTCGCCCAGACCTTCGGCCGTGAACGCGTCACTCCAGGGGATGAGATCATTCTCTCGATGATGGAACACCATTCCAACATCGTGCCGTGGCACTTTCTCAGGGAACGGAACGGTGCAGTGATCAAATGGGCGCCAGTCGATGATGACGGCAACTTCCTGCTCGATGCATTCGAGCAGCTCCTGACGCGACGCACCAAGATGGTTGCCATCACGCAGATGTCGAACGTGCTCGGGACCGTTGTGCCGGTGAAGGATGTGGTGAGTATCGCCCACGCGCGTGGTATCCCGGTGCTGATCGATGGTTCGCAAGGGGGCGTCCATCTGAACGCCGACGTCTGCGATATCGATTGCGATTTTTATGTGATGACGGGCCACAAACTCTATGGTCCGACGGGTATCGGAGTGCTTTACGGCAAATCTGAGCATCTGGCGTTGATGCCACCCTTCAATGGGGGCGGCGAGATGATCCGTGAGGTGTCACGTGCCGGCGTCATCTATGGTGATCCGCCGCACCGGTTCGAGGCGGGTACGCCACCGATCGTTGAGGCGGTCGGTTTCGGAGCGGCTGTGGATTACATCAATTCCATAGGCAAGGAGCAGATCCGCGAGCACGAGAGTGCGTTGCTTGCCTACGCACAGCAGCAGCTGGGGGACATCAACTCCCTGCGCATGATCGGGACACCGGCCGATAAGGGACCAATTATCTCCTTTGATATGAAGGGGGCGCATGCGCATGATATTGCCACCGTTGTCGACCGCGCAGGTGTAGCGGTGCGGGCGGGGGCCCATTGCGCGATGCCGCTGCTCAAGCGCTTCGGCGTTCTGGCGACATGCCGTGCGTCCTTCGGCCTCTATAACACATACGAAGAGATTGATACGCTCGTGGGCGCGCTGATCAAGGCGCGGCAGCTATTATCGTGAACCGGCGAGCGTGCCACGTCTAGGCGACCAGGCAGCTTGCGTCGATCATCGGGAGCGATGACGTCATGCACAAGGACGTCATCGTCATTGCTGAGCGTAAAGCTTCTGTAGTCTCTGCAGACATGGATGGTATTGGCAAGCCGGAGCCGCTCAGCCTGCCTGTTTTCCGTGTTAGCGGCTGTCCCGGCGAGCGTGATCGCTAGGTACTGCAATCGGCGGCACTTCGTGCCTTCCAGAATTGTGCGACGCAATTTCGCGCATAACCGGCACTTGTTCCATTTCGAACAGGGCTAACGAAGAAGTCTCCGTGCAAAGTGCGATGTCGCGTTCGCAACAACAATCAGCCCCACGGGGCGAAGTGTGCTAACCGCTTTTATTTACTCCAGTTTTTGCGCACGCGACGGGCTGGCATGCTCGTTGCAAAAGTCTTGGACAGCAAGCCGCTCTCCAACAGCTAACCCTTGAAGGACATAAGCATGAGTCTCGCTACGACCCAGAGCATTGCAGAAATCAAGGCTCGCAACAAAGAGCTGATCGAGGAGGTGCTGAAAGTCTATCCGGAGAAGACCGCGAAACGGCGCGCCAAGCACCTCAACGTTCACCAGGCCGGCAAGTCCGACTGCGGGGTCAAGTCCAACATCAAATCAATACCCGGTGTGATGACGATCAGAGGTTGTGCCTATGCAGGATCCAAGGGGGTGGTCTGGGGACCGATCAAGGATATGGTCCATATCAGCCATGGCCCGGTTGGCTGCGGCCAGTATTCGTGGGGCTCGCGTCGTAACTATTACGTTGGCACAACGGGCGTCGATAGTTTCGTGACCCTGCAATTCACCTCCGACTTCCAGGAAAAGGACATCGTATTTGGTGGCGACAAGAAACTGATCAAAATCCTTGACGAAATCCAAGAGCTGTTTCCGCTCAACAACGGCATCACAATCCAATCGGAATGCCCAATCGGACTGATCGGGGACGACATCGAGGCCGTATCGAGAGCAAAATCCAAGGAATACGGCGGCAAGACCATCGTGCCCGTCCGCTGTGAGGGCTTTCGCGGCGTGTCGCAATCGCTTGGCCACCACATTGCCAACGACGCGGTGCGCGATTGGATTTTCGACAAGCTCGAGACCGACGACAAACCAAAGTTCGAATCGACACCGTACGATGTTGCGATCATCGGAGACTACAATATCGGCGGCGACGCCTGGTCGTCGCGAATTCTGCTGGAGGAAATGGGCCTGAGGGTGATTGCGCAGTGGTCCGGCGATGGTTCACTCGCTGAGCTCGAAGCGACGCCGAAGGCAAAGCTCAATATTCTGCATTGCTACCGTTCCATGAACTACATCTCCCGCCACATGGAAGAGAAATTCGGTATTCCCTGGTGCGAGTATAACTTCTTCGGACCGTCAAAGATCGCAGAATCGCTGCGCAAGATTGCGGGCTATTTCGACGACAGGATCAAGGAAGGCGCCGAGCGGGTGATTGAAAAATACCTACCGCTGGTGAACGCTGTGATCGCGAAATATCGCCCCCGCCTAGAGGGCAAGACGGTGATGCTGTACGTCGGCGGGCTTCGTCCGCGTCATGTGATTGGCGCGTACGAGGATCTCGGCATGGAAGTCGTGGGCACCGGATACGAGTTCGGCCACAACGACGACTATCAGCGCACCGCCCAACATTACGTCAAGGACAGCACGCTCATCTACGACGACGTCAATGGCTATGAGTTCGAGCGCTTCGTCGAAAAGCTCCAGCCCGATCTGGTTGGATCGGGCATCAAGGAGAAATACGTTTTCCAAAAGATGGGTGTCCCGTTCCGGCAGATGCATTCCTGGGACTATTCTGGCCCATACCACGGCTATGACGGCTTTGCGATCTTCGCGCGGGACATGGACATGGCGGTCAACTCGCCGATCTGGAAGAAGATGAAGGCTCCCTGGAAGGAAGCTGCGAAGCCGAAGCTCTTGGCTGCAGAATAAAAAGCACTTGGTTCCAGAGTAGAGCAACCGATCCCGCTCTCTGGGGAGAGTTGGGGCGACATCAATTTCGATAGTAAAGGATCTTAACAATGGCGCAGAGTGCAGAACATGTGCTCGATCATGTCGAACTGTTCCGTGGTCCAGAATACCAAAAAATGCTGGCCGACAAGAAGATGTTCGAAAATCCCCGCGATCCTGCCGAGGTCGAACGTATCAAGGAATGGACCAAGACGGCTGAATACCGCGAGAAGAATTTTGCGCGGGAGGCGCTCACGGTAAATCCGGCCAAGGCCTGCCAGCCGCTTGGGGCCGTATTCGTCTCGGTTGGTTTTGAGGGTACGCTGCCTTTCGTCCACGGCTCGCAAGGCTGCGTGGCCTACTACCGCAGCCACCTGTCGCGGCACTTCAAGGAGCCGAGCTCCTGCGTGTCTTCATCTATGACGGAAGACGCCGCTGTATTCGGCGGGCTGAACAACATGATCGACGGGCTCGCCAACAGCTACAACATGTACAAGCCCAAGATGATTGCGGTCTCGACGACATGCATGGCTGAGGTGATCGGCGATGACCTCAACGCCTTCATCAAGACATCGAAGGAAAAGGGCTCGGTTCCGGCAGAGTTCGACGTGCCGTTCGCTCACACGCCGGCGTTCGTCGGCAGCCACGTCACTGGCTATGACAATGCGCTCAAGGGCATCCTGGAGCATTTTTGGGACGGAAAGGCAGGAACAGCGCCGAAGCTGGAGCGCGAGCCAAACGAGGCAATCAACATCATCGGCGGTTTCGATGGCAATACCGTTGGAAACCTTCGCGAGATCAAGCGAATCTTGGCATTGATGGACATTAAGCACACGATTCTCGCCGATAACTCTGAAGTTTTCGATACCCCGACCGACGGCGAGTTCCGAATGTACGACGGCGGTACCACGTTGGAAGATGCGGCTAACGCGGTTCACGCCAAGGCGACAATCTCCATGCAGCAATGGTGTACGGAAAAAACGCTGCCGTTCGTATCCCAGCATGGCCAGGACGTTGTGTCTTTCAATTACCCGGTCGGCGTATCCGCAACCGATGATTTTCTCGTGGCGTTATCGCGCATCAGTGGCAAGGAGATCCCGGAGGAACTTGCGCGAGAGCGTGGCCGCCTGGTTGATGCCATCGCGGACTCCAGCGCGCATATCCATGGCAAGAAGTTCGCCATCTACGGCGACCCGGATCTCTGCTATGGGTTGGCTGCCTTTCTGCTCGAACTCGGTGCCGAACCGACTCATGTGCTGTCCACCAACGGCAACAAGGCGTGGCAGGAAAAAATGGAGGTGCTGTTTGCAAGCTCGCCATTTGGGCAGGCTTGCCAAGCCTATCCGGGGCGGGACCTCTGGCACATGCGTTCGCTCTTGTTTACCGATCCGGTTGACTTTCTGATTGGCAATACCCACGGCAAGTATCTGGAGCGCGACACGGGAACGCCACTGATTCGGATCGGATTCCCGATTTTCGATCGACATCACCATCACCGCTCCCCTGTATGGGGCTATCAGGGCGGCTTGAATGTGCTGGTGAAGATTCTCGACAAGATCTTCGACGAAATCGACAAGAAAACAAATGTTCTAGGCAAAACCGACTACAGCTTCGACATCATTCGTTGATGGCAGACAATGCGCTGCGACATCGCCGAGGACTTCGGCGATGTCGCAAGAGACATGTGGTTGGCCATGATGGTTGGCCTTGCATTTGATTTCGATCGAAAGGAAAAACGAATGAGCTCGCTAGCGGCCAGGGTCCAGAGTATTTTCAACGAACCGGGCTGCGCCAAGAATGGTAGTAAGTCGGAGGCTGAGCGCAAAAAGGGCTGCACCAAACAGCTGCAACCTGGCAGCGCTGCGGGCGGCTGTGCGTTCGACGGCGCAAAAATTGCGCTGCAGCCCTTTACCGACGTCGCTCACCTCGTACATGGTCCGATCGCGTGCGAAGGCAATTCGTGGGACAATCGCGGCGCGGCGTCTTCCGGCTCTAGTCTGTGGCGCACCGCATTCACGACCGATATGAGCGAAACCGATATCGTATTTGGAGGCGAGAAGCGGCTCTGCAAAGCGATCAAGGAGATCATCGACAAGCACGACCCGCCCGCTGTCTTCGTCTATCAGACTTGCATCCCAGCCATGATCGGCGACGATATCGACGCGGTCTGTAAGGCGGCGTCTCAAAGGTTCGGCAAGCCGGTGATCCCGATCAATTCCCCGGGGTTCGTTGGTTCGAAGAACCTCGGTAACAAACTCGCCGGCGAGGCCTTACTCGACTATGTGATCGGAACGCAAGAGCCGGACTACACCACACCGTACGATGTCAACCTCATCGGAGAATACAATCTCTCCGGAGAGCTCTGGCAAGTGAAGCCTCTGTTGGATGAGCTTGGAGTCCGGATTCTCTCCTGCATCTCGGGTGATGCCAAATATCGCGAAGTCGCTTCATCCCATCGGGCACGGGCGGCGATGTTGGTGTGCTCGAAAGCCATGCTCAACGTCGCACGCAAAATGGAGGAACGCTACGGCATTCCGTTCTTCGAAGGCTCGTTCTACGGCATCCAGGATTCAAGCGAATCGCTGCGCCAGATTGCCCGCTTGTTGGTTGAGCGCGGCGCGCCGATGGATTTGCTTGGACGCACCGAAGCTGTGATCGCCCGCGAGGAAGCGAGAGCATGGGCCGCGATCGGACCGTACAAGCCACGATTCAAGGGCAAGAAGGCTTTGTTGATCACCGGCGGCGTCAAGTCCTGGTCGGTTGTTGCGGCACTCCAGCAGGCCGGTCTCGAACTGGTCGGAACCAGTGTGAAGAAATCGACGAGGGAGGACAAGAAACGCATCAAGCAGCTGATGGGGCAGGATGCCCACATGATCGAGGATATGACGCCGCGCGAAATGTACAAGATGTTGAAGGAGGCCAAGGCGGACATCATGCTTTCGGGCGGCAAATCGCAGTTCGTTGCGTTGAAGGCGGCGATGCCTTGGCTCGATATCAACCAGGAGCGGTGCCACGCCTATATGGGCTATGTCGGAATGGTCAAGCTGGTGGAGGAGATCGATAAGTCGCTCTTCAACCCGATGTGGGAGCAGCTACGTCGACCAGCGCCATGGCAGGCCTTGGCCAAGGCGATGGTGCAGATGCAGCCGCCGGTGGCCGTGGTCGCCGGCGATCCGGCAGTCACGGAGGGGGCGCGGCGCGCGAGGAAGATCTGCTTCTGCAACACAGTCGATCTCGGCACAATTGAGGATGCGATCTACGCTCATGGCTTAAGCAGCGTCGATGCAGTCAGAGACCACACCAATGCAGTCGGTGGTTGCTGCAAGCAACGCATCGAGGACGTTCTGTCGTCTTCGCCGCCTGCCGGGCTGCAAGCCGCCGAATAGGGACGTGTCATGGCCATTGCCACGGTGCCGACAAAAGCATGCGCGGTTAACCCGTTGAAGATGAGTCAGCCGATCGGCGCCGCTTTTGCCTTCATGGGGCTAAGTGGAGCGATGCCGCTTCTGCACGGCTCACAAGGTTGCACCTCCTTCGGGCTCACCCTCTTTGTGCGGCATTTCAAGGAAGCTGTACCACTGCAGACCACCGCGATGAGCGAGGTCGCGACCGTGCTGGGCGGCTACGAGAATCTCGAGCAGGCGATACTCAATATCTATAACCGGACCAAGCCAAAAATCATCGGAATCTGCTCGACGGGCGTCACCGAGACCAACGGCGACGATGTGGATGCCTACCTCAAGCTGATCCGCGACAAGCATCCGCAGCTCGCGAAATTACCGCTGGTCTATGTCTCCACGCCTGATTTCAAAGGTGCGTTCCAGGACGGCTGGGAGAAGGCTGTGGCGCGCATTGTGGATTTGCTGGTGGAAAGGCCAAACGTCAGCGGCCTGCGCGATCCATCGAGGGTGAATGTTCTTCCAGGATGTCACCTCACGCCCGGTGACCTTGATGAACTCCGCACGATCCTGGAGGATTTTGGGTTGCGGCCGTCGTTCCTGCCTGATCTGGCGGGGTCGCTCGATGGGCATATTCCCGACGAGTTTACGGCAACGACCATCGGCGGCATAGGCGTCGACGAAATCGCGAGCATGGGGCGTGCCGGATGGACCATCGCGGTCGGCGGGCAAATGCGGCGAGCAGCGGAGGTCATGCAGGCCAAAACGGGCGTGCCCATTCGCTTGTTCGAACGGCTGTGCGGTCTCGATCCGAACGACGACTTGATGACTTTCTTGAGCGAGATCAGCGGTCGCCCCGTCCCGTCGAAGTATCGGCGCCAGCGTGGCCAGCTGGCCGATGCAATGCTGGATACGCACTTCCATATCGGCGGTCGCAAACTTGCGATCGCGGCGGAGCCCGACCTGCTGTTCGACCTGTCCAGTATGCTGCACGACATGGGTGCGGAGGTGGCCGTGGCGGTGACGACTACGCAGTCGGCCGTGATCGAGCGGATCAAGACCGAAGAGGTGCTGATTGGCGATCTCGAGGATCTGGAAGAGCTTGCCAAAACCAGGCGTTGCGACCTGTTGATCACGCATTCGCATGGTAGGCAAGCGGCGGCTCGGCTGAAAATTCCGTTCTATCGAGCCGGCTTTCCGATGTTCGATCGGCTTGGCGCAGGACACCAATTATTCATCGGGTATCGTGGTACGCGCGATCTGATCTTCGACATCGCCAATCTCCTGATCGCGGACCGCGAGGAGAATCATCAGCCCACGCCCGATAGCTGGCGGGGTCGGGCCGCACTGCCAGCGGCGGCCGCCAACCGCAGCTCCAAGGGAGCGACTGAGAGGTCGATTGCATGAAGGTCGCGTTCGCCACACAAGACCTAAGACAGGTCGATGCCCATTTTGGTTGGGCAAAGAATATCGCTATCTACGATGTCGCGCCAAGCGGACACGTGTTTCTCAAGGCGGTTGAGTTTGAGGGAGATCTCAAGGAAGACGGCAACGACGATAAGTTGGCGCCGAAGATCGAAGCGATCAAGGATTGCGCAATCCTGTACGTTGCCGCAATCGGCGGTGCCGGCGCCGCGCGGGTGGTCGCCAACAATATCCATCCCATCAAAGTGAACAAGCCAGAGAACATCCTTGTGCTGCTCGAAAAGCTCGAGCACGTCCTGAAGGGCACGCCGCCGCCTTGGCTCCGCAAGGCCTTGGCGAAGGACCAACGCCGCACATTCGAGTTCGACGAATGAGGTGAGATGACCGAGGCCGTAGAAATGGAGCAGCCGCGTGGCGACCTTGATGCGCCGTTCCTCAAGGAACTCGTCAAGATATGGCGCGCTCAGGATGCCAATGGAGCGTGGGAAGCAAAGAGCGATTTCGACCTGCTCGAACCCTATATCTTGGACAAGGAGAAGCGGCGTGCGCTGCCGATCGTCGGCGATCCTGATCCCGATACGCTGTGGCGGCTGGAGCTGTTCTTCAATGCGGTTGCACTCTCGATTGAGAAGGCCACCGGCGTGATGATCCAGCCGATTCTGAAGATGCATCATGAAGGCTTTGGCCGCATGGTGCTGATCGGAGGTCGGCTGGTCGCGGTGAACAAACAGCTGCGCGATGTGCATCGCTTTGGTTTCGATAATCTCGCAATGCTCGCACAGGAGGGAGACAAATATGGCAGGAGCGGGATCGACTTGATCCGTAAATTTCCGGACGTGGCGAACTATTGAGGGCACTCATGAGCGATCGTGAAACACTGAAGGCAGAACTAAAGAAACTGTCGGCCAAAGCGTTACAAGCCAAAATGGATCTGCACGATCTTTCGGAAGAACTTCCCATCAACTGGACGTCGATCAAGGCGGTGGCAGAGAAGGCGCACGATGCCTATGCCGAACTCGAACGCAAGAGCTTGGATTTGAAGGCGCTGGAAAATACCTAGAGGGCTTCGACTCATGTCATTTGCAACGCGCGATGGCCGCGACTGGACGCCAGACTATCTGGTCTCGATCGATGGCAAAAAGTGCATCGGCTGTGGCCGCTGTTTCAAAGTGTGCGGTCGGGACGTCATGACGTTGAAAGGAATCAACGAGGAGGGCGAACTTGTCGATCTCGACGATGACGAGGACGATGAGATCGAAAAAAAAGTCATGGTTCTGAGTGATCAGGGCGCCTGCATCGGCTGCGGCGCCTGCAGTAGGGTTTGTCCGGCCAACTGCCAAACCCACGTTCCGGCCGAAGCTGAAGCTGTCTGACCCGCCGCCGTATCCCTCCCCCGCAGGGCGTTACGGTCAAAAATACAGCCATCGTTGAACTTCCTGAGCAGTGACCGCAACAAAGATCGGACCGGAACGTGGCTGTAACGCGAACCGTTTTAGGTCGTAACGAATTGCGAAATGCTGTTTCCGATGCAGCGGCACGCTTGTTCGGTTGGGGATCAGGAGGAGCGTACGTTTGGTCATGGTATGACCGTGGACAGATCCCCTTCCCTGATCGTCCCCGACCGAGTCTTGCGCTTTATTTGGTCTCTAGAGCATGTTGTTTTTTCGCAGAATCGGGATTCCCAGCGGGAGCGATTTCTGATTCAAACTCCGTGCTGGAGAACGGGGGCCAGCATGGATGACGCGACCCTATTCAGAAGACCTTCGTGAACGGGCTCTGGCGCGAGCTGATGCAGGAGAGACAGTTCGTTCGATTGCAGAGGCGCTTCAGATCAGCCCGTCCTGTGTAACGAAGTGGAACAATCTGAGACGGGAGACTGGGGGCGTTTCGCCCGGCAAGATCGGCGGTCACAAGAAGCCGGTTCTGTCCGGTGCCAATGCTGATTGGCTGCGTAAGCGCGTTCTCTCGGGACCATTCACTTTGCGGAAGCTGACACAGGAACTGGCGGCGCGCGGGATCAAGACAGATGTGCGGGCGGTGTGGACGTTTGTGCATGCTGAAGGGCTGAGCTTCAAAAAAAACGATCCTGCCAGTCGAACAAGATCGCCCCGACATCGCCCGTAAGCGGACACGCTGGAAGGCCCATCAAGGCGAGATTGACCCTTCACGGCTGATCTTTATCGACGAGACCTGGATCAAGACCAATATGGCGCCACTGCGCGGCTGGGGACCGAGTGGACAGCGGCTCCAAGCATCCGCGCCTTTCGGTCACTGGAAGACCATGACTTTCATCGCGGCGCTTCGGCACGACCAGATCAGCGCACCTTGGGTCATCGACGGCCCCATCAATGGCGAACTCTTCACCCTCTATGTCGAGAAGGTGTTGGCCCTGTAGCGCGTCGATCTGGATGGGAAGCGCATTGCCTCGCCCTAATTGTTACCGGATGCTGAGCCGTTGCCTCACGTAAATTGCTCCCTTGGATCGGGAACGAGCGGGGGCGAAGATGGGGTGGCTAAGCATGGCAACGCGGAAGGAACTGACGGCGGCCGCAGGCGCGCGCTATCGGCGTTCGGATCGCGCGAAGAAGGCGCGGATATTGGACGAGTTCGTCGACATCACCGGATTCCATCGCAAGCATGCGATGCGCCTACTTCGAGGTCAGGAAGACGCACGCCAGGGCCGACGGGCGCGACGTCGAGTCTATAATGAGGC